>CAYXWW010000042.1:0-24158 GCA_964468905.1 uncultured Rhodoferax sp. | reverse complement strand
CCAGGTGGCAAACAAGGCCGCAGCAGCAGCAATGGCTAACCGGCCAACCTGGCGTGTGAGGGGGTGACGAATGTGCATACGAAAGTCTCCAAATGATGGGGCCATGACAGTGGCCGCCATCGTACCAAGATAGCAGCGTGCTAGCATCCGGCGGCCCGTTGCAGCGCGCCACCATGTCCCTAGCCCACCACGACAACCGATTTGATTTTCTGCGCCTGCTGGCAGCCTGGCTGGTGCTGTTCAGCCATTGTTTTCCTCTGGGCGATCGGCCACAGCATGAGCCCTGGATGGCCGCCACGGGCTTTGACACATTAGGCGGCATTGGCGTATCCATCTTCTTTGTACTCAGCGGCTACCTGGTGACGCTGTCGCTGCAGCGCAGCCCTAACCTGCTGGAGTTCACACGGCGGCGCGCGTTGCGCATCTACCCTGGGCTGATTGCCATTTGTCTGCTCAGCGTGCTGGTACTGGGCCCGCTGATGACCGCGCAAACGCCCACGGCCTATTGGCACGCCAAACAGACTTGGAACTACCTTCTAACCGCCAGCGGATGGCAGGTGCAGTACGTGCTGCTCGGTGTGTTTGCCGACAACCCACAGCCGTATGCCATTAACGGATCGCTATGGTCATTGCCCTACGAAATCACCTGCTATGCGGCACTGGCATTGCTGAGTGTGCTGCCGGGCAACATGCGGGCCAAAGTCACGCTTGTCGCCATCGCGCTGGGTGGATTGCTGCTGCTGCGCCCGCCACTGGCGGTGCTGGGCCTATTCAATTCGCACTGGGGGTTGGACTACTACCACTGCAAGCTGGGCCTGCTGTTTGCGCTGGGCGCGGCGTTCGCCAGCTGGGGGAGCCGCTTGCGCGCACTGCTGTGGCCCGCAGCCGTAGTGGTGGTAGTGGCGCTACTCATGCCACACAACAACTGGCAGCTCTTGCTCTACCTGCTGGGGCTGGGCACAGTGATCTTGTGGCTGGCGCTCTATGGCCTCTGGCTGCCACGCGTGCCTGCGCGCATGGGTGACTGGTCGTACGGTGCCTACCTCTATGGCTTTCCAGTGCAGCAGGTGCTGGCGCACTTCAAATTGCACGAGACAAGCTTTGTCGCCTTTGTGGTGGCCAGCACGGCACTAACGTTTGCGTTTGCGGGGCTGTCGTGGCACTGTGTTGAGAAACAGGCGATGCGGTGGAAGTAAGGGGCAGCCAGCGCGCGCTGCACGGAGGCCCCGAAGAGCGCAGCTTGTTTGCTGCCTCTTTCGACTGCAAGGTTTGTGGTGCCCAATAGCAATTGCTGCCGTGATACTACTTTGCATGCAGAACAATGGGCTCAGTCTTGGCAAGGCGAAAGCCGACGAAGGTGTCGCGGATAACCGGGGAGCTCCCGTTGCGGTAGGCCGAGCGCAGAACCGCCGGAATGATGTTCCAAGAACCGCCACGAAGCACCCGACCGGTGTTGCTGCAAGCAGTCGTCCAGGCACTACCGTCGGTTGGAGCGCCGGTGTAGGTGTCATGGAAGCAGTCCTCGGTCCACTCCCACACATTGCCGTGCACGTTGTACAAACCAAACGGGTTGGCGCTGAAACTGCTGACCGACACCGTAGCCTTGCGATATTCGCCAGTCGAGCTGCCGTTATACGGCTTGCCAGTAAGGCTGCTTGCGTCATAGTTGGCCTGCGACACACTGATGTTCTCGCCCCACCAAAAGGCGGTTTGCGTGCCCCCACGGGCCGCATACTCACGCTCCGCCTCAGTGAGCAGGCGGTACTGCTTGCCACTGACTTCGCTCACCCAGCGCGCGTAGGCCTGTGCGTCATTCCAGCTGACACACACCACCGGGTGGTCGTCGCCCTGGTAAAAGCCCACACTCCGCCAGCTGTAGGCATTGTCCTTCTTCCATTCAGTGCCGTTATATCCAAAACAGCCATCACCCTGCTCAGCTTCGGTCTGGTAGTTTTTGGCGTTGACAAATTTGGCGAATTCGCCTTTGGTGACGGCGTATTTACCCGCCGCAAAGCTTTTGATGCTAACGCTGTGCTGCGGGTTTTCTCGGTCGCTAAATTTCTTGTCAAGTCCACCGGCATTGGCCAGCGCCTGCTCCGATGCGCTACTGCCCATGGTGAAGCTGCCCGCCGGGATCACCACCATCTCCGGGCAGTCCAAGCATTCCTTGAAAACCTTGCCTGGGTGCACATCAGCTTGCGCAAGGGCGCCGCTCATCGAGAGCGTCAGTGCGCTTAGCAGTGCGAGAACCATTGCGTGGATGCGGGTGTGACGGGTGTTGGACATAGGAGTGGATGCTTTGCGATGGCTTGGATAAGCGGATTATCAAGCTGCCTAGATCGAACGTCGCTTGGTTTTCAATGCGGGACCCATAAAAGGGTCGCCGGTAAGATTCGTGTGAAAAGCCTGCCACATCGCCAAAATCCTATGCGGGCAGGGTCGTTCGGGTCGATGGGCGTCGCATAGAGGGTCTACCTGTTTGCGATCCATCCGCTACATACCAGTCACTTTCAACTGGGGTTCGACTGGCAGCTTTGCGGTGTGCACATCATCAGAACGAGCACCCGCGATGGGCTGGTAGCGGGCTTGTAACTCGCGATAAAGCAGACCTTAGGAGCCTCATCGTTCAAACGAATTCCAAAAGCCTTCTCGCAAAACAACGGCTATCAATCCGACCGCCAATGCTCCACCGACGATGCACACAAATCCGGCAAAACCTGAGTGATAGAGCCCCCATCGGGGCCGCAGCCAAACCCATAGCCCAGCGATCGCGCCCACCAGTGCGCCAAAAACAAAGTTCATCCACAGTGCAATCCAGTCAGTTTTCTTTTGCTTTGGCATTATTTGAAACCCTAGGGTGTGTCACGGACGACCGGTTTCGCAGCAGACGCGAAATTCACGGGTGACAGGTCAAGGGCACTGGATTGAAATTCCACTAAGCTGTCATTCATCAGTACCCGCTTCCGCCCCACAACAGTTTAAGCCCCTCCGCGCTGAACCCAGTTTAGTTGACTGCGTATACAAGACGCTATAACTTTAATAGCTGGTTACGCACATTCCACGAGGGCTAGTGGCCAATTTCATTGTGGAGTCAGCTGTCAGACGATCCCTGCAACACTTCAAACGCATCATTGCAAGACAAATGAATTCTGCCGGTCAAGCTGCGCCACAGCGGGGTGCGCGCCATGCGGTCTTGCACCGGGCCCTTTACTTCTGCCAGGTGCAGCTGGATGGAGCGCTTACCAAGGTCTTCGCAAATTTCCGTGAGTGCCTCCAGGGCGGTCATGTCAACACGGTTGACGGCGCTCATCACCAGCACCACGTCATGTACTGCGGGGTCGTGGTTGACGATTGCACTCAATCGGGCTTCAACCGCGCGCAGGTTGCCAAAAAACAAGCTTTCGTCCACGCGCAAGAACACGACACCCGCAATGGTTTCAACACCGTGGCGCTCTACGTTGCGAAAATGCTCGGTGCCAACGATGCGCCCCATCACCGCAATGTGCGGTGTGCTGGCACGATAGAGCAGCGATGCCAAAGACAGCCCTATGCCCAGCGCAATACCCCACTGCAACCCGAACACAACCACACCCAACGCCGTACCCAACAGAGCGACACCATCGGCTTTGTCGTAACGCCAGGCACGCCGCAGGGCACCCACGTCAACCATGCTGAGCGCTGCCACCATGATGCTGGCCGCCAACACCGCCAGCGGCATGCGTGTGAAGCCAGTAGTACCCACGATCAGTATGAGCAGCATAGAAAGGGCGGCCACCACGCTGGCCAAGGGCGTTTGCGCACCTGCCGCCACATTCACCGCCGTACGCGAGATGCCGCCGCCCACGGGCATGCCGCCGCAGAATGCAGCCACCATGTTGGATGCGCCAAGTCCAACCAGCTCTTGGTTGGCATCAATGCGTTCGCGGCGCTTAACCGCAAGCGCTTGCGCCATGCCAATGTTTTGCACCGTACCGATAAAGGCCACGCTGAGCGCCGGTAAAGCCAACAAACCAATATGGCTGACTTCCGGCAATATGAACCCCATGCCAGAGCCACCTTGCCCAATTGCACCCACCACTGCAACACCATGGTGCAGATCCAGATCAAGGACCATCACCGCCGCCGTGGCACACACCACCACGACCAATGGCATCAAACGCACGACAGCGTCGGTACGTGGCTTTTGAACACCCATGCGCAGCAGCACACTGCCCATGAAATACTTCGAAAACAGCAGCACCGCAAAGCCTGCGGCACCAATGAGTGTGGTTGTAGGTTTAAGTTGCGGCAGGGCTTGCAGCGTAGCGACTAGCAATTGCCAAATGTCTTTGCCATGTGCGTCCAAGCCCAACAGGACTTTCAACTGACTGATCACAATGAGCACGGCTGCGCCGGAGATGAAGCCGCTCACCACCGGGCGGCTCAAGAGATCTGACAGAAAGCCCAGCTTCAACACACCGAACAGCCACACCAGAATGCCGGAGAACAATGCCAAGCCTGCCGCCAAGGTCACATACTCAGCACTAAAAGGAGCGGCCAACGGACTCAGCACGGAAAACGTCACGATCGCGGTCACCGCGACCGGGCCCACCGCCTGCGTCATGCTACTGCCCCACAGCGCGTAGGCAATGACCGGGAAAATGCTCGCCAGCAGACCGGCCTGTGGCGGTAGGCCTGCCAATAGTGCATAGGCCAAGTTTTGCGGCAGCACCAGCACTGCAGTAACAATGCCGGCCAGCACATCGCTAGAAAAATGCTGTTTCGGGTAGTGGGTGATCCAATGCGGAATGAATCGCTGCATCACAGTCTCGCCCGTTCATTTGTCCACAAACGCGCGCTCGATGACGTAATGCCCGGGGCGGCTCATATTGCCCTCTGCCAAGCCAAGTTTGTCTAACAGCGTACGTGTGTCGCGCAGCATCTCTGGGCTGCCGCACAACATGAATCGATCCGCATCCATGCTGATGGGTGCCAAACCAATGCTTTTGGGCAATTGACCAGACTCCAGCAGCGTGGGAATGCGACCTTGGTTGCGGAACGCTTCTCGCGTGACCGTCGGGTAGTACAGTAGTTTGGACCGCACATTGTCTCCGAGCCATTCGTTCTTGGGTAGGTCTTCCAGGATAAGCTTGTCGTATGCCAGTTCATTGACATGTCGACAACCATGCACCAGAACGACCTTTTCAAACTGATCATACACGTCGGGGTCGCGGATGACACTCATAAAGGGTGCCAGCCCAGTGCCGGTCGACAACAAATACAAATTGCGGCCTGGCAGCAGGTTTTGTGTGAGCAGTGTGCCTGATGCCTTTCGCCCAACCACGATGGTGTCGCCGCACTGTATGTGTTGCAGGCGCGAGGTCAGTGGTCCATCTGGCACCTTGATACTCAAAAACTCCAGCGTCTCTTCGTAGTGCGGACTCACCATGCTGTAGGCCCGCAGCAACGGTCTTTCGTTGACCATCAGCCCAATCATGGTGAACTGACCGCTTTGGTAGCGAAAGCCTGGGTCGCGCGTGGTGGTGAAGGAAAAAAGACGGTCTGTCCAGTGGTGCACGCTCAACACCTTGGCATCAAAGAAGTTGCTCATGCGATGCTGGCCACGCAGTTCATTGTTGAAAGTTCATGCAAATAGGCCCAGGGGTAGATACCCCGGTTGTGTCCATCGTCAAAACACAGCTGCACGCCAAACTCGCCCACCGGCAGCATTTCTGTCAAATAGACACCATGTGCCGCACGGGGTCCCGTACCACCACGGCGCAAGGACTCACAGCTTGCGCAACGGCATGCGCCACGCAGCACATGCGACGCAAGGCTTGCATGCACGCCGTCGCTCCAGAATAGCTCCACCACCCCAGTCGCTTGGTGGTGCACCACACGCAGCGGCAATGCCGCAGAAGCGGTCACTGGATCACCTCAGCAATTCCTTGGGGACCAACCTCAGTGCTAAGGCCAGCAAGGCCGCCCTGTTGCAGTTCGCCCCCCATTGCAGCCAGGCTCTCTTCCCGGATCAAGGCCTTGATGGAATGGACGAGCGCTGAGAACTCTGGAGAAGAAGTCATCTCAGGCGTTCGTGGCCGTGGAAGCGGCACAACAATCTCGGCCTTGATACGACCCGGGTGCGCCGTCATCACGTAAATGCGATCCGATAGAAAGATAGCCTCGTCGATGTCGTGGGTGATAAACAAGACCGATATACGCAGGCGCTGCCACATATTGGTCAAAATCTCTTGCATCACAATCCGCGTCTGCGAGTCCAGGGCACCAAAGGGCTCGTCCATTAATAGCACTTGCGGACTGGTCGACAGCGCACGCACAATGCCCACGCGCTGTTTCATGCCACCAGACAGTTGATCGGGGTAGTGGTTTTCAAACTGCAGCAGCCCGGCCAAACCCAATAGGGTCCGTGCGCGGGTCTCACGTTCTCTGGGCGACACACCTTGAATTTTTAACCCAAACTCCACGTTCTTGCGCACCGTCATCCACGGGAACAGTGAGTACTGCTGAAAGACAACGCCACGGTCTGCGCCTGGGCGCTCGACGCGCGCGCCATCCAAAAGGAACTCGCCAGAGCTTGGCTGCACAAACCCTGCAGCCACGTTGAGCAGACTCGATTTGCCACACCCAGACGGGCCAATCAGTGACACGAATTCCCCAGGCTTCACATGAAAGGAAACACCGTGAACAGCACTCACAGACTTTCCGTTGGATGTGAAACGGATGGCAACGTTGCGCGCCTCCATATGCCCGCGCACGGCGCAAGGGAGCTCGGTTGTCGCGATGGTCATGAATTGCCTCCAGTCGTGGACCGCGCATTCCAGGGCATGGCCAACCGTGCGGCCAAACGAATGGTGCCACTGCACAACAAGCCCAAAATACCAATGGTGATCATGCCCAATGCAATCTCCGCGTAGGAAATCAGCGAGTAAGCCTCCCACGTAAAGTAGCCGATACCAAACTGGCCAGAAATCATTTCAGCGGCAATGAGCGAAACCCACGCCACACCCATGCCCACGGCAAGCCCCGTAAAGATATGCGGCAGCGCGCCCGGCAGCACGACTTCCAGCAAGAGGGTCCGCTCGCGTGCCCCCAGCGAGCGCGCAGCCCGCAAGAGCACAGGATCAATCGCCTCCACACCGTGAATACTGTTCAGCAGAATCGGAAAGAATGCGCCGAGGAACGTGATGAACACGATGCTCACTTCATTGCTAGGCCACAGCATGATGGACATGGGCACCCATGCAATGGCAGGTATCGGCCGAAAGACTTCCAGTGCTGGCATGCTGAATTGGCGCACCCAGTGGTAGCGGCCGATCAGCAAACCCAAGCCAACACCCAGTACGCTTGCGACCGCAAAGCCCAACAAAATGCGACGCACGCTGATGCCAATATTGTTGATGAATTTGGTGGACTGGTTGACCTCCAGCGCTTTCGCAAAAACCTCTGAAGGACTTGGAATGTTGTTGAACCGAACGTAAAAATCCAACCGGTAGTGCGTAGCCAAATGCCATGCCAACAGAACCCCGCCAATAGAAACCAGTGCCGCAAGCCATGCCACCATTTGGCCACGGGCCCAATCCCACAGCACACTGCGCCGCTGCGCAACCGATGCAATGCGCAAGACGACTGGAGCGCTCCGAAATGCGGCACCCTGAGTTGCATTGACAGCAGCCGTGGTGCCTTCGCCGACGGGGGACGGCTGCGCCGCGGCGTGCGCGTCCTCAGGGAATCGTATGGCGGCGTGCATGGTGCTACTTCAAGCTTGCGAGCGTGGCGGCAGGTGCCACCATGTTCAGCGCTTCGGTATAGGTTGCGAACTTGCCGCCGATACGCACGGCTTCTGCCTCAGCGTCTTTCTTCAGCAGATACGGTACTACTTGGGTGGCTTTGGCATTGCTCGTGTCCACCGCGTAGAACGCCTTGTCAGCAAACACCTTGATACCTAAAGCCTTGTCAAACAGATAGGCCGTTGCAACTTTCTTGCCCTCTGCCTGGTACTGTCGGATGCCTGCCAATGTGCAGCTTGGTGAACTGATAGGAAGAATCTCACCGGTTGAAAGCCAGATTTCTCCTGCCTCTTTGGGGCGGCTCACGGCACGCTTGCACACCGGGTCATTGCCACCAATATCGTAGTTGGCCAGTGTTTGTTTTTGCGCTTCGTAGTCTTGACCGCGCTCCTTAAAGGCTTGCCGTACATAGGATTCGTTGACCCATGCATTGAGGTCAAACTCTTTCACCCGACCCAGCTTGTTGAGCACGCCAAAGGCGGTCTTGATGGTGTCCAGCCAGCGCGGTTTGATGGTGGGGTCCAGGGTGTGAATGCCGCCTGGCCCTAAGAACATGTAGGCTACTTCTTTCTCAATCTTGGTCCACTCCTCCACCTTGGCCATGGCGGCCTTGGGATCTTTACGCACCCAATCATTGGCTTCCATCAGCGCACGGATATAGGCCACTACCGCTTCGGGGTACTTCTCTGCAAAGTCCTTGCGCACCACGACACCGTGGAAGGTAGGAACCTTGGTCTGCGCGCCGTCAAAAATCTTCCGTGCAAATCCGCGGTAAGGGAGCAGGTCTGCAAACGGGACAAAGTCTCCGTGTCCGTCAATCTTCTTTTCCTGCAGATTGGTCGTGCCCACTTCGGGGCTCTGGCTCACCAGGTTCCAGAAGTTGTCCGGCCAGCCGCGTTCTTGCATAGCCTGCAGCATCATGCCGTGGGCTGCGGAGCCAAATGGCACGGAGACATTCTTCCCCTTGAGGTCTGCCAACTCATAGTACGGGCTGTCTTTGTGGACCACGACGCCATTACCGGAACCAAATGCGTTGTACGCAATGATGGCCACCAGCTGTGTTTCGTTGCCTCGGTTTTGCTGTCCGGTCGCGCCATTCACCAAGAGCGGGTAGTCACCCATCATGCCGATTTGCAATTTGTTGGCGACCATGCCGTTGGTCACTGGCGGCCCTGACGTGAAGTTTTGCCAGTCCAGCTTCCAGGTAATGTTTTGGTACTTGCCAGTTTTGGGCAGGTACTTTTCCATGAGCTTGAGTTCTTTGATCGCAATGCCGCCGGTGATGGTGTTGGTGGTGGTGTTTTGGGTCCCAATGCCTATCGTGACCTCTTGCTTGTCCAGCGCCATGGCATGCACAGGCAAGAGTGACAACGACACCAGCACCACGAGGCTGCAACAGCCTTCCAATAGTTGGGTCAGAGGATTGCAGAAAGTCGCTTTCATGTGGATCTCCAGTGAGGTTTAAAGAACCGGTGCAGTACTAAGGTTGGACAGTGCAATTTCGATGCCAGTGGCGGTGGCTGTATCAAGCGTGTTCGGTCAAAAACTGGCGCTTGTCCTTTTTGTCCGCCCATTCGTCAGCATCGGACAATGGGTCAGTGGACGCAGTAATCAGGGGCCACTGCTGCGCAAGCCTGACGTTGAGTTCCAGAAATTCCAACTGGCCTTGCGGCAGATCTTTTTGGTCCACGATGGCTTCCACCGGACACTCTGGAATGCACACGCCACAGTCGATGCAGACTTCAGGGTTGATCACCAAAAAGTCGGGACCCTCGTGAAAACACTCTACGGGGCATACACCAACACAATCGGTGTACTTGCAGCGAATGCATGATTCGGTTACTACGTGCGTCATGTTGGTGCTCCTTGCACGGTGCTGTGCATCTGGATAGATGTCAGCGCCAGCCGGGCTAGTTTGCGAACATCTGGATCGCTGTCTTTGAGTGCCCGTTCGAGCGAAACAATGGCGCGTGGGTCCCCAATCTCACCCAATGCAATGACACACTCTTTGCGCAGATTGCTTACCTCATGGGTGGTGGCCGTGCACAGAACTTGCACACCGGCAGTGGCTTTGAGCTTGCCCAAACTGCGTGCCGCCTTTACCCGCACCTGCCAGTATTCATCGTCCATGGCGCGCACTAGATCGGGCACCCCCAGCAATGAGCGCGTCTTGGCAAACGTAGTGGCGGCTTCTTCGCGCACCTGCCACGCCGCGTCGCTCATGGCGCGGCTCAGTGCCGGGTGCACGCTCACATCGGTTGCGCCGGTGGCATATCCCAATGCACCAACTGCAACGCGACGGACCTCGGCATCCGGATCATGTGCCGCCACCTTGGTCAAGGCAGAGATGGCCTGGGGCCGCTTCAAGTAGCCAAGCACACCAACCGCCGCACGGCGCACACCCGCATCGGTATGCGACAAGGCTTCGAGCGCCGGGTCAAAGGCCGCATCCACCCGCAATGCTTTGATGGCCTGCAGTGCAGCGGCCTGTACCCCGGGGTCGGCATCTACAAGGTAGGGCAATAGGGGAACCGCAGATGCTGGATCTTTGAGCTCCGCCAGCGTGTAGGCCACAGCACTGCGTACGGCGGCATCACTGTCTTTGAGCAAGGGCACCAAGGCGACCAGTACCTCCATGTCCTCAAAGCCTTCCAATGCCTTTGCAGCTTCCAGCCGCACCAGCGCATCCGAGTCAGCCAGTGCCGCCGTCAACAGCGGTGCAATGTCGTCCTCTTCGTCGGTATAGGGTAGGTCAATAACTGCCACGCGGCGCACGCCGGGATCGGCATCGCGCAGTCGTTCATGGATGGTGGTGTGTGCAGGATGGGCCATGACTATCTCAGCAAGTAGGGGATGTTGACGTGAACGGCACCGGTTGGGCAGTCCTTCTCACAGGGCATGCAATACCAGCATTCGTCAAATTTCATGAACGCTTTGTTCTTGACGAAGTCAATGGCGAGCACATCCAGCGGACATACGTCCACGCACACGGTGCAGCCTTTGTCGGCAATGCATAGCTCTTCATTCACCACAACGGGTGATTGGGTTCGGGTAGTGGCAATGGTCATAGCGCGTCCTTGGAATTTTTTTGGTGGCTGTGGGTTCGATCACGCGGCCTGCGCAGTGGGCGCTGGACTAGCAACACGCAGGCGTTGGTAGGCCGACTTTTCTTGCTCGCTGAGTTCGACCACGTAGGGTTCAATTTCACGCTTGCGAAACTTGGCATTGCCATCGGCGTCGCTGGTCACATTGGTGTGGCAGAACCAGTTTTCGTCGTCTTTCTCGGGGTAGTCCACACGCAGGTGGTACAAGCCCCAGCGGCTTTCGGTGCGGTAGAGCGATGCACGCGCAGCCAGCTCCGCACAATCCCGAATGGTGTGGGCCTCCATGGCGCGCATCAGCTCATGCGGGTCTTCGGCAACCATATCGTTGAGGTCTTCTTTGATTTCAGCAAAACGTTGCAGACCGATCTCCATCTTGCGGGTCACCTTGGGCGGCTGCAAATAGTCGTTCACGATACGGCGTGTCTTGTATTCCACCTGAAAGGGTGTCAGCCCTTCGGTGCGCGCCAGCGGCGCCATGATGCGCGCGCGTTCTGCATGCACACGGTCTGGGTCAATGGACGGTGCACTGGTGCCGGACACATAGTCCGCTGCGTTTTCACCGCAGAACTTGCCGTATACAAACGCACCGAGCATGTAGTTGTGCGGGATGCTGGCGCAGTCTCCCGCCGCATACAAGCCGGGTATGGAACACTCGCCACGCTCGTTGGTCCAAATACCGGAAGCACTATGGCCGCTGCAAAATCCAATTTCAGAGATGTGCATTTCAATCATGCTCTTGCGGTAGTCGGTGCCGCGCCCTTCGTGAAAGCGCCCACGGCTTGGCCGTTCGTTCGTGTGCAAGATGTGCTCGATCTCGGAAATGGTTTCTTCCGCCAAGTGGTCCAGCTTCAAGAACACGGGGCCTTTGCCGCCCTCCAGTTCGTTAAAGAACTCCATCATCATCTGGCCGCTCCAGTAGTCGCACTCAATGAAGCGTTCGCCCGCATTGTTGGACGTGTAGCCGCCAAACGGGCCTGTCACATAGGCACATGCCGGGCCGTTGTAGTCCTTGATCAAGGGGTTAATCTGAAAGCACTCCAGATTGGTCAACTCCGCCCCGGCGTGGTATGCCATGACGTGACCTTCTCCGCAGTTGGTGGGGTTCTCGTAGGTGCCAAATAAATAGCCTGACGATGGCAAGCCCAGCCGCCCAGCCGCGCCTGTGCAAATGACTACTGCTTTGGCTTTGATCACGTAAAAATCTGCAGTGCGGCAGTCGAACCCCATGACGCCGGTAATCTCGCCAGCGGGTCCCGTTAGAAGCCGCGTGGCAACTACCCGATTGGTGATTTCGACACGGGCCTTTTTGAGCTGCCGATACAGCACGCGCTTCATGTGATGCCCCTCTGGCATGGGCAACACGTAGCTGCCAATGTGGTGCACCTTGCGCACAGAGAAATCGCCCGTTTCGTCCTTTTCGAACTTGATGCCCCAGCGGTCCAGTTCTTCAATCATGGAAAAGCTGTTGGCCGCATACGCATACACTCCCTTCTGGTCCACGATGCCGTCGTTGGCCACCGTGATTTCTTTGGTGTACTGCTCGGGCGTGGCATGGCCGGGAATGACAGCATTGTTCAAGCCGTCCATACCCATGGAAATGGCGCCGCTGCGCTTGACATTGGCTTTGTCCAACAGAAGTACGCGCAGCTTGGGATTCTTCTCTTTGGCCTTGACCGCGGCCATAGGCCCGCCGGTGCCGCCGCCTACTATGACAATGTCGTATTCGAGTTCGATGGTTTGCATAGATACCTTTGTGTGACTTTTAGAAGGATTTGGCGGGGTGCACCGGTACGCGATCGACGCGCACCTTGTACTGAAATGCATCACCGCGGTAATACAGGTGTTCGTAGTCGATCGGCGTGCCATCGCTGGTGTGCGTGGTGCGCTCGATCACCAAGACCGGCGAACCCTCTTCCACACGCAGGTGCTGCGCCAGGTTTTCGTCTGCCAAGGTAGAGCCAATTTGCAGGTCGGCGTGCCCAAGAGAAAGACCGTAGTCGTTTTCTAAAATGACGAACACGTCGCGCCCTGCCAAGTCCTCTTTGGCCAGCCGCATGCCAATAGAAGTGGGTAGGTAGGTAACATCGAGCGAGATAGGTTCGCGGTTCAAAAACCGCACGCGCTGCAGCTCGGTCACCTTGGCTCGCTTGGGCAAGTGCAAGCGCTCTTGCACTTGGGGTGTTGGCACGACCTGCTTGAGCGAGACCACGCGTGCAAAGGTTTCGTAGCCCATCTGCCGCATGGCTTCACCGAAGCCCTGCAAGCGCCCCAGATCCTGAAATGCTTTGGGCTTTGAGACAAAGGTGCCCTTGCCGTGGATGCGAAAAATCAACCCTTCATTCTGCAAATCACTCAGGGCCTGCCGCACGGTGATGCGGCTGACGCTGAACATTGCCATCATCTCGCTTTCGGACGGCATTTGCTGGTGGGGCTGGTACGTGCCGTCGAGTACTCGGCTACGCAGAATCTCCTTTATCTGCGCATAAAGGGGGGTCGGAGAAAGTGGCTCAATCGCTGTGGGCGACGGTGCTGGCACACCGCTGGTACCGACCGCTCGCAGAACACTGGAAAATGGTTTCATGCTCTTTTGCCACTATCTTGTTATGACAAGTTATGTTCAGCAAAAGTCGTGCCATCGGTTTTGTGGTGTTTTAGGTGTTCAAGGGGCAGGCGCTAACGCACCATGCGATGGAATGGTGCGTTTTCAGTCTGGAATTGGTGCGCCTACGCACTGCAAGTGGTGCGCTGTGCGCAAAGAATGCGTAGGGGCTGATACATCAGGCCATCGACGCAGTCCGCGCGTCGAGGCTGACGGTGGCAGACCTAATCGGGCCTAAGCTGCATCAGTAAACGTATGAACATCCGGAAGGTTGTTCTTCAACCATTCGTGGTCAAGCTGCAACGCCTTGAGTACATCTTCTGGCAATGCGTCGATGGTGTCGGCGGCTGACTTGGGGTCTTCGATCGTGATCTCTGCGAGCAGCATTGCAACGTGAACGACTGCCGCCAGGCGGGAAAACGGCTTCGCAGACAGCGGCTCTGAGGAGAACTCCAGCCCCCGCACCACGTCTGCAGGGAAATGCCAGCGCCGCGCCATTTCACCGGTGATGTGGCCTTCGGAAAAGCCGACCAAGCGGGCCTCGCGCTCCCAGCGGCCACCCGGGGCGTGGGGGAGCTTTTCGATTTCCGCGAGTTTTGCAGGCTCTTTTTGGGCAATGATCAGTTCCCCCAAGCGCACCATAAAGCCTGTCAGCCATGCTTCTTGGGAATCAGCACCAATGGTGCGCGCCAACCAGTGCGAAAAACCCGCACACGCCATGCTTTCCTTCCAGAACTCGTCCCGGTTCAGGCCTGCACTCATGGGGAAACTGCTGCTCATGCACGCCGAGAGGCACAGAGTGCGCACGTGGTTGAGCCCCACCAGCGTAATGGCATCGTCTACCGAACTGACTTTGCGCGGCAGGCCAAAACGTGAGCTGTTGGCCAGGCGGATGAGTTTGGCCGTCAGCGCCGGATCACGTGATATGGAACTGCGCACCTTCTCGAAGGGAATGTCGTCGTCATTGAGCGACTTGATCAGCAGCTGCGCCACTTCGGGCATGGTGGGCAACTGGATGTTTTCAAAATATTCTGCAATGCCTGACATGTCAAAACGCTCCGTCTGTTGGGTGAGATACATGGATACACACGTTGTATGCAGCCTGACCGTAGATTACAGGAGAAAAACCAAGAGAAAATGAAAAAAATGACTGGGGTTTACGCTTGCTTGCAACACGGCGTTGAATAGGCCATAGTGGAACACTTCCATCAATCTCCACCGCCACCGCATCCACCGCCGCAGCCGCTGCCACCGTCCCCTCCACCATCGGCACCACCAGCCCCGTCGCCAGACGACGCATCGCAGCCACCAAAGCCATCGGCATCGCCAGACGCACCACTGCCCCCACCATCTCCAAAGCTGGTGCCGCAGTAGGCATCGGACCCACTTTGGCGGTTGATGTCACTGCAATCGGGCAAGTAACTAAAGCCGCCGGGAATGGCGAATTTCTTGTCCAGCGCAAACAGCAAAGGCAAGCGACTGGGCTTGCGCGGATCAATGCTCTCCTCCTTGCACGCCCAGTACCAGGTGCGGCGCAGGCCGTCATTGCGCTTGGGGTCGCGCCCTAGCACCTCCGCCGGCGTGTGGTGCATGGTCGCTCCAAAGGCCGTGTTGCACCACGCCGCGTAGCCGCGGGTGTGCAGAATGAACTCGTGCCATGCAGCGTCCACCACCTGCGATGGCATGGCGACAAATTGCCGCTGGCTGCGCAAATGGGCCATAAAGAACTGGCGCAGCCCGTGCAGCACCAATTCCACATCACGCACGCCCAGCTGGGGGTACTGGGCGCGCAGCTTGGCACCCAGGTAGCGGGGGAAGTGGGAGTCGCGAATGAACTGGCGGCGCAAGCTGGCCTCCCAGGCGCGCAAGGCCATGAACAGCGCAAAGCCGAGGAAAACCGCGACGAACATCAGCACCAAAAACAAACGGCCACCGGGCCGCGCGCCATAGACAAAACCAGGTGATAGAAGCAACACAGGCCACTTGCCAAAGGCCAATAATTGGATGCGACGCTTCAACGTGGCCCTAATCGCGGGTAGCGGCATAGCGTTCCTCTTCTTGCAAGCGTAGTAGTCGGCGCTGCACCTTGCCGGTGGTCGTCATGGGCAGCGCATCCACAAATTCAATCTCTTTGGGGTACTCGTAGGGTGCCAGCAAATCCTTGACGTGGGCTTGGAGTTCCGCAACAAGCTTTGCATGAAATGCGGCCATAGCCCCCGTATTATTTGCGTAAGCAGCTATCAAATCAGGAGTAATTACAACGTAGGCTTTGACCGCGGCGCCACGCTCGGCATCCGGCTTGGGTACCACCGCGGCGTTCACCACGGCAGGGTGCTTGACCAGGCAGTTCTCGATTTCCCCCGGACCAATGCGGTAGCCAGCTACCTTGAACACATCGTCTGAGCGCCCCTGGTACCACAGGTAGCCATCCGCATCACGCACGGCCTGGTCCCCGGTACGGCACCAATCGCCGGTAAATTTGGCCTGTGTGGCAGCTTCGTTTTTCCAATAGCCCAGAAACAGAATGGGGTTAGGCTGGCCGTGTACATCGAAACGGTTGAGGGCAACGTCGCCAGGCACGCCAACCGGGCATTCATGCCCCTCGTCGTCGATCACCTGGACCCAATGCCCGGGGTAGCCCATGCCCATGCTGCCGGGCTTTGAAGGCCACATGACATTACAGTTTCCCACGATGTAATTGATTTCGGTCTGCCCAAACATTTCATTGGGCTGCACGCCAAGCTGCTGCGTGCAATAGGCAAATGCAGCGTCACCCACCGCCTCCCCCGCACTCATGATCGCACGCAACTGTAGACCGAACTGCTGGCGCACCGTACGTTCTGCCGTGCCGGGGCAGGCCTTCATCATGGCCCGCAGTGCTGTGGGAAAGATAAAGGTGTGGGTCACGCCACACTGCCCCATTAACTCCAGCGCGGCTTGTGGATCAAAGCGCGCAGCGTGCGCCACGATGGGTCGTCCAAAGTAAAGCGTGGGCAGCAGGGCATCCATCAGCCCGCCGGTCCATGCCCAGTCCGCGGGGGACCAAAAAACAGCCTGCGTGTCGCTCTGATGGTGTGGATCAAAACCAAACCAGTTTTGGCTGGCCACAAAGCCCGGCAGGTTGCCGATCAGCGTGCGATGTGCCAGCAATGCACCCTTGGGGTTGCCCGTGGTACCGCTGGTGTAGATGAGAATGGCAGGGTCTTCTGCGCGCGTCTTTGCCGGTTTGAACTGGGTACTGAACTGCGCCAGCGTGTCGGCAAACTCGCAATCGGCATGGCCTTGCACGGCCTGTGGATCACCTACGCCCACCACGGTGCGCAGCAAGGGGCAGTGCTTGCGGGCCAGCAAAAGGTCGGGCAGCGCGGCAGCATCGGCAATGGCCAGAACCGCTTCGCTGTCTTGCAGGCGGTATTCCAGGGCGTCAGGCCCAAATAGCAGCGACAGCGGCATGGCCACCGCACCCATTTGCAGCACTGCCATATAGGCCACCGCGGTCTCAAAACCCTGCGGCATCACGATGGCCACGCGGTCGCCGTGTTGCACACCTAGCGCAACCATTGCGTTAGACAAGCGGTTGGCCTGCTCTTGCAGCATGACATAGGAGTAAAAAGTGCTCTCAGCCCTCGTAGAATAAGCATGAACAGCTACTCTTTTTGTAGCATTTTTTTGGTCAGCCCAACGGGCACAGCAGACTTGGGCGATGTTGAAATATTCAGGCACCGCCCACCTGAAGTTGCTGTGCAAGCGTTGGTACCCCTGTGGCAGCCCACCCAGCGCCACGCTTGCGCCTGCTGGGGCTGCTGTGGGGTTGTCACGGTGTTGGCTCACGTCCATTGCTTGGTTTCCGTATGATGGTTCGAATGTACCAAGTCAAACGAAAACCACAAAGCGAAACCGTTGCAATTCGCAACCTGTCGTACCACGTGCAAGTGTGGGGTGAACCCGCACCGGGCAAGATTCCACTGGTCATGGTGCATGGCTGGATGGATGTAGCCGCGAGCTACCAGTTTGTCGTCGACGCTTTTGCACAAGACCACTACATCATTGCACCCGACTGGCGCGGATATGGCCGCACGGCTAGCACTGTCGGGCCGTCCCAAGGCACTGACAATTTCTGGTTCGCTGACTACATGGCCGATCTGGACTTCTTGCTGGACCATTACGCACCACACAAGGCAGTCAACCTGGTCGGTCACAGCCTGGGTGGCAATGTAGCCATGGCTTATGCCGGCGTGCGGCCCGAGCGCATTCGCCGCCTGGTCAACCTGGAAGGCTTTGGCCTGCCCGACACCACACCCGACATGGCCCCTGCCCGCTACGCCAAATGGATGGATGAGCTCAAACAACTGCACCGTGGCGACATGGCGCTCAAAACCTACGACTCACTCGCCAGCGTAGCCCGACGGTTGATGAAGACCAACCCGCGCTTGACCCCTGACAAGGCGACATGGTTGGCACAGCATTGGGCAGAAGCTGGCACAGATGGCCAGTGGAGTATCTTGGGTCACCTTGCACACAAAGT
Organism: uncultured Rhodoferax sp.; assembly: GCA_964468905.1. Taxonomy (GTDB): domain Bacteria; phylum Pseudomonadota; class Gammaproteobacteria; order Burkholderiales; family Burkholderiaceae_C; genus Allorhodoferax. The sequence continues at coordinate 6,143 of CAYXWW010000042.1, read as the reverse complement.
CACCAGCGCACACCTGTTCCGGCAAGACGAAGTGGTCGCTCTCTACCGCTGCATCAGCATGCCGGTGCTATCCGTAGAGGCGTCGGACGACAGCCTGGCCCTGTGGTGGAATGGCAAGTTCACACTAGACCAGTACCATGAACGGCTGCGAAACGTCCCGCAAGTAGAAATTGCGACCATTCAAGACGCCGGCCACATGCTGCACCACGACCAACCCGACGTGCTGGCGGCCATGATTGAACGTTTTATTGCTTGACACCATTACCTGACACCGGCACCACCTTTGCTAACCTTGTGATACATGAACACCACTTTTGACTCCAGCACCGCCCCACAGAACCCTGCCATCAGCAATCCCCGTGTCAATCTGGCGCTGCAAGGCGGCGGATCGCATGGCGCCTTTACGTGGGGCGTGCTTGACACCTTGCTCGACGATGGTCGCGTTGGATTGGAAGGCATCAGCGGCACCAGCGCCGGAGCCATGAATGCAGTGGCAATGGCCCATGGCTTTGCACAGGCACAAGGCAAATCACCCGAAACAATGCGCGACTCAGCCCGTGCCGCGCTCAAGCAGTTTTGGGACGGCATTGTGGACATGGGTGCGGTCGGCAACTCCATCTCGCAAGCCCAGCGCGCACCGTTTGATATCTTGTTTGGTGGCTTTGGCGGCCTGACGGGCAACCACTCCCCCAGCAAGCTGATGACCGATGCCATGACCAGCCTGTGGACCATGACCATGTCGCCCTACCAGAGCAACCCGCTGGACATCAACCCGCTCCAGGATTTTTTGGAAGACAACATTGATTTTGAACAGTTGTCCGCCTACAAGGCGCTCAAGGTGTTTGTCGTAGCCACCAACGTAAAAACCGGCAAGGCCGAAGTCTTTTCTGGCAAGCGGCTCAGCGCCAAGGCGGTCATGGCCTCGGCATGTCTGCCCACCGTATTTCAGGCAGTGGAGATTGCTGGTGAGCACTACTGGGATGGCGGTTTCTCGGGCAACCCGGCCATTCACCCTTTGATCTACGACTGCAAGAGCCCCGACATCGTGCTCATCCAGATCAACCCGATCAAACGCGACGCGCTACCTACCAATGCCGGTGACATCATGGACCGGGTGAACGAAATCACCTTCAACTCGGCCCTGATTGCCGAAATGCGCGCGATTGACTTTGTCAAACGCCTGTTGGCCCAGGGCAAACTAGACCCGGCACACTACAAGGATGTGCTAATGCACCGCATCGATGGCGGGGAAATACTGGAGGGCTTTCATGCTTCCACCAAATCTGCAACTGATGCCAAGCTCATCCACACCCTGCGCGACTTGGGACAAGACTGCGCCCGCCAATGGCTGGCCCGGCATTTCTCGGCATTGGGTGTTGCCAGCAGCGTCAACCTGGGCCGTGACTATTTGGATGACTTGCGCGTTCCCACGCGGTAGGCCTTTCGCAAAGCACTCACCACGTGCAGCATCGGCTATGGGTCGACGCTTGGCGGCAAGTTTGTGGCGCAACCACCGCATTGTTGCAATGCAATATAAAATGCGCGCTTTGGGACAACTTGCCTTGGACCACTACCGGTCAACCAATCACCCGGAGTTTGCATGCAATTAACAGCTACACCCCCCTTGGAGACGCAATCAGCCAATCGAACTGGATCTGGTGAGGCTAAGTCTGTCACCGCAGGTATCCAAGGGCTGGGTGTTGAACCGAGTGCCCACAGCAACAATAGGGTGCATTCCTTAGGAGCACCGCTGAATTCCGAGGCTCTCACGGCAATTGCTAGCGGTTCAAATCTTTCACCCAAGGAACTGGAGCGCGAGATCAACGCTCTCACTCCGTTGACCCTCGCGCAAAAACTTGCCGCTATGCAAGAGTCCATCGGACGCCCGGAGCAGTTAACGCCCGAAAAAGCGCGTGATACGGCCCTAAAAATTGCCGCAGTCCAATATTTCCTTGCCATGGAGATGAGTTCCCCTCAAGGAATCAACAGGAAAGAGGCTGCGATACCAAGCAATGAGGACCTTATCAGCACGACAAAAGACTTTCAGCGAAACTTGCGAAAAATTACGATCTTGCAAGACTTTTTGACGCAAGAAGGGCACCTTCCTGCGACTGACTATCAAAGAAAAATCGCTGATTTGAAAGTCTCTATCAAAGGCAATACACAACTGACACCACTCCAAGCCGAGCAGATTCATGAAGGCATGCTGGTAAAAATATTGGAACAGCAACTAGCAGCTGAGATGCAATCGACGGTTGAAACCTATACAGCACTGGGAAAGCAACTACTGACCACTCCCGAACAAGACCGCCCAAACATCGAGCGGCAACAGCGAGAGGTAAAGGATCTTCATCTGCGTCAGCTAATGGCGAGCATTGAGGCGACTATTCCCGTTGATGCCACGATGACCGATATTTGGACGAAGTATGGTCAGGCCTCAAAACTTGAATTGAAGCCGTTTGCACATCAGTTGGGATATGGTTTGGATGCACAAGATGCAAAAGAAAATGCATTGAAGCCACCAGAAACTATGCGTGTCAGCGATGTGGCAATTGTGCTTGCGAAGCAGGTGCAAGCATTGACTTTAGGCGTGACGCAGCAAGCCGCACCAGGTGCGTCTCCAATTCCAGCGGAACCTAATAAGGGCCCTTAGAAATGGTCTAGGTAGCGCGCACCACTCGGCGAGGCAAGTCTATAGTTTCCAAAACACGAGATTGGAAGCGCGTGCGTTCGAATGTGACTCACTACCTTGCATTCTTGGTGCTGCTTCGGTGCCATCGCGAGCGATTGCCGCGGGTATCGGACCTCTATTGTGTGATGCAGCGTTCGGAATTACTTTCCGTAACACTTTAGCGTACCTTTGGTTCGCCAAACTCGGACGAGAACAACCGAAAGGGGCGTTGCACCCTGTCCCTCATCCAAGCCTTGGTGCTTTCCGCTAGTCGATCAGGGCCGCGTGTTCCTTGAACTTGTTGAAGGCCCCGCGCTTGGTCACTTGCATGGCCAAGTGCCAGGACATGTTTACCTAAAACAAACAATTCATGCACAAAACCATGCAACTCATTTGGAGGCAGTTGCTTTTTGTCTTACAGTTGTGACTAAAGCCCAAGTTTTAAGCATATACCATTGAGTTATGTCACCAAGATTGCAAATCAGCCCGAATACCCCAGACGTTGCATTATCGAACGCCAAGTTGATTGACGATTCTGTAGACAAGCCCAACAGTATTGATTACACCGTTCAAGCGGGGGACAACCATTGGAAGATCGCAGACAAGCTTGGTGTCGAGCCAGTGAAGCTGGCACAGCTGAATCCTGCCTTCGTGGGTGACTACCCGTCCAATATGCGCGTATTGAGGAAGGATGAGGTAATTACACTGACGCTTCCAGTTGGCCACAGCACCAGCCATTGGACAACGAAGTTTGTACAAACGGAAGCGGCCCCAACTGCAGAGACGCCAAATACCAAGCGTGTTGAACCCCATGCCGCCACCAACGTGGTCACTCTTTCAAAACAGCCCTTCCAGGAAGGAGCCCACCCCAGTTCGACAATCAAAGAGATTGTTGTTGGCAAAGTTGAAAATTTGGTCGAAAAGTCCAAGTCTTTGGCACACGAGGCCGCTGTATTGGCGCGCAATGAAGGTTTCTCCACGCAAATGAAATTTGCCGAAAGGGCCTTGTCAGAACTGCCGAGCGGCTTGCTGAAACACGCACTGGAGTCCGATGCTCCCAGTAAATATAACGTGAAAGTGGCCATGCTTCCTGGGCTAACAAACACGATGGAGTTTGACAGCGCGAAGCGAGCCAAAGATATTAAGTGGGTTTCGGGTCAGTCGATACCAGGAACCTCAAGCGTTCCACAGTATCCGTTTGAAGACTATCATCCGCCGGCTAAGGTACCGGTTGAAGAAAAAGGGCGTCACATTAAAGGAAAGGTTTCTCTCTTAGCACCGGCCCCGATTGTTGAACTTGACGTTTCAACATCCCGAACCCGATATTCCGGTTCTGACGGCGTGCGCGCCTTAACCATATCGGGCAGCATGGGCGCAATAGCGTCGGTCAATACTTCAATTGCCGATGTCAAGGTCGCTAGATTGGCCAATTTCAATGATTACACGGAGAAAAATCAATACACGTACTCCATGCTTGCATCGACAGCGCGCATCAAAGATATCGCAATGAACCCGGCTGAAATGCCCAACATTGTGACGCGCGAGCATGTAAAGACTGGCGATGTACTTTCTATAGATGCCGGTTTTACCAAAGTGACGGAAGTTGAAGCCCGTCTAGTGAGAGTACCGCTCACGCCCACAACATATGTAGTGGCGCCGCCCAACAAACAAAGCGTTCCACAGTATCCGTTGGAAGATTATCATCCGCCAACTAAGGTGAAAGTTGAAGGAAAAGAGCGTGGTGTGAACGCGGGCGGCTTTTACAAACATGATAATTCACACAATCAGGGGAACCGGGTGGTGCTGCGCGTTGCCAACAATCCTGAAACGGGTCAACCCACTCGCATGATCTTGTTGGCCGGGACCAACGATAGTGAAGTAACCAGAAATAGTCTGGGAGTGATCGGGGCTGTCTCCGGAAAATCCGGGATGGCCTTTGCAAAAATGGGGCAGCAAGGCGTAGACACAACAGACATGAATCGTTTTGGGTTTATCGAAGTTGAAACTGCTACCGAAGAAGGCCGCGCGGTTTATGACGCGGTGTTAAAAACACGCAGCGTTTCCAACCTTCCTGACTCACCCGCCATCAAGGCGAGAGGAACGCTCAGTTTTGACGCAAAAAATGATCAGACCTTGGCGGCCATGATGGTTTATCTAGAAGCGGGGCTCTCAGATACCGTTACGCGAGAGAACATGCGCGACCCGCGTGACTTTTCTGGACCAAAGGAATCCGCATTGCAACCCAGCGGTAAATTTACCCTGGGTGGATGGATGACAGTTTCTGATTCCCACGAAGTAGATTCGACTTCTTCCGCACACAGGCGTATCACCTTTGATCAGAAAGAAAAAGACTCGGTGTTTATGAGAAGTTCAGCCAACGCAAAGGGCGATGCCGGGGCAATCGATGCCGCTGCGGGATTCACACTGGGAAGGACTGACCCTGCCACCAAGCATGAAGATCAGGATGTAAAAACTGTGTGGAATCAGCAATGCACGGATGCCCAACAACTTGATAGTGATGAAAAGCGGCTCACAGCGAGGTTGGAGTGTGCTGCAGTCCATGTAGATACCCGCCAACTATTGCAGTTCCTGGACAACGATGCCGCTATAACACAGTATGCGCCCTCATTGAGCGTTGAAAGAGATGGACGGAAAGTTACGGTCTCGGAAGGTATCCATGCTTTAGAAGCAGGTGCTCAGGCCAGCGTTCAAATCCGGGTACAAGATCCTGATCAATTTAGAGATTGGATTTCCCAAGGGCTTGGAGCCAAGAATGACCACTATTTGGTAAATGACGCGCCAAGTAAGCCAACCGGAAATGCCCTGATTGACTGGTATCACAGAACTTCCGATGCCTTAGATCGGCTTGAGAAATTTGTTGACGCCTCGGAGCGCGAATACGAGCAGCGAGCAGACGACCTTTCGCGTAGAACACTCCCTGCGTCAAATGGTTTTCAAGCCGAAAGAATTCGCAATGCAAGCACGGAAGGCGAGTTCCGAGAGCTCTTCACACGCTTGGAGCCGGTAACTTTGTTGAACATGCTCCCTGAACTGCAAACCGTCGAAGGTGCCCCGAAGACGCCGATGCCAGCGCATGTGGTCATTTCGATTGGATCAACCCCAGAGGAATTGGCTGCGAAATAGCTTTTTTGCAGTCGGGTATGCACACGACGGCCCAAAGCGGGCAAACGAGCGGTGCGGGTGGTGCGGGGCCACCTAAAATGGCGGGTTAATCCAGTATTCACCGCATAGGACAGCACCATGGAAGCAGAACGCATCAACCTCATTGGCACCCAACTCGTTGGCCTCGCCGCAAGGACCCAAGAGTTACGGGGGTATCTTTGACTACGATGCCAAAGCCGAACGTCTGCGTACCGTTGTTGCCTCGCTAGAAGACCCAACCGTCTGGAACGACCCCAAACGCGCCCAGGAGCTGGGCAAAGAGAAAAAGGCCCTGGACGGCGTGGTGGTC
>CAYXWW010000041.1:0-24194 GCA_964468905.1 uncultured Rhodoferax sp. | reverse complement strand
GTTCGCGTTGGCTGTGACCACAGTCATGGGCTTACCGGCAGCCTTTTCGCGCTCGCCCAGACGGGCCAGCAGCATGGCATCGGCGGAGCCGGGCGGGTGCGGCAGGGTGAAGCGTTTGCCGACCGTTAGTTTGGGTAAATCCATGAGTGGTTTATGCGTTGCACACGTGACAGGCGGGTGTCACACAACGGGGAAAAAGGAACAGAAATATTGCGTCAAGAAAGCGATTTTAGAATGGGGCACCCCATCATGACCGCATCGCCCCCCCATTCTCCCCCCAAAACTCCCTTGGACACACCTGCAGACCCGTTGACTACCCCCGGCAATGGCTCGCACCTGTGGGCATTGATCCCGTGTGCGGGAACGGGGTCGCGGGCGGGAACGCAGGGGCCCAAGCAATACCAGCCGGTGGCAGGGCGGCCAATGGTGTTGCACACGCTGGATGCGTTCTGTGCGGTGCGTCGTTTGGCCGGAGTTCAGGTAGTGGTGTCGCACGGAGATAGGTTTTTTGCCGACACGACTGCTCCTGTATTGATAGCGCATTGTGGAGGTTCTACGAGGGCTAGCAGTGTTTTTAATGGTTTGGCTGCGCTGCTGGAGCGTGGTGCTTCACCCCATGACTGGGTACTGGTGCACGATGCAGCGCGCTGCCTCATTACGACCCAGGAAATTGACGCTCTGATCGACGCCTGCTTGCCCGATGCAGTGGGCGGCCTACTGGCGCTTAAATTGCCAGACACCCTGAAGCGCGAGCAAGCTGGCCGGGTAGCGCAGACCGTGGACCGCAGTGACAAGTGGCTGGCCCAGACACCGCAAATGTTCCGTATCGGCGCGCTGCAGCAAGCGCTGCAAGCCGCTGGCGACGCGGTTACCGACGAATCCAGCGCCATGGAATGCATGGGTGCCGCGCCGTTGCTGGTGGAGGGCAGCGCACAAAACTTCAAAGTGACGTACCCCCAGGATTTTGCGCTGGCGCAGGCTGTGCTGCAGGCTCGAAGGAATGAGAGTTTTAACCAAGGACACACCGCACCATGACATTGCCCTCGCTACGAATCGGAGAAGGTTGGGACATCCACACCCTGGTAGAGGGGCGCAAGCTGATCCTGGGCGGCGTGGAGATTCCGCACACCAAAGGCTTGATGGGGCACTCGGATGCGGATGCTCTGTTGCATGCCATCACCGACGCACTATTTGGCGCTGCAGCCATGGGGGATATTGGCACGCATTTCCCGGATACGGATGTGCAGTTCAAAGGCGCTGATTCGGCGGTACTGTTGGCAGAAGCGGTGCGCAGAGTCCGTGCAAAAGGTTTTGAAATTGGCAATGTCGACACCACGGTGGTGGCGCAGGCACCCAAGCTGGCACCGCACATTCCCGCCATGCGGGCGCGGATCGCCCACGTGTTGGACGTATCGGTAGAACAGGTCAATATAAAAGCCAAGACTGCAGAAAAGATGGGCCCCGTCGGTGAGGGGCTTGCCATGGAAGCGCGGGCAATTGTGTTGCTCAGCAAAGCCTAAGCCTACATACGCCATGACACGTCCCGCTATGGATCAGGCAAGTCGCCACCCGCATTTGTTGAAGCCCTTGGATTTGGGTTTCACCACCTTGCGCAACCGGGTGATGATGGGCTCCATGCACACGGGGTTGGAAGACCGCTTCTACAACTACGGCAAGTTGGCTGCGTATTTTGGTGAGCGGGCCAAAGGGGGCGTGGGCTTGATGGTGACGGGCGGCATTTCGCCCAACCCACAGGGTTGGCTGTTGCCGTTTGGTGGCACGCTCAATTCCATCTGGGACATTCGCAACCACCGCAAAGTGACGCAGGCGGTGCACGCCGAGGGCAGCAAGATTTTGATGCAAATACTGCACGCTGGGCGCTATGGCTACCAGCCTTTTGTGGTGTCGGCGTCCAGTATCAAATCTCCCATATCGCTGTTCAAACCCAAGGCGTTGACCGAAGGTGGCATTCAGAAAACGATCAAAGCCTATGTGCGCTGCGCAAAGCTGGCGCAAAAGGCGGGCTACGACGGCGTTGAGATCATGGGTAGCGAAGGCTATTTGCTCAACCAGTTCCTGTGTACGCGCACCAACCAGCGCACCGACCGATGGGGCGGCAGCGTTGAAAACCGCATGCGTTTGCCCGTGGAAATTGTCCGCCAAGTGCGGGCAGCCGTGGGGCCCCATTTCATACTGATGTATCGGCATTCCGTGTTGGATTTGGTGGAAGGCGGCAACAGCTGGGCAGAAGTTGTTACGGTAGCCCAGGCACTAGAGGTAGCCGGTGTGACCCTTTTCAACACCGGCATTGGCTGGCACGAGGCGCGAACGCCCACCATCGTTACGTCAGTGCCACGTGCTGCCTTTGCCAGCGTGGCTGCGCGCCTGAAGCAGTCTGTCAACGTGCCCGTGATCGCCAGCAACCGCATCAATATGCCGGACGAGGCCGAGGCCCTGATTGCCAGTTGCAGTGTCGATATGGTGTCCATGGCGCGGCCTTTTCTGGCCGACTCCGAATGGGTCAACAAGGTGGCCGCTGGCCGGGTGGATGAAATCAACACCTGCATTGGTTGCAACCAGGCCTGCCTGGACCATACGTTTGCCAACCAGCGGGCCAGTTGTCTGGTGAACCCACGTGCTGGCCACGAAACAGAATTGGTCTATCGCAAGGCGGCGCGTGTGAAAAAGGTGGCCGTGGTCGGTGCTGGGCCCGCAGGGCTGTCGGCTGCAACTGTGGCAGCTGAATGTGGGCACGCGGTGACGCTGTTTGAAAGCAGTGACCGCATTGGCGGCCAGTTCAATATGGCCATGCAGGTTCCGGGCAAAGAAGAGTTTGCGCAGACCCTGCGTTACTTTGCGCGGCGGCTGGAAGTCACTGGTGTGCAACTGCGGCTGGGCCAGCGGGTAACGCGGGACCAGTTACTGGCGATGGATTTTGACGACGTGGTGGTGGCCACGGGTATCGTGCCACGCAAACCGCACATACCGGGTGTTGACCGTGCCAATGTGGTGTCGTACCTGGATGTACTGCAGCGAAAGGTGGTGCTGGGGCCAAGGGTTGCCATCATTGGTGCGGGCGGCATTGGGTTTGATGTGTCCGAGTTTTTGTTGCACGACCCTTCGGTCAAATTGCCACTCTCTATTGCGGATTGGTGTCGTGAATGGGGTGTGGATTTACAGGCGCAGTCGCATGGTGGTCTGGTTCCTCCAGAGCCAGCCAAGCCGATTCGGCAACTCTTTTTGCTGCAGCGCAAAGCCAGTCGCGTGGGTGCTGGGCTGGGCAAGACCACCGGTTGGGTCCACCGGGCGGTGTTACAGCGCAATGCAGTAGAAATGCTGGCCGCTGTGGAATACGTGCGCATTGACGACGCAGGTTTACACATTAAGGTGAACGGTATGCCGCGTCTGCTGGAGGTTGACCATGTGGTTCTCTGCGCGGGGCAAGAATCATTGACCGAACTGTTGCCACCAGCGGGTGCACCGCCCCTTGTCAATGGGCCACGCTTTCACACCATTGGCGGCGCGGCGCTGGCGAGTGAGCTCGACGCCAAACGGGCGATACGAGAAGGTGCGATCCTGGCCGCGCAGTTTTAAATCTAGAGGCTTGTCACCCGTGGCAACCGGATGTTGGCCGACAAGCCGCCCGACGGCGCATTGCTCAGTACAAATACGCCACCCATGCGTTGTACTGTCTTGTCCACAATGGCCAGTCCAAGGCCAGCACCATTCGCAGCAGTGCGTGCCGCTTCGCCACGGAAGAACGGTGTTGTGAGGTTTGTGAGTTGCTCTTGCGCCACACCAATGCCATGGTCTCGGACCTTGATAAGCACCCATTTGTTACGGGATATTGCAGCAATTTGAATCCGCGCAATGCCCGTGTGCGCCGATTTTCCGTAACGCCGGGCATTTTCCAAGAGATTGGAAATGATGCGTCCCAATTCAACTTCATCAGCCAGTACCAGCAAGTTGTCTTCCAGTTGCACGCTGATTTGCACATCGGGTTGCGACTTGTAGGAGTAGGTGCAGGCCTCCACCACATCGGCCAGTACCACGGGGGCAAGCTTCTCCTTTTGTGGCCGGGCGTAGTCCAAAAACTTGCCAATGATGGCATCCAGTTGCGCAATATCGGCGGCCATTTGGGAGCGTGCCTCCAGATCGGAAACGCTCATTTCTGTTTCCAGCCGCAAGCGTGCCAAAGGGGTGCGCAAGTCGTGGGAGATTCCAGCCAACATGACGGCACGGTCTTGTTCCACTTTGGCGAGGCGCTGCGCCATGCGGTTAAAGCCGATATTCACTTCGCGGATTTCGCCCGTTTGCACACTTTCGTCCAGCCGGCTCGCGTCGAAGTCGCCCTCACGCAGGCGGCTGGCCGCGAATGAAAGTTGTTTAAGGGGTCGGTTGATCAGGCGCGCAATGAGTGCTGCACCCGCCAAAGAAAGTGCGGCCGCAACGCCCAGCCAGACCAACCAGGTCTTGCCGCCGGCAGGGCTGAAACGATCCTGGTCGGTCAGGAGCCAATAGTCATCACCATTGATGACAAATCCTATCCACAGGCCAGCCTTTCCGTTCACACTGCTGGCAACCACGGTGCCAGACCCAAGCCGAGACGTCAGTTCTTGGGTGATCTGGCGGGTAATGGCGTCTGTGTCGAAGGCCACAAACACGTCGGTGGGCTCGCGCGGCACAATGTGCACCCCCTCCTGGTCGCTCATGGTTTTGAGGAGCGACGTGCGGGCAATGGAATCTGCATAGACCAAGGCAGCGCGGCTGAGGTTGACCTGGGAGGCCAGTTGCTGTGCGGTCTGGATAGCTCGGGGTTCGAACTCCACGGCGCGTAGCGTCTGCAGCCAGGCAACAATGCTGCCCAGCAGCAGCAAGGCCAGTAAGAAGAAAGTACGCCAAAACAGGCTCAGGCCCGCGTGCGCACGTGGTCTGTCTTCGTCCGAACTATCGGCCAGTGCCGCGGGCGCACTGGTGTTGGTATCTTCAAACTGGATTTGGGTTTGAATCAATGGGGGCGACCTCAGACTGCTTCGTCTGGGATAAACACGTAGCCTACACCCCACACTGTCTGAATGTAGTGGGGCGATGCGGGGTCCTTCTCGATCAGCTTACGCAACCGCGAAACTTGCACGTCGAGGCTGCGGTCAAAGGGCTCAAATTCACGGCCGCGTGACAGTTGCGCCAATTTCTCACGCGACAGGGGCACACGCGGATGGCGCACCAAAGCCTTGAGCATGGCGAATTCACCGGTGGTCAGGGTGAGTTCCTTGCCATCTTTGTGCAGGGTTCGCGCGGCCAGATCAAAGACAAAAGCGCCGAACCGGGCCACTTCGCTATCGGTAGACGGCGCACCGGGCACCTCTGGTGTGGGGCGCCTGCGCAAGACGGCATGGATGCGAGCCAACAGCTCGCGCGGATTGAAGGGTTTGCCCAAATAGTCGTCGGCCCCCACCTCCAGGCCGACAATGCGGTCAATATCTTCGCCTTTGGCGGTGAGCATGATGATGGGCGTTACGTCGCCGACAGAACGCAATCGGCGGCAAATCGACAGGCCATCTTCGCCGGGCATCATCAAATCGAGCACGATCAGGTCAGCGGTTTCCCGCAACATGATGCGCGACAAAGCATTGCCGTCTTCAGCGAGCAGGACATCGAACCCTTCCTGGGCGAGGTAGCGGCGCAGCAGGTCGCGGATGCGGGCGTCATCATCGACGACGAGGATCTTGTTGGGTCGAGTTGGCGAATTCTGCATAGGAACGATCGAATTTGTAACAAGCCCGATTTTGCGCGGCTTACGGGCGGTTGCGCTCCAAAATTCAGGAGTGTTGACAGAAAGTTACAAAAATCGACGGCTTGCAGGGTCTTTTGTCGCCAACAATAGGCCACATCAATGGCAGGAAGCCCGTGTGAGGAATATGTTGAAGTTACCGTTAGTTTTTGCATTTTTGGGCTTGGTTGCTGGCTCTGCGATGGCGCAATCACCCAAAGAATCAGCTGAGACCGTAAAAGCCGCAGCTATGGAGCCCACCAGTGAGGCCGACAGCCAGCAGCGCCGCAACGACCTTCGTGCTGCACTTAAAGCGCAGACCAGTGTGGCGATCAAGAGTGAACCAAGTGCCGCAGCGGGGCGCCAGTTGACGCCGCAAGAACGGGCAGATCTACGCCAGCAACTGCGCCAACAATAGGGCCCATATCTTCAAGCAGCCGCAAATTGTGCGCGGCTAGTCATTGCAGTGTCATACTGGCGTTCCATAGCGCAAAACTGACGCAAATACCTGCCTTGACCTGAGCATGCCTGATCATCCGTCTTTCACCAACAGCCGATCCCCACTTGCGACAGGTACCCTGAGAGCCCACGATACGTTGGGCCGTTTTGAGCTGCGAAAGATTCTGGGGCGTGGCGCGCAATCCACCGTGTGGCTGGCGTTTGACCCGCGAATGGAGCGCGAGGTCGCTATCAAAGTGCTGCGGCCCAGCTCTGGGTCCGACCCTCAAGCTGTGGCGCAGTGGCTCGAAGAAGCGCGCAGCGTGGGACGGGTCAAACACCCCAACATCGTGCCTGTCTATGAGGCCGATATTGAAAACTTGCAGCCTTATCTGGTTTTTGAGTACATCGCCGGTAGTACGCTCGATCAGATATTGAGCCAACGCGGCGCAATGGCCCCGCAAGAGGCTGTGGCACTGATGATGGACATTCTGGATGCTGTCGCGGTGGCCCATGCGGCCGATGTTGTACACCGAGATTTGAAGCCGTCCAACGTGTTGGTAGATGCCGCTGGCAGAGCGCGGGTAATGGACTTCGGCATAGCGGCCCGCATACCGGACCGCAAATCTCCGGGCGCAGTTGTTCCTGGTGGCGGCACCGTTGGCTACCTTTCACCAGAAGCAGCAAATGGTGCGGCACCTTCGGCATCCATGGATATTTTTTCTGCCGGGGTGGTCTTGGCTGAGTTGTTGACAGGCAAACCGCTTATCAATGAATCAGACCCCTACCGTGCGGTATACCGGGTGGTTCATGAGCAGCTGATGTTGCCAGCGGATATGAATGCGGACGTGGACGAGAAACTAAGGGCAATCGTCACGCGGGCATTGGCGCGAGAACCTGAGAATCGGTTTCCGACGGCACGCAGCTTTCAGGCAGAACTGGAGCAATGGGCCAAGCCCAAGTCGGTGGCTGCACAAGGCGACGCCGGGGGCAATAGCAGCACACTGGATTTTTTGCTTCGTCGTATGCGCCACAAGAGTGATTTCCCGGCACTGTCGGACTCCGTCATGCGGATTCAGAACCTGGCGAATTCGGATACCGAAAGCGTCAACAGTGTCACTAACGAGATATTGAAAGATGTTGCGCTGACCAACAAGCTGCTGCGCATGGTCAACAGTGCGCAGTATGCCCACCAAGGCAGTATCAATACCGTGTCGCGTGCTGTAAACCTTGTGGGTTTCAACGGCATCCGCAATATGGCCTTGAGCCTTGTCTTGCTGGAGCATATGCAGGACAAGGCCCATGCCAGCCAATTGAAAGAAGAGTTTTTGCGTTCGCTGATGGCGGGCGCGATTGGCGGAGAGTTGTGTCCTTTGTCAAAAGAAGGAGAAGAAGCGTTTATTGGCGCGATGTTCCAAAACCTCGGGCGCTTGTTGGTGCAGTTCTACTTCCCGGAAGAGGCGAGTCAGATACGCATGCAGGTGCAATCCACGCGCGAACCCGTCACCGAAGAAGCTGCTTCTGCCAGTGTTTTGGGTTTGACTTTCGAAGAACTAGGTTTGGGAATCGCAAAGGCATGGGGCTTGCCGCAAAGCATGCAACGCTGCATGCGCAAGCCGTCTGGCGCAGTACCAGCAAAGACCCCATCGGATTCCGCCGAACGGATTCGCTGGATCGCTTTGGCAGCCAACGAAATTGCTGACGTCTTATTGCGGTCAGAAGCGAAGGACGTCGATGTCCACATTCAGGCGGTGACACGCAAGTACTCGGCGGCACTTGGCGTAGGGTCTAAAGATGTGCAGACAGCGACCACAGTCGCTCGGAAAAAGTTGATTGAACTCGCTGTGGCCATGGATATACGCGTTCAGCCCGGCTCGGCTGCAGCGAGATTGTTAAACATGCCCAGTGCTGCGGCAACCAAGGATCCTGCGTCAAAGGCCAACGAGAAAGAGAACGGATTGGGCGCCTTTGAGTTGCATGCGACGAACACGGCGTCTCCAACGGAACAGGCTGGCTCCCAATTGGGCAAACAATCGCAGGTGACAGCCATATTGACCGCAGGCATTCAGGACATTACGAATGCAATGGTCGAAGACTTCAAGCTCACGGACGTGTTGCGGATGATTCTGGAAACCATGTTTCGCGCCATGGAATTCGACCACATCATCTTTTGTATGCGTGATGCAAAGACAGAGACCATGACGGGGCGTTTTGGTTTGGGCAACGGTGTCGAACCGCTGGTAAAGGGTTTTAAGGTGCCGCTCAAGGCGGCAACCCCCGACCTGTTTGCCATCGTGTGTGCAAAAGGTACGGACACCATGATTAGCGATGCCACGGAAACTCGCATCATGCAGCGGCTGCCAGCCTGGTATCGCACAGGGCTTAATGCACCTACGTTTTTGCTATTGCCATTGATGATTAAGGCGGCACCGTTTGGCCTGATATACGCCGATAAAAAGGTTCGGGGCGCGTTGGAGCTTGATGAGAAGGAACTGGCCTTGTTGCGCACGTTGCGGAATCAAGCGGTGATGGCGTTCAAGCAGTCGTCCTGAATGCCCTAGTGAACATTTTTTGGTCGTGGTGAGTGGTGGCACGTGGGGATCATTGCAACGAGTACGTCACCAAAGTGACATATAGGCGCGATATCTTTCGCTCACTGTGTCGGAGCGGCGGAGTCGTTCGTCAGCCATTACCATGTATAAAAGCAATGATCGACTGATAATTTTTGACGCAGATGGCACGATAGTCGATGCCTTCCAAGCGATGGCTAAAGTGTTTTCAGCCCATGGCATGGACCTTGGTGACCTAGAACGGTTTCAAAAGAGACACAATCTATTCAAGTATCTGGGCGGGATCAAGGAATTCCCCTTCAATGTGCGAAAGCAGTTGGGGCGACAGAGCCGACGCAATATTGTCTCCACCCTCACCGATATCTATCGGGAAGACGCGAGGCTCTATCCCGGTGTTGCTGCTCTTATGCGTTCACTGCTGATGGCGCGTGGCGTGCGTGTTGGACTGGTCACCCGAAACATTACCAACGAACCCGAAGAGACACTTCGAAAATTATTGGCCAGACATGACATCGATTTAAAGGAGTTGGACTTTTTTGCCCATGTGCCTTTGGGGCAGGAAAAAACTTCAGCCTTTCGACATGCCAGAAAATCCTTTGACATCAACCCTGCGCGTTCATTTGCCTGTGGTGATGAGCACAAAGATTTTGCGGCGGCCATGTCGGCAGGCATGCATTGCTTCATGGTGTCGTATGGTTTTGAAGACTATACGCGTCTGACCGAGAAATTCTCTGTGCCTGAAGATGTCATATCGCGTACGCCATTGGAACTGTGTCATCGTGTCACGCATGCATTGGAGATTGACCCGGTCGTGTACCAGAGTCATGCAACTGTCTTATTGAATCACTAGCATCGCGCCCAGCCCTTGATGGTGGGGGTTCTTGGGAGTCTGCATGCGTACTCTTTTTGCTCGCTGCGTGAGCAATATTTTTCTGGCATCTTTGTATTTGTTGCTTCCCGTTTTGCCATTTCTGGCCAGCCTCTTTTTTTGGCGGAGAAAGTTTGTTTTTCAGTATGCATACACCGTGAGAAAGTGCGCAACGCACATTTATGCTATGGGTGCTGGCCCTGCGATGCACTACTTCCATGAAGTAGCCGGTCAAGTGAAAGGCTCGCCTCCCAATATATCGGGCTCCTGCGTGCAATGTGGAAATTGTTGCATGGAACATAAATGCATGTTTCTGGAGCCCCTTGGCGACGACAAGTTTGGCTGCGGAATATACAACTCCTATTGGCGCCGATTTTCCAATTGCAGCTCTTTCCCGCTTAGTCAACATGACATCGACCGCTACGCTTGTCCAAGCTACTACGTCGATCGCGCGATGCCCATCCACTTTCATAGGACTCCCGCCGCATGCGCAGCACCTTCGGTTTACTCCTGAGCGTGCAATTCATCTCGACGATTGCGGACAACGCTTTTCTGATTGTCGCCATCGCCCGAGTCATTGAATTGTCATCAGCAGATTGGGTGACGCCTGTGCTGAAAATTGGCTTTACGGTCTTCTACGTCTTGCTGGCGCCTTTTGTCGGGCCTTTGGCCGATGCATTCCCTAAGGGTCGGGTGATGATAGTGGCCAATGCACTGAAAGTGGGTGCGGTGCTCTTGATGCTGTGCGGTGTGGATCCGGTCCTGGCACTGTTGTTTGGTGGGCTGGGTGCCGCAATCTATGCGCCCGCCAAGTATGGTCTCATTACAGAGCTTCTGCCACCACAAGAGCTAGTCCGAGCTAATGGGTATTTTGAGGGCACTACGGTGTGCGCAGTCATTTTTGGTACGGTATTGGGTGGAGTTTTGATCAGCCCCTTCATGCCGCAGATTGCGTTGCCCAGTGAATACTTTGGCCTTGGGGAGACGCCCACGCAATTAGTGGCCGGCATGGTCAGTCTGGCGGTTCTCAATGTTGTAGCCCTGTTCCTCGCATTTGGAATAGCCGATAACGGGAGGCGCTATCCACACCATTCGTTCCATCCACTCAAAGTCGTTCGGCGCTTCTTTCAGGAAAACAATGCACTTTGGAGAGATCCACTGGGTGGCATTTCAATGTCCGTTACGACTCTGTTGTGGGGCGTTGGCGCCACTTTGCAACTGATCGTGCTGCGCTGGGCGCATGAAATACTAGGACTGTCATTGGCACAAGGTGCCTATTTGCAAGGGGTAACCGCGTTTGGTGCCATCGCGGGTGCGATGCTGGCCAGTCGATTTGTAGCGCTGCATCAGGCAATCCACATCTTGCCGTTGGGCATTGTGATGGGCTTGTTATTCCCGGTGATGCTCGCCGTGCAATCGGTCACCATGGCCGTCGTGCTGCTCATACTCTTTGGAACCTTGGCGGGCTTTTATATTGTTCCCATGAACGCGCTACTGCAGCACCGAGGCTGCAGTTTGTTGACCGCAGGGCGGTCCATTGCGGTCCAGGGGTTCAATGAGAACGCCGGAATGCTGGTGATGCTCGGCCTCTACGCGTTGGCGACGGCAACACACCTGTCTCTGCATACGCTGATCTTGACGTTTGGAGTCTTGATCACCGTGACGATGACGGTGCTGGTGTGCGCACGCCAGCGGCGATTGATGACAATCGCAGCCAATACCCTTTGAAGTTTATGGTCGGTGATCTGTCATGAATTTGAAAACAAAGCAACATCAAATTGACATGATGTTTGGGTAGCCTTGGCAGGGTGAACAATCCAAATGAACTTCTCGTAGAGTCCTTTGCAACTCGCTCGCCCAGCTTGCGAATTTCAATCGTCACCGAAACCTTTCCACCCGAGGTCAATGGTGTCGCGATGACACTAGGCCGTATTGTTGATGGACTCTTGCAGCGCGGGCACGCTGTGCAAGTTGTCCGCCCGCGACAAGCCAAAGAGGCCAGCCAAGTCAACCGAGCGGGGTTGGATGAAGTCTTGTCAAAGGGGCTTCCAGTGCCCGCATACGGCGAACTTCGGTTTGGGTTGCCTTCCAAGAATAGATTGGTCAAGCTCTGGAGTGAAAAGCGGCCAGACATTGTGCACGTGGTGACTGAGGGACCATTGGGCTGGTCAGCTGTAGCTGCGGCCCGAGCCTTGCATTTGCCTGTAACAAGTTCCTTTCATACCAACTTTCAAAACTATTCGCAACACTATGGCATTGGGCTGTTGAAGAAGTCGATTGAAGGCTATCTTAAAAAGTTGCATAACCGCACACAAGCAACGCTGGTGCCCACACGTGAGATGGTGACGCAGTTGCAGGCGCGCGGTTACAACAACGTATCGCTGATGTCCCGCGGTGTGGCAACAGACCTCTTTAACCCCGCACGGCGCTCGCAGTCAATGCGCGCAAGTTGGGGTGCAGGGCCCAACACGCTGGTTGTCATGCATGTTGGGCGCTTGGCGAAAGAAAAGAATATTGCACTGGTTGTATCTGCCTTTCGAGCCATTCAAGTGCGCGTGCCTGATGCAAAGATGGTCTTCGTGGGCGATGGACCGTTGCGCAAGCAAATTGAAGCTACTTGCCCCGAGGCTATCCTTGCGGGTGTGCGCAAGGGCGAAGAACTCGCTTCCTTCTATGCGTCTGGCGATCTCTTTGCATTTCCCAGTTTGACGGAGACATTTGGCAACGTGGTGCCAGAGGCACTGGCCAGTGGGTTGGCCGTTGTTTCGTACAGCCATGCGGCTGCTAAAGAACTCATCACGGATGGCATCAACGGAGTCCTTGTCGACAATACCGGGGAGCTCGAGTTTGTCGAGGCAGCCGTATCGTTGGCAACAGACCCGGTGACCCTGGCGCGTGTTCGCTTGGCAGCGCCAGCGAGCGTTGCCCATGTGGGGTGGGACGCCGTGTATGACGCTTTTGTGGAAACCCTGTCAGGCGTGCTGGAGCGGCACGGAAGGCAGTTTACCCAAGGCAGCCCGAGCATTCAGGCCGCTGCGCTCAGTCAATCCAGCGCATGAGGGCTTGGCCCATGCGCACATGGGAGCCCTGTACCAGACCATCGACGAGGTTGAAGCCCCATGGCACCAAAACGATGATGGTGGAGCCATGCTGAAACCAACCCATTTCCTCGCCACGCTTGAATGGGGCGTCGCAATCGATGGTCTTCGCGCCGTTGTACTTCAAATGAAAGAGCACATCCAGAAAGTGCATGCGAATGCTAGCAACCAATATTGCAGCAACCGGAACCAAAGCGATGCGAAGGCCGGCAGGCTTTCCTTGTCCCGTCAGACGGGTACGAATAAAGGCCCGCTCGTTTTTGCAAAACAGCTTTTCAACCCGGCGCAGGGCGATGGGGTTGACGTTCCATGTATCGCCAGAAAAATACCGCACGTGTTCAACACTGCAATCAGAGGGCGCGTGAAACCGGTGGTACATGCTGGATGTCAATCGCAGCGTTACAAAGGTTCCATCAACCCAGTCGCTGATGTCTTCTTCAACGCCAACCAGGTCTTCCAGTGTGTACGGGAAACCCTTGGCTTGGAACACGCGAGTACCTTCTATGGGACCGAACGCGCCGACGATGGCGTCGACAGGGCTTGCCAAGACTTGCGGATCCATAGCCAACGGGCGTATGCCTGGCTTGAGTTCACGCGTGAAGCAGTCGTGCATGCTGGTAAACGAACTTTTCCGTGCTTCAGAAAGATCCAGATCAGAAAAGTACTTCCAGATCGCAATCGACATGTCGCGCACGATGGGCTGCTCAATCTTACTGAACCACCCCATAAATTGCGTTGCAAGACGGCGCGGAAGTCGATTGGTCAAAAGGAAATTCAGGTCTTCCTGATTGAATAAATTGTGAATTTGTTGACGCAGGTTCATGGTTGCAGGTCTCGTATGTGTGATTGCTAAAAGAGGTGCTTTTTGTGAACGAAACTATTGGATTGAATTCATTGCTGCTTTACGGGGTAAGTACTGCTGCGTTGTTGCTGGGGCTCAAGCGGATCAAAACGCGAGCAGAGCTTTCCTTGGCCAAGCACCGCTCTCTGGCTGGCCATCCCCGTATGGCAAGACGACTTTCTGCCGTACTCCCCAATTACCAATACAGCGAAGCCGAGATGTTTGGTGTGGATGGCGCACCGCAAGATGTCGTTGCTAGGCGCAGCCAAGCGATTGCCGCCTTGATCGCACAGATCGCTGAGCGATTTCCGAAGAGTTTGCAGGCTGGTACAGAGGTTGTAAGTGGTCTGTCGGACATGCAGTTTGTCATTGCCTATCGGATTCCCTACCAGTTTCGAAGTCTTGCGAATCAGGGGCTGAAGATTGCGTCGTTCGTGCAATCGACGGACGGCGTCAATCTGACGGACCTGGATGGCAATCGCCTCTACGATTTGACGGGGTCCTACGGTGTCAATGTGTTTGGCAACGACTTCTACAAACAGTGCATCGATGAAGGTGCAAATGTGGTGCGCAAACTTGGACCCGTTTTGGGCTCGTACCATCCCGTAGTGGCTGACAACGTGGCACGGCTCAAAGACATATCGGGAATGGATGAAGTTTCGTTCCACATGTCGGGAACAGAGGCTGTTATGCAAGCGGTACGTCTGGCGCGGTACCACAGCGGCCGAAAGAAAATTGTTCGTTTCTGTGGCTCGTACCATGGCTGGTGGGGTGATGTGCAGCCTGGCATTGGCAATCCAGTCACCGAGCTTGATACGTTTACGTTGGAAGAAATGGGTGCCGCAACGTTGCGTGTACTTCGCAGCCGAAATGACATTGCTTGCATTTTGATCAACCCCCTGCAAGCCTTGCATCCAAATGCTGCCGCGCCCGGAGATTCGTCTTTGCTGGACAGTGCACGCAAAGCAAGTTTCTCGCGCGAAGCCTATACCCAGTGGTTGCAAGAGCTTCGTGCGATCTGTGACCAAAAATCGATTGCCTTGATTTTCGATGAGGTTTTTGTCGGATTCCGCCTGGCGCCAGGTGGTGCCCAGGAGTACTTTGGCGTGAGGGCAGATATGGTCACGTATGGCAAGACGCTTGGCGGAGGATTGCCGATTGGTGTGGTCTGCGGCAAGCGCAATTGGATGAAGCGATTTAGCGATTCCAACCCTGCCGATATATGCTTTGCACGGGGAACCTTCAACTCGCACCCCTACGTGATGGGCTCGATGAATGTGTTTTTGAAGCATTTGGACAAGCCCGAGGTTCGCGAGCAATATGTCGGGCTGGACGAAATCTGGAACGCGCGGGCGAGGGCGCTCAATCAGCGTCTGCTCGCGGTCGGTGTGCCGGTACAGGTGGCAAACATGTCCACGATCTGGACAGTTTTGTACACGCAGCCCGCCTGCTACAACTGGTTGTTTCAGCACTATTTGCGAATGGAAGGGCTAGCACTTAGCTGGGTTGGCAGCGGCAGAATCATATTTAGTCTGAACTACACAGAAAGCGAGTTCGAAGCCGTAGCAGAGCGCTTTGTGCGCGCTGCTCAAAAGATGTACAAGGACGGTTGGTGGTGGAACAACCCAGCGTTGACAAACAAATTGATCAAACGTCGGATCTTGAAGGAGATGCTGGCTGCCAAGTTTTGACAGGTATGTGCCCCCGTAACAGGGGGCGCATGGTGAAGTGTTATGCAGAATGCGTGGTGCTTTTACGTGGCTCAATCAGTTCGCCACGCAGTAAAGCCAGCGGAGCCTTGTGGTACAGGTAAATGTCGTGAAATGGATCGGTCAAAATCTTGGTCATCCACACCAGGCCAGACATGACATCTTTGATGAAGAAAAGGTGAATAGTTCTAAAAATGAGGCCACCAACACCAATCCAAAGCCACAGGAGGCCAGTGTTGTGGACAAATCCTTCAAATCCAGAACGTGCTTCGACCAGTCCCATCACAGTTGGATCAATCACCAGCAGCAACGGTGACGCTGCCCAAATAGCCAGCAGCACCACTTTGCGACGCAAGTTGTAGCCCACTTTGATCTCTTCTTTGTACTCATTGGTTGCTTGGTTGACTTCATCGTAGCCAAGTGGTTCGAAGAAGAAATGTCCCGATTGGCGTGCGGTCATCGACACGAGCCAAGCAATCAATGCAGAAGTAGCGGGATCCTTAAAGAGTAGCGCATAGGCCACTACAAAGCTGATGGCGCTCAGCAGGTGAAGCGACTGATTGATGCGGCTATGGTGGTAGTACCGATGGTCGTCCCAGCGCTGAATAGCAAGTTGCTTAAAAAAATCGGACATGGCTCATTTCTCCTTTGTGGCAATTTAGCAGACGATCGTTGCAGTATCGTGACAAGAAGTGTGACGAAAATATGAATGTGGAAACTGGTGGAATGTGCCATTGAACGTGGTCACGTTCACCTGCTTTAGCGGCCTATTGCTAGGTACTCAAAGCCCATGCTGCGTACCAGTTGTGGGTCGTAGAGATTGCGCCCATCAAAGATGACAGGGAATCTCAGCGTGCTCTTGATTGCATCGAAGTCAGGACTGCGGAATTCCTTCCATTCCGTCACAATGATCAGTGCCGCCGCATCGCGCAGACAGGCGGTCTGTGAGTCTGCAAAGCTCACACGCCCTTCATTGGCAAAAATTTTGCTCGCTGAGTGCACTGCCACTGGGTCATAGGCAGTCACAGTGGCACCTGCAGCCAACAAGTCTTGGATAACTGCCAGACTACTGGCCTCGCGCATGTCGTCAGTATTCGCTTTAAACGCTAGCCCCCACAAAGCAAAGTGCAAACCTGACAGATCTTCACCAAAGCGGGCAGTAATCTTCTGACCCAGCACATGCTTTTGTGCGCGGTTCGCACGTTCAACGGCACCCAGCACCATCAGATCAATCCCCGCGTCACTCGAAGCAGTCTTGATGAGCGCCTTGACATCTTTTGGAAAGCACGAGCCCCCGTAACCCGCCCCTGCATACAAAAAGTCGTAGCCAATACGTGGGTCGCTGCCAATACCTTTGCGCACGCTCTCAATGTCGGCTCCTACGCGCTCGGCGAGATTTGCCAGCTCATTCATAAAGCTGATGCGGGTAGCGAGCATCGCGTTTGCGGCGTACTTTGTGAGTTCGGCACTGCGAATATCCATGAGGACCAAGCGCTCATGGTGGCGTTGAAATGGAGCGTAAAGTGCACGCATGTTCAACGCGGCCCGCTCATCTTCGTAGCCCAAGACAATGCGCCCTGGGCGCATGAAATCGTCGATTGCAGCTCCCTCTTTCAGAAACTCGGGGTTAGAGACCACGCTAAACGGTGTTTCTACGCCGCGCGCCATTAATTCGGCTGATATTGTGTTTTTTACCGCGTCTGCGGTACCGACGGGAACGGTGCTTTTGTCTACGATCACCTTGTAGTCATTCATGTGGCGCCCGATGTTGCGCGCTGCCTCCATGACGTAGTGGACATCGGCACTTCCATCTTCACCTTGTGGCGTTCCAACGGCAATAAATTGAATGGTTCCAAAGCGTGTTGCCAGTTCAACATCGTTTGTGAAATGCAATCTGCCAGCATTGACATTGCGCCGAATCATGTCTTCGAGGCCAGGCTCATAGATCGGGATGACGCCGTTTTGCAGCTGTGCGACTTTTGCACCGTCGGTGTCAAAGCACATCACATCGTTACCCACTTCTGATAGGCAGGTTCCGGTTACTAGTCCGACATAGCCGGTTCCGATGACTGAAATTTTCATGAATCTTGATTCCGCAGGAACAAAAAAATCAGAGTCTGTCGGTCAATTGCTATGGTTTTGTGACATTGCACATGCAAACCGGGGGTGTTGCGTTGCAATGAATTTGTCACATTTGCTTGGCATCCTTTGTTTAGCAAAGTCAATTGGAAACACCATGAGTCTTGAATCCTCACTACAACACGAAGAACTCATACGTCGAATTCGACAGGACGTTATGGACGACTACGACGAAGAGTTCGAAATGGAGCGTGATGACCGCGACTTCAATGAAAGTGTCGGAACTGATGTGACGAGCGAACAGTCAAAGGCAGATAGAACTGGGCGGCGTAGGTACTTTCAAGAACTCTTTCGTTTGCAGGGCGAACTGGTGAAGCTGCAAGACTGGGTAGTTCACAGCGGCCACAAAGTCGTGATCCTTTTCGAAGGGCGCGATGCGGCGGGAAAAGGGGGCGTGATCAAGCGCATTACGCAAAGGCTCAATCCGCGCGTTGCGAGGGTTGCTGCCTTGCCAGCACCCAATGATCGTGAACGCACCCAATGGTATTTTCAGCGCTATGTCTCCCATTTACCAGCCGCGGGAGAGATGGTTCTATTCGATAGAAGTTGGTACAACAGGGCGGGTGTCGAGCGCGTCATGGGGTTCTGTAGCGACGCAGAGTATGAAGAGTTTTTTCGTACCGTTCCTGAATTTGAAAAAATGCTGGCGCGGTCCGGGATTCAGCTCATCAAGTACTGGTTTTCCATCACGGATGAAGAGCAGCACTCGCGCTTTCTGGGACGTATTCACGATCCGCTGAAGCAATGGAAGCTCAGCCCTATGGACCTCGAATCACGCGTGCGATGGGAAGACTACACCAAGGCCAAGGAGATCATGCTGGACCGCACGCACATTCCAGAGGCACCGTGGTGGATTGTTCAGGGTGTGGATAAGAAGGCTGCTAGGCTCAATTGCATACATCACCTGTTGGAACAGATTCCCTACCAAGAAGTGGATCACGCTACGGTTCAACTTCCCGAACGGGTGCGCAGCCAAGACTACATTCGTAATCCCGTCCCGACCGAACTGATCGTGCCTGAGCGCTACTGAGCCCGTTCAATCGCCGCTGTTAAAGGCCATCGTCGCGGCAGCCTTGCGAAAGATGACTTCGCCGGTTGCGATGTGCACGACACGAATTTCTTCACCGTAGGGCACTGTCATGCTTTTGGCGGCCACTGCAATTGCCAAAGCGTGGTTTCCGATGCTGATCGATGAAACACCACCTTCCGGCAACAGCGGGCCAATCATGGGAAACGAGCTTTCGATTCTGTACTTCAAGGCAGGCATCGAATATTCCTCCATGGATGGTGATGTACCGTTTTGCGCTAGCGTATCTATTGAAGGTGACGATTTGATGTCTCTACGCCGCAAGAAAGGCGTGCGCGGCTCAATTCCATTACGATGCAGCTTTGGCAACGAACTTGCTTTTGTAATGATGTCTGATCCACAACTGAAATACTTGACCTGTCCTGACAGTGGCGCGGGCCACCGCATGGCCTATTGGGAATGGGGCAGTGAGAGTGCTGAGCACGTCGTAGTCTGTGTCCATGGCTTGTCGCGGCAGGGCAGAGACTTTGATGTGCTGGCCCAAGCGCTGGTGGAGCGTTCCGGTGGTGCTACACGGGTCATATGCCCAGACGTTGTAGGCAGGGGGCAGAGCGATTGGATGGCAGATCCCCAAGCCTACCAAGTGCCTTTTTACGCTGGCGACATGATGGTTCTTTTGGAGCACTTAAAACCCCATACCCAAGCGCTGGACTGGGTAGGAACCAGTATGGGCGGACTGATCGGCATGGCATTGTTCGGGCAAAAGCAGATGCCTTTGCCGGTGCCGGTGCGTCGTCTTGTGCTCAATGACGTTGGCCCCACAATCGAATGGCAAGCCCTGACCCGCATCAGTGCGTATCTTGGCCGCATTGTGGAATTCAATTCGCTGCAAGATGCAGCAGATGCCATGTGGGCAGTTTCTACCAGCTTTGGCCCGCACACACCGGAGCAGTGGCTGGAGCTATCGCGCCATATGGTCAAGCCCGTACCTGGCTCGGCCACCGCAGTCACGCTGCACTATGACCCAGCTATTGCTGTCTATTTTGGCTCGGTAACCCAGGAGACGGCAGCGCAAGGCGAGGCAATGCTCTGGGCGCTTTATGATGGGATACAAGCGCAAACGCTGCTGGTGAGGGGCGCGCAGTCAGACCTGCTGTCTCGCCAGACTGCGCAGTTCATGACCGAGCGCGGTCCCAAAGCACGGCTTGTGGAGTTTGCCGGTGTCGGCCATGCGCCTACACTTATTGCCCCCGATCAAGTGGATGTAGTAACCCAGTTTTTGTTGGCCTGAATCTGGCAGATTCAGCGCACTGTGCATGGTCATGAAGAGTTTTTCATCTGAGCTAACTGCTGTCGCGCCCGTTTTTGCGGCGACCGCCAGCAGCCTGCCCGAACAAGTAGATGCGTTGGCGCGTGCCCGTGCTTTTTCAGAACCCCTGCTGGCAACCCAAGTGCTCGATACCGATGAGAACATGCTCGCGCATGCCGATGGTGTCGCCAGCATTCTGCAATCCATTGGTGGGTCACAGGCCATGCAGGCCGCCAGTTATTTGGTCTACGCATGTGATTACCTGAACAAGCCACATGAGGTGATCACAAAAGCTTTTGGCTCCAATTTTGCAGATTTGGCGATGGAGACCACCAAGTTGGTTCGGGTTCAGCGCATGGCACGATTGGCTCAGCTATCGGCCAGCCATGCTGCCACGCCTATTCCCATGGCGCAAACTGCGGCGGCGCAAACGGAGAGCGTTCGCAAAATGCTGCTGGCATTCTCACGCGATTTGCGTGTTGTCATGCTGCGCCTGGCGTCTCGCCTGCAGACACTGCGCCACTATGCCGCCACCAAATTACCGGTACCACAAGGCCTGGCCAGCGAGGCCCTGCAAGTTTTTGCGCCCTTGGCCAACCGTTTGGGCATTTGGGAAATCAAGTGGGAGATTGAAGACCTCTCGTTCCGGTTTCTGGAACCTGTAACCTACCGCCATGTGGCCAAACTGCTCGACGAGAAGCGCGTTGAGCGCGAGGCCCATGTGGAAAAGCTGCGCACGCAGCTGGCCGCAGAGTTGGGGCAACAAGGCATTCACGCAACGGTGCAGGGGCGGCCCAAACACATTTACAGCATCGTCAAAAAGATGCGCGGCAAGTCGCTGGGGTTTGATCAGGTGTATGACATCCGTGCGCTGCGTATCTTGGTGCCCTCTGTTCCTGATTGCTATGCAGCATTGGGCTGGGTGCATAACCACTACGCGCCTGTGGCGGATGAATTTGATGACTACATAGCCCGCCCCAAGGCCAATGGCTATCAGTCTTTACACACCGTGGTGCGAGATGCGTCGGGTCAGCCTATTGAGGTACAGGTACGAACCCAGGCCATGCACGACCATGCGGAGACCGGGGTCGCTGCCCATTGGGCGTACAAAGAGGCTGGTGTAAAAGGCTATTCGGGTGTGTCGGCCACGGGAGAATACGACGCCAAAATTGCGGTACTGCGCCAGTTGCTCGCTTGGGAGCGCGATCTGTCTGGCGCTCAGGAAAATATGCCAGATGGTGCGGACGGTAGTCACGCAATGGTTTTTGATGACCGCATCTATGTGCTGACCCCTGACGCCGCCATCATCGAGTTGCCCCAAGGTGCCACGGCGGTTGACTTCGCCTACAGCGTGCATACCAACCTGGGTCACCGCTGTCGCGGTGCGCGGGTGGACGGTGCCATGGTGCCGCTTAATACACCGCTCAAAAATGGTCAGACCGTGGAAGTGACCGTCGCCAAAGAAGGGGGCCCTTCACGCGACTGGCTCAACCCGGAGTTGGGCTTTTTGGCGAGTCCGCGTGCACGCTCGAAAGTGCGCGCATGGTTCAACGCTTTGGCCATGGGCGAGACGGTTGCCAAGGGCCGTGAAGCAGTCGAAAAACTCCTCCAGCGGGAAGGTAAGACCGCTATCAAGCTTGACGACCTCGCTTCACAATTGGGGTTCAATTCGGCGGATGATTTGTTCGAGGTGGTGGGTAAGGATGAGTTCTCCCTGCGCAACATTGAAATTGTGCTGCGTCCACCCGAGCCCGTACTACCGCAAGACGAGTACTTGCTGCTGAAAAAGCAAAAGGCACCTAGCCCAACCAGCAAAGGTGGAGTATTGGTGGTGGGTGTCGATTCGCTCATGACCCAGTTGGCCAAGTGCTGCAAACCCGCTCCGCCCGACGCCATCTGCGGTTTTGTCACACGTGGCAAGGGTGTCAGCGTGCACCGGGCAGACTGCTCCAATTTGCGCAACATGGTTACCCGCAGTGGTGACCGCGTTATCGAAGTGGAGTGGGGCGGCAAGACCGGCGGCGGAGCCGTCTATCCGGTGGATGTGGCCGTGGAGGCCAATGACCGCCAGGGCCTGTTGCGCGATATTTCGGAAGTGTTTGCCAAAGAAAAGATGAATGTGATTGGCGTACAAACCCAATCCTTGCGTGGCATTGCCTGGATGACATTTACAGTGGAAGTGAGCGACTCCGGTCGACTCAATCGCGTGCTGGGCGTGGTTGGGGACCTGGCTGGGGTGAGGGCGGCGCGAAGAAGATAGTTTTACAGTTGCGTTTCCATCTCACCAGGCAGTTGGTTGCCTTTTCGTTCTAGTCCACCAGGTTCCATACATGCCACCCATCGCTGAACTCATCCAACAAGGTTCCACCAACCTGTGGGTCTTTATTCCAACCGCCATCTTCCTTGGCGCCCTCCATGGGCTGGAGCCCGGCCACTCCAAGACCATGATGGCATCGTTCATTGTTGCAATCAGGGGGACGGTTGGGCAAGCCGTCCTACTCGGCCTGTGTGCAGCCCTGTCTCACTCGGTGATCGTTTGGGCACTTGCCTTTGCAGCACTGACGTTTGGCAACGCGCTTGTCGCTGAGCAAGCTGAGCCTTACTTTATGCTGTTGTCTGCTGCGGTGGTCATTGGCGTGGCCATTTGGATGTTTTTGCGAACGCGGCGCGACGATCTGGCTTGGAAAGCGCACGCGCATTCACATGACCATCACGACCATCACGACCATCACGACCATCATGGCCACAAGCATCACGCGCACGCTGATTCGCCAGTGGATCAAGCGGAATATCAAGATGCTCACGAACGTGCACATGCTCAGGATATTGAGCGCAGATTTGCGGGTCAGAAGGTCACCACGGGGCAGATTGTCATGTTTGGTCTATCGGGTGGATTGGTGCCATGCCCCGCTTCTGTGACCATCATGATGATTTGTCTGCATTTGAAACGCTATTCATTGGGAACCGTAATGGTCGCCAGCTTTAGCTTTGGGCTCGCCATTGCACTGGTCAGTGTGGGCGCTATTGCAGCATGGGGCGCAAACCATGTCAGCAAACGACTCGGTAATGGGCGACTGGGAGACTACGCACGCAAGATGCCCTACTTCTCCAGTGCACTCATGGGATTGGTCGGCGTGCTGATGGCCGTGCAGGCCTACATGCGAATTTTTTCGGCATAAGTTTTGGAGTTCCCCATGGAAGCACTATTCGTATCGACAGGCGTTGTCGCCCTTGCCGAAATCGGTGACAAGACACAGCTCCTTGCATTCATCTTGGCCGCTCGCTTCAAGAAGCCCGTACCCATCATTGCGGGCATTTTGGTAGCCACACTCATCAACCACGGACTGGCTGGAGCACTGGGCGCGTGGATCACTTCAGTCGTTAGCCCCGACATCATGCGGTGGGTGCTGGGCGGTTCGTTCTTGGGCATGGCGATCTGGACCCTGATACCCGACAAGATTGAAGAAGAGGAAACACAGGTTGCGCGGCACTTTGGCGTGTTTGGCGCGACCCTGGTCACGTTCTTCTTAGCTGAGATGGGTGACAAGACGCAGATTGCGACCGTCGCACTGGCCGCGCACTACGGAGCGCCCATCATGGTTATTGCTGGGACCACACTGGGAATGTTGCTGGCGGACGTACCTGCCGTCTTCGTTGGCAACAAGTTCGCAGCCAAAATCCCCATGAAGTTGGTGCACTCCATTGCCGCAGGTATCTTTGCGGTCATGGGGTTGCTTACACTGTTTCAGGTTGACAAACTCTTTCAGTAGTTTGCCAAGCGCTTAGGGAGGCGGCTTTTAGCTGTCCATTGCATTGCCCGTTTGGGGGAAGGCAAAAAAGTGCAGTTGCAACATCAGTGCCGGGTGTGCCGAAGCGCCTCCGCTTGCTATAGTTTCAATAGCTTATTACGCAAGGTTTACGAGGGCTGGATGGCTATTTGACTATTATGTGGTCGTGATGGAGGCTGCTGCGTAGTGGGCAATGGCAAGCTGCACCACGTCATTGGCGTGGCGCAAAGAGGCTTGCTGCTAGTCTGGCCGCGGCCAACGACCAAATAGGAGCAAGCGAGCGGCGGTATCAATACGGCGACTATGTCACGGAACTGGTGCAGCAATTTTGTGTGGATTTGCCTGTACAGGCATTGGAATCAGTGCATACTTTTTTCAGTCTTTGGACGCACTGGTGTCTACCTGTAGATTGGACAGCGCAACCAAATTGCCTAAATAGTTTTTTACTCGCACAATTGCAACTTTGGTCCCGAGGATAGCTTTCTGGGGTCATCCACTCCCCAGATTTTGGAAGGACCGATCATGAAAACACACGCCAGTGCATTACTAAGCATCCTGCTCCTGACCCTCAGCGCCTGCGGAGGCGGCTCCAGCGGCACATCGGCACCGGCCAGTCTACCCAGCGGCTTGCTGCCCA
>CAYXWW010000040.1:0-24353 GCA_964468905.1 uncultured Rhodoferax sp. | reverse complement strand
TCTTCGTAAGCTGGGCCAATGCCACGGCCCGTTGTGCCAATTTTGGCGTTGCCGCCCTTTTCCCGTGCGGCTTCGCGCGCCTGGTCCAGCGCAGCGTGAAACGGCAAGATCAGCGGACACGCTTCGCTGATGCGCAAACGCGAACGTACCTCGACGCCAACTTTCTCCAGGCCCTCAATCTCTTCAAACAATTTGGCCGCAGACAGCACAACCCCATTGCCGATGTAGCACTTCACGCCGGGGCGCATGATGCCACTGGGAATGAGATGCAAGGCTGTCTTGACGCCATTGATCACCAGCGTGTGACCGGCATTGTGGCCGCCTTGAAAGCGCACAACTCCTTGCGAACTTTCTGTCAGCCAGTCAACCAGTTTGCCTTTACCCTCATCGCCCCATTGGGTTCCGACGACGACGACGTTACGTCCTTTGGTGGTCTTCATGTGATATTTCTCAGATAGCTTTTACAACCCATTGACCCGCAGACTGAACCAGCTCGCGGTCACAATGGAACTCATCAACTTGACTTTCGTGGCCTGGCAAAACGCAGACTACGGTTTCACCCTGGCGGCGCAACGCGGCAATGGCTGTCCGCAGCGCAGCGGCCTCACCCCACGGCGCGCGAATGGCCGCCCGCAAGGGGCGGCTTGCCGCCACCCCAACTAATGCCTTGATATCCAGACTAAACCCCACGGCAGGACGTTTGCGGCCAAAGACCTTGCCCACTTCATCGTACCGCCCGCCGCGCGCCAAAGCATCGCAGGCTCCCGGCGCATAGATGGAGAACATGGCACCACTGTAGTAGTCGTAACCGCGCAAATCAGCCAGATCAAACGACACGCTTGCGCCCTCCAGATGGCTTGACAGCCACTGCAACTGCGACAAGGCTTCATCAATCTCTGGCAATGCTGGCAATAGTTTTTTTGCGTCTTGCAAAATGGTGGAGTCACCGTACAAATGCAGAAGATTGGCAAAAGCAGCTGACGTAGCCGCTGGTGCATGGCGCAAGAGGCTTTTGAGTTCTTCGGTGTCTTTTGCAGTCAATGCGGTGTGAATTTGCGCCAGGCGCTCAGCATCCAGCGGGATGCCTTTGAGCAAGGCCTGGACGATCCGCGCATCGGCCATGTCAACGCTGATGGCATCCACTTGGGTGCTTTCTACTGAATCAAGTGCCAGCGTCAGGATTTCGAGATCTGCTTCCAGCCCAGTGTGGCCATAAATCTCGGCGCCAAACTGCAAAGGCTCGCGCGTAGCGTGCGGTCCGCTGGGCCGCGTGTGCAAGACAGGACCGCAATAGCACAGGCGCGTAACGCCCGCGCGGTTCAACAGATGTGCGTCAATGCGGGCTACCTGAGGGGTGCTGTCAGCCCGTAAGCCCATCATGCGGCCAGACAGTTGGTCAACTAACTTGAAGGTTTGCAGGTCTAGCGCCTGACCACTGCCAGATAACAGCGATTCCAGGTGCTCCAGCAGAGGCGGCATGACGAGTTCATAGCCATAGCAACGCGCCATGTCCAGCAAGTCTCTACGTATTTCTTCGATGTGACGCGCCTCGGAGGGCAGGACATCGGCAATGTGATCCGGTAAGACCCAAGCAGACATGTGAAAAGTGGAGTCTATTAAAACCGTGATTTTACCGGGCTTGAGGCCCGGATTTCAGGGTGCGAGCCACCAAATCATCGCCAAGCCGCACAAGATGCTCATGAGCGCGAAAAAACGAATCTGCCCGTCACCCAGTTGCAACAGCTGCGTAAACATCTTTCGCCACCCTTCGGGCGAAACAAAAGGAAACAGCCCTTCAATGACCAGCACCAAGGCCAGGGCCAGCCAAAAGGTTTCACTGTTCACCATTTACTTCTTGGCGGGTGCAGCGGGGCCGGTGCCGCCACGAAAGACCTTGAAGAACTCCGAAGACGATGGATCTAGCACCATGACGTCGTTTTTGTTGGCGAAACTGGCCTTGTAAGCGTCCAAGCTACGGTAGAACTGTGCAAACTGAGGGTCTTTGCCAAATGCTTCACCATAAATACGCGCGGCCTCGGCATCACCCTCGCCCTTGATCTTTTGTGCATCACGATAGGCATTGGCGATGGTGACCTCACGCTGGCGATCCGCATCGGCGCGAATTTTTTCACCTTCTGCGGCACCGGTTGAACGCAGCTCATTGGCTACGCGTTTACGCTCCGCTTCCATACGGCGGTAGACCGATTCCGTAATCGCTTCGACATAGTCCACGCGGGTGATGCGCACATCGACCACATCCACCCCCCAAGGCTTATCGCCACGTACTTTGGCTAGGACTTCCGCTTTCACATCTGCCATCAAGTCTTCGCGCTTGAGCGAGAGCAACTCTTTTACGGTGCGTTTGTTGATTTCTTCTTGAAATGCGTTGCGCACAACGCGGCTCAACTGGCTAGCACCCGCACCTTCGTTCTGACCCACGTTGCGGATGTACTGTTTGGGCTCAGAGATACGCCAACGCACATACCAGTCAATCACCACACGCTGCTTCTCAGCGGTCAACATGGGCTCGGAATCGGTGCTGTCGAGCGTCAAGAGACGCTTGTCAACGTAGGAAACATTTTGAAAGGGCGGTGGCAGCTTGAAATTCAAACCCGGCTCGGTGATGACATCTTTGATTTCACCCAACGCGAACACAACACCAAACTGGCGTTGGTCAACCACAAACAGTGTCGAACTGGCCAGCGCGATCAGCACCAGCAGCGACGAAAAAATCAATCCAATCCGATTCATGGGAGCTCCTAGCGAGATTCGCGTTCACGGGTACGCACCGATTCACGGCTGCGCGCATCAGACCCGGTTGTGGCGGGTGGCGTCACGTGCACTACTGGCGACGACGACGAAGCCGCATTCGCTGCGCTGGCTTCACTCGCGACCCCATTCATCTGCATGATTTTGTCCAAAGGTAAATACAAAAGATTTGACCCTTGGCGGGAATCGACGACGACCTTGGTCACATTGCTGTAAATCTGTTGCATCGCATCCAGATACATGCGGTCCCGCGTCACCTGGGGTGCCTTTTGGTACTCTGCAAATACGGACCGGAAGCGCTGCGCATCACCTTGCGCCTGCGCCACCACGCGGGATTTGTATGCTTCTGCCTCTTCTTTCAGTCGAGAAGCGGAGCCCACCGCGCGGGGGATGACGTCATTGGCATAGGCTTGGGCTTCATTTTTCGTCCGTTCGCGCTCCTGACCGGCTTTGAGCACGTCGTCAAAAGACGCCTGAACTTGCTCCGGCGGACGCACGCCACCTTGTTGCAAATTGATTCCCACAACTTCAATACCCACTTTGTAACGATCCAGGATCGCCTGCATCATGGCTCTGACGCGTGGAGCGATCTGGTCGCGCTCTTCAGACAAAGCGGCATCCATCTTCATCTTGCCCAAGACTTCGCGGACTGAAGTTTCTGCAGCTTGGACGACGGCCTCAGCAGGGTTCTTGCTTTCAAACAAAAACGCACGTGCGTCATTGAGGCGGTACTGCACTGCGAATTTAATGTCCAGAATATTTTCGTCTTGCGTCAGCATGGCCGATTCACGCAATCCTGTGGCCTTGAGGACGTTGTCACGCCCAACGTCGACAGAGCGAATTTGGGTAACAAAGACCAATTCATGGCGTTGGATGGGGTAAGGCAAACGCCAATTGAAACCTGCATTCACAGTGCTCTTGTAGCGTCCAAACTGTGTAATCACGGCTTGCTGGCCCTCTTGAACAATGAAGAACCCCGTGCCCAGCCAGATGATGGCCAATACCGCAACAATAAGCCCGGCACCGATACCTGCATTCTTCATGTCCGGTTGAAATCCACCGCCTGAACCGCCGCGCGGCGGTTGTGAAGGTTTACCAAACAAGCCTCCCAGCTTGCGGTTGAAATCGCGCCAAAGCTCGTCCAAGTCTGGTGGGCCGGCGTTAGGGCCATTTTTGCGGCCATTCTTCGAACCTTCTTCCACTGGTGGTTTGACGGCTTCGCCTTCTGGCGTTGGAGCGCTATCACCCTTGTCGGCATCGCCAGCTTTTTCTTCGCCACGACCCCACCGCGAGTCGTTCAGGTTGAACAACCTTTGCGCCCATCGTGGCACAGTAGCCATTGGCAAAAATTTGCCACGAACGTTTGTTTTCATTTCGGTGTTTTCCTAAATCTGGGTCCGATTGTGCCCAATCAGAGTTCATCCCCTGAATTGTCAGGGTTAACCACGCCTGAATCTTCATCAACATGGGGCGAACGCGCGATGGACGCCAAGCGCATGCGCAAGGCCTGCAGACCCAAAGAGTCTTTTGCGCTCACAAAAATACGTGGTGTTTGAACACCTTCGATCTCCATGCTATCTTCCAATTTTAGCGGTCGCTGTTCTTCACTGAGCGCGTCTAGTTTGTTAAATACCAACAACTGGGTAACTCCGTCTGCACCAATTTCCTTCAGCACACTTTGAACTTGCTGAATTTGCTCAATAAAGCGGGGATTGGCCGCATCCACCACATGCAATAGCAGATCAGCATCAATTGCTTCTTGCAGCGTGGCTTGAAATGCTTCTACCAGGCCGTGTGGCAAGTCCCGGATAAATCCTACGGTATCGGAGAGTGAAACAGAACGACCCGCTTCACCGAGATAGAGCTGACGTGTTGTAGTGTCCAGTGTGGCGAAAAGTTGATCCGCGGCATAGGCACGCGCCTTGACCAATGCATTGAACAGAGTGGATTTTCCGGCGTTGGTGTACCCAATCAACGAAATATTAAATGCATCACGACGCTCCCGTTGGCGCCTTTGTGTTTGTCGCTGTCGCTTGACCTTGCTCAACCGCTCTTTGGTTCGCTTGATGGTTTCGCCAATCATGCGCCGATCGAGTTCGATCTGTGCTTCGCCGGGCCCACCACGCATGCCAATACCGCCACTCTGACGCTCCAGATGTGACCAGCGCCGCACCAAACGTGTGCTCAGGTATTGCAATCGCGCTAATTCGACCTGTAACTTGCCCTCATGGCTGCGTGCGCGTTGCGCGAATATCTCCAAAATCAGGAAAGTGCGGTCGTTAACAGGCATTTCCAGATGGCGTTCGAGATTGCGCTGCTGGCCGGGACTCAAAGTTTGGTCGAACAAAATCTCTTTGGCGCCACACTGAGCTGCCAACAACTTTATTTCGTCTGCTTTACCAGAGCCGATAAACAGTGCGGCATCGGGCGCTTTGCGCTTACAGGTCACACGCGCAACCGGCAGCATGCCAGCACTGGCAGCTAGTAACCCTAGCTCTTCCAGCTCGCTATCAAAATTGGGGCCACCCAAATCCACACCTACCAAAATGGTCGGCGTACTCGCAGTGTGATGCGCGGCAGTCAAATGGAATGGATCAAAGCGGGAATTTTCAATCAAGGCCCGGTAGGCCCACCATCCGCTTACTCTGTCTCGGTGGTGTCACTGCCAGCAGCAGAAAAATTGACCGCACGCCCGGGAACAATAGTTGAAATGGCGTGTTTGTAAACCATTTGCGTGACCGTATTACGCAGCAATACCACGTATTGATCAAATGATTCGACTTGTCCTTGCAGTTTGATCCCGTTGACCAAATAGATTGAGACCGGAACATGCTCCCTACGCAATGCGTTGAGGAATGGGTCTTGCAGTAACTGCCCTTTGTTGCTCACGATATTCTCCGTGTTCAAAAATTAAGAAGATTCGACGATACCACACCATTCCATTGAATTGTGGAGCACATCCATAAACACCCTGCAAACCTTGTGTAAATTGGTGCTGACCGCGACTATTTGTCGTCTTTGTCGGCGTAGGGGTTTTGTGACGATTTCATCTGGATGCGCAGTGGGGTTCCAACCAAATTGAACTCCTTGCGAAAACGCCCTTCGAGGAAGCGCTTGTAGGCGTCTGTCACGTGTTCAAGCGAATTTCCGTGAATGATGATGATCGGTGGATTCATGCCACCTTGATGTGCATACCGCAACTTCGGGCGGTACATGCCTGACTTTTTGGGCGTTTGGAACTGTACTGCTTCCAGTAACAAACGGGTCAATACAGGCGTCGACATTTTGCAATTTGCTGCCCTGTGCGCCTGCGCAATGGACTCCCACAATGGTCCAAGACCTTGGCGCTTTTGCGCCGAAATCAAATGCAAGGCTGCAAATTTCAAGAAACCCAAACGGGTCTCAATGGATCGCTTTACCAATTCACGCGCATACTCATCAATTGCATCCCACTTGTTCACGGCAACGACGACTGCGCGCCCTGACTCCAGAATGTATCCTGCAATGTGTGCATCTTGATCTGTTACACCCTGTGTCGCATCAATGAGCAACAGAACAACACTCGCAGACTCGATGGCCTGCAAAGTCTTTACAACAGAAAATTTCTCAATGGCTTCAAATACTTGACCCTTGCGTCTGAGACCTGCGGTGTCAATCAATTCAAATTTTTGGCCGTCGCGTTCAAAAGGAACCGATATGGCGTCACGGGTTGTGCCGGGCAAATCAAACGCAACCAGCCGCTCCTCACCCAACCATGTGTTGATCAGAGTCGACTTTCCTACGTTTGGCCGTCCCGCAACAGCTAACTTGATCACGGCAGGATCACTCGACGATTCATCACTGGGGAGCTGACCCTCTACCAGCGGACCCAACGCCAACTCAACTAAAGGACGAATCCCGTGCCCATGAGACGCAGAAATAGGAAAGACTTCGCCCAAACCCAACTCATAGAACTCAACGAGCTGCGCCCCTGCAGTCATGCCTTCAGCCTTGTTGGCAACAAGAACGCAGCGTTTACCCAATTTGCGCAAATAGTTACTTATCTCATGGTCTTGTGCGGAAAGACCGGCACGCGCATCAACGATAAAAAGCACCACGTCGGCTTCAGCTACTGCTTGCCGCGTCTGCTTTGCCATTTCTTTGTAAATGCCGGACGTTGCATCAGGCTCAAAACCACCGGTGTCAATCACGATAAATTCGTGAACGCCTTGCTTACCATTTCCGTAGTGGCGATCGCGGGTCAAGCCCGCATAGTCAGCCACGATGGCATCACGTGTCTTCGTTAACCGGTTAAAGAGGGTTGATTTACCAACGTTGGGCCGACCAACCAATGCGATGACAGGTTTCATATTGTGTGGTTCACGCCATCACTCAGGCTTGAACCCAAATACGCCGCCGCGCTCTGATACGACAACCAAAGTTTGCCCCACCAACACAGGCGAGGCGGTCAAAGGAGATCCGTCTGTCGACAGCCTGTTCAAAGGAGATCCGTCTGTACGGGACAAGAAATGCACTGTTCCAGCTGCATCGCCTATGGCCACTGACTTACCAACCAATACCGGAGCAGTCAGTCCACGGAAAGCCAAACGATTGGATACCCAAAGCCGCTCCCCATCGGCACGTTTCCATGCGACAACCTTACCATCGCTCTCTGTGCCAAATAATTCGGTTTCATCGCCATCGAGTCCGGTTGCCGCAGAAGCTGGTTTACTCCAAACCAAACTCCCTTTTACAGCATCCACACACCCAATCGCGGTTTGAAATGCCCTGACACAAATGTTGCTCGAACTCCGGCTGACACCTGCAATCAAATCCACCAGTCGTTCAACCTCATTCGTCCCACGGCTAGTCGCCACGGGCACATCCCAACGGACTCTTCCATCCAATGGATTGATGCCGACCAAGCGTCCGCCCAAACCAGCGACCAAGGTATTTCCAACGGCCATGATGACACCCGAACGACCGAGGACCAGGGCATCGCCGGTGCGCGGCATTTGCCACAGCTTGCGGCCAGTAGCACCATCGAAAGCGGAAACCGAGCGATCACCAGACAGAACAAAGACACGACCGCCAGCAACCAAAGGCGCAGTTTGCGAGAAAGCACCCAGCTTTTGGCGCCAGATTTCTTTTCCACCATCCAACACAATCAGTTCATTGTCACGGCTAACCACTGCGCTATGGCGGCCATCACTGCCTACCCCAGCTGACAAGTTGACACCCAATGCTACGCGCCACAAATCACCGCCGGTCCGTGCGTCGATGGCTGCGACAACTCCATCGCTTCCCGCCACAAAGACTAGATTTCCAACCGTTCGAATGTCCAATGGAAAGGCCACTGATCCAATATTTGAGGTCCAGGCCGTACGAACGCCCATCAAAGGTGTGTTTGCACCCAAATCGTTTTGTTTGCCTTTTTCCGGACTCGAACATCCCTGTGCAGTTAGTGCAGCTGCCGTCACCAGGATCAACCGCCCACAACACTTGCGGAAATTCGCCAAACTCATCATTTTGCAGCCTCTTTAGTCAATGCCGCTTTAGCATCAGCTTCTGCGTCAACGCCCAGTGCATTCAATTTGACTGCAACCAATCGGCGGTACTCCGACTGTTCGTCGAACGACTTGTAGGCTTTGAGGTACTCAGTTTTCGCTTCGGGCTTTTTTTCTTGCAACACATAGATGTCCCCTCTACGGTCATCTGCCAATGCGGAAAATTCCGGGGCCATTTGCGTGTTCAATAACTTCAAGGCTTCATCATATGACTTCGCCTCAATCTGCAATGCAACCAAACGCAACCGAGCTACAGACGCATAACCTTTGTCAGTCGCATTTTCAGTCAACCAACCGAGCGCCGATTTCGCAACGTCGGTCTTCCCTGCTTCATAGGCCATCTTTGCGACCAGCAAACCGGCTTGTTGCGTATAGACCGTTTTTGCAAATCGGTCCCGCATGTCTGTGAACGCTCGTTCGGCTTTTTGCGGGTCACCGCCGCGCACGACCTTTTCCACTTCTTCATACATTGCGGCTGCCTGAACCGCTTGGTTACGCTGCCAGATGTTGTAGCCGTTCCACGCTGCGACTGACCCCAAAATGGCAATAAGAGCCCACGTGATCAGGTTGCCATACTGTTTCCAGAAATGCTTGAGTTG
This sequence comes from uncultured Rhodoferax sp., assembly GCA_964468905.1. Taxonomy (GTDB): domain Bacteria; phylum Pseudomonadota; class Gammaproteobacteria; order Burkholderiales; family Burkholderiaceae_C; genus Allorhodoferax. Next base: position 15,439 of record CAYXWW010000040.1, on the reverse strand, counting down.
ATCAAGCTGTTCTTGTTCTTCGAGATCGAGATGATTTGCCATGTGAATTTTCAGTTAAGCCAGAGATTGTAGGCTTTTGGCCCATGCTACAGATTGGTCCAAAGCCTCTGTTCTTTGCGTGCCGCTTCCATCTCGCAAGGATTTGATGGTTACGAGCCCTTGCGTAATTTCATCGGATCCAAACACCAGCGCAAATCGCGCGCCTGAGGCATCTGCCCTTTTGAATTGCGATTTAATGCTACCCAAGCCCTCAGAACTCGTTGCGTGCATCTGAACGCTGACTCCCTGTGATCGCAATACCTGCAAGCATGGCATCGCAAAGGTCATTCCAATTGCGTCAGGGACGATGGCATAGACATCAGGCGCCAAAGAACCCTGCTGTCGCTCTTGCACTTTTAGCAACTCCAAGACGCGCTCAATACCCATGCCCCAGCCAACCGCTGGCGTAGGCTTTCCACCTAACAGCTCAAACAAGCCGTCATATCGCCCGCCACCACAAAGAGTCCCCTGCGCTCCCAACTCGTCGGTGATGAATTCGAAGACTGTATGGCTGTAGTAGTCAAGACCTCGGACCAACCGTGGATTCACCTTCCACTGAACACCACACCCATCCAGCAGCAATTTCACCGTGTCGAAATGCTTGAGAGAGCTTTCACCTAAAAAATCGAGCAACTGTGGAGCGGCCTGTACCAACGACTGCATTGCAGGGTTCTTGGTATCCAGAATGCGCAATGGGTTTGCATGAAGGCGACGCTTGGCGTCGGCATCCAGAAGGTCCAAATGGCTCTCGAAATACGTTACCAACGCAGCGCGATGAGCATGCCGCTCAATCGCCAAGCCCAAACTATTGAGTTCTACGCGAAAACCCTTCAGTCCTATGGAAGACAGCAACCGCTCGGCCAACACAATTAGCTCGGCATCAACCTCGGGGCCGGCGAAACCCAGAGCTTCGACACCCAACTGGTAAAACTGGCGATAGCGGCCACGCTGAGGTCTTTCGTGCCGGAACATGGGCCCCATGTAATACAGACGCTTACCACCGTCGTATGTCAGGTTGTGTTCGATTGCAGCACGCACCACACCCGGTGTGTTTTCTGGTCGCAGCGTTAGTGCCTCTCCATTGAGCTTATCTTCGAAGGAATACATTTCCTTCTCAACGATGTCAGTTGTTTCGCCAGTGCCGCGTACGAAAAGCGCAGTAGGCTCCAAAATTGGTGTTCGAATATTGCGGTAAGCGTGAAGACCCATTTGGATACGCACTTGTTCTTCGAACCATTCCCACTGGGCTGAATCAGAAGGCAATATGTCATTCATGCCTTTTACGGCAAACAGCTTTTCCACTCGACTAGCGGGAGACTTTTCAACCATGCGAATTCTTAAGGAAGGGATGTGGAAACAGGCGCGCTGAAGCGCTGACGGATGTAGTTTTCAACAACCGTCTGAAACTCAGTGGCAATCGCGTCACCGCGTAAGGTCATGCGCTTCTCACCGTCAATAAACACGGGCGCAGCTGGTGCTTCTCCGGTACCCGGCAAACTGATTCCAATATCAGCGTGTTTGCTTTCACCAGGACCATTGACAATACACCCCATAACCGCAACTTTGAGGTTTTCTACGCCAGGAAATTCTGCTCGCCAAACCGGCATTTTTTCTCGCAAAAAATCATCGATTTGCTGTGTTAGCTCTTGAAAGGTCGTGCTGGTCGTGCGCCCGCAACCGGGGCAAGCCGTGACACTTGGTACGAAATTGCGGAGCCCCAATGCCTGGATAATCTCTGACGCAATGACGACTTCTTGGGACCGTGACTCGCCCGGCGCTGGCGTCAATGAAACACGAATCGTGTCGCCAATGCCCTCTTGCAACAGAACACCCAGTGCCACTGAAGAAGCGACTGTGCCCTTTGTCCCCATGCCAGCTTCGGTCAAACCCAGATGCAATGCATAGTCGCATCGACGCCCCAACTCACGGTAAACAGCTACCAAGTCTTGCACGCCGCTGACTTTACATGAAAGGATAATCTGGTTGGCGTCCAATCCGATTTCCTGCGCTCTTTGAGCCGATTCAACGGCAGAAGTGATGAGCGCTTCGTACATGACGGGTTTAGCACCCCAAGGACTGGCGCGTCGACTGTTCTCGTCCATTAAAGTGGCGAGCAGTTCTTGATCCAAACTCCCCCAGTTGACACCAATACGCACAGCCTTATTCCACCGAATGGCCGCTTCAATCATGAGTGAAAACTGCTTGTCCCGCTTATCGCCTTTGCCAACATTGCCAGGGTTAATACGGTATTTGGAGAGTGATTTGGCGCAATCTGGGTAGTCAGTCAGCAGTCGATGCCCATTGAAATGAAAATCGCCAACCAGCGGGACGTCAATCCCCATGCGATCCAGTTGTTCACGCAGGTACGGCACTGCCTGTGCCGCCTCTGGCGTATTGACGGTAATACGAACCAGTTCAGAACCCGCAATAGCCAATTCCTTGACCTGAATTGCGGTACCAATTGCGTCGGCAGTATCAGTGTTGGTCATGGACTGCAGACGCACTGGAGCGTCGCCACCGACGGTTACAACACGTTTGCCCCAAGTGATATTGGCTTGAAGTGACTTTCGTCGAAGTGGCGTCGCCAAAGCGACCGGCAAACTTGAATCCATCACTTCACCTCAAAGCGAGCAACATTGTCTTTCGCAACATTTGCCAGACTGTAGGGCTTTCCACGAACTTCCACCTCGGTAACGTCGGCGCGGCCAATCACCACCGCCAGTGGCGTTGTACCAGATGCTCCCATGGTCTCACCTTCGGCAAGTGTCTTATTCAACTGAACGACACCCTTGGCATCAACCACCTGAATCCAGGAGGCTCCGCGTACCTTAAAGACTACCAGGCCAGAAGCAACTTGCGGCACTGGCGAACGCACTGGGTTCACAGCGATTGGGGCAGACACCGGTGCCGCAGGCGTCGGGGTTGACGAAGAACTCGTTGGAGCTAATGCCACGCTCAATGGCAATGCAGCTGAATCATTGGGACTAGCCGGATCGCCAACGCTTTTTTGCTCTGGCGACTCAACCTGCAAGGACTTCTCGACAATCTCCGGCATCACTTGCGGGGGAAAGGGCTGCGCAGGCTCAGCCGTTGCGACCTTGGCGCTCGAACCATTAAAGGACGCAGCCCACTCCGCTAACTTTGCTTCCGGAAAAAACAATATCGTGGCACCAGCTGCCAGTAAACCCAAAACCACCAATACCGTAGGCTTGCGTGCCAGTTCACCGATGGAATTTTTGGACAGGTCTCCTGTAGCGTGGAACGGCGCATTGATGCCACTTTCATCAACATTGAGCCGCGGAGCCTTCGTCAGCGGTAGCTTTTGCAAAACAGGTACCGGATCGATTTTCAACGCACGACACACACTAGAAGCCAATGCGCGAACGAACACAGCATCGTGCAAAAGGTCCAGGCGATCCGCCTCCAACGCCTCCAACTTCTTAACGGGTATTTTCATGGAAACAGCGAGCGCAGCTACGTGCAACCCCGCGGCTTCCCGCGCAGTCCGCATCATGATCCCCGCAGTTACTTCAGTTGCGGAGTGTGTGACAACACCTTCTTTGAGTTCTTGGAGGGTTTCAAATTCACTCATCAAATGCCCCCCGCTCCAATGCAGCATTTTCGCGTGACTGCGGATATCGCTTCTTCAATTGGCCAGCCAATTGACCCATCGCGTCTCGATTGTCCATGCGACGCTCCACTTTGATTCCAAGCCACAATGTCTCGGCATTGGCCAGTTCACTGTTGTTGAGCCGTCTAATATAGAACTGTGCACGCAAGTACTCGCCACGTTGATAGAGAAGTGCAGACAGGTTGAAGGCAGTGATCGGGTTGCCCGCATCAAGTTCATAGGCACGCAAGAAGCTGTTCTCGGCCTCTTTCATTTGTCCACTCTTGACTTGGCACAACCCCTGAGTCAACCATGTCTTTGCGCGATCTCCATAGGCAGGATTTGCCAACGCTTCACCAAAAAGCTGGGAAGATTCTGAGAAGCGCGACTGTTGACACAGCAACCAACCGTAGTTGTGTTGCACGGTGGCGGCTTTCGAATTGATGGCCAGCGCACGCCTAAAACTTTCTTCAGCCAACGGGAGGTCATTGAGTCGCATGTAGATCAGACCACGCAAGTTGTAGGCTTCAAACAGTGTGGGGTCCGCCACAATAGACTGCTTGAGGTGATCCAATGCATCGGTTGTCTGACCTTTCTCAAAATACGCAACCGCCAACTCCAGGCGTAAACGCGCTCTTTTCCGAACGTCTGTTTCATCCGAATCGGTGATCAGGTCCCCCTTGGATGTCGCATTGGTTGAATTGGATGCGCATCCGCTCAACAAAATTGAGGATGAACAGGCTAAGCATGCCCACAAAACAAAAGTAACCGCTGCTGCACTCAACCGTAGCTTTTCAGTCATTTATAGTGTCCTTACTCCCAAAGGGAGCCATTGCGTTTTCCGGCCTTATCTCGATCGTGCCCCGTTTGGACAGACGCGATTGAATATTGGTCCGATCCATGACTTCGCCTGCCAATTGACCGCAAGCTGCGTCGATGTCGTCCCCGCGAGTCTTTCGAATTGTCGTCACTATTCCCGCCGCATTCAATATTTTGGCAAAGGCCAACACCACAGCATGCGGTGATCGAAGCAAACCCGAAGCGGGAAACGGATTAAACGGTATCAAATTGAATTTACACCAGTTACCCGCGCTTGATTGCGCACGCACGAGTTTTACGAGTTCCAAAGCATGACCCTCAGAGTCATTCACGCCGCTCAACATGCAATACTCAAAAGTAATGAAGTCACGCGGTGCAACCTTCAGATAACGCACGCAAGCTGCGACCAGCTCTGCAATGGGGTACTTCTTGTTCAGTGGAACCAGATTGTCACGCAGGGCATCATTGGGCGCATGCAACGACACCGCCAATGCGACGGGGCAATCTTGCCCCAATCGGTCAATCATCGGGACTACTCCGGATGTAGACACAGTGACCCTTCGACGCGACAAGCCATAAGCATGGTCATCCAGCATGACGCGCAGTGCAGGCACAAGGGCCGTAAAGTTCTGTAGCGGCTCTCCCATGCCCATCATTACGACATTCGAAATGACGCGGTCTTGACGTTTCAAATGCCGTCGTAAAAAGTGCTCTGCAAACCACAATTGCGAGACGATTTCACCAACTGTCAGATTTCTGCTAAAACCCTGATGGCCCGTCGAGCAAAATCGACATGCCACCGCGCAACCAGCCTGTGACGAAATGCACAACGTCCCTCGGTCATCCTCGGGGATAAAAACAGACTCGATGGCATTTCCGCCATGAACGTCAAATAGCCATTTGACAGTTCCGTCGCTCGAAATATGCTGCGACAAAACCGGGAGCGCTTCAATGTGCGCAGACGCCTTCAACTTTTCCCGCAAAGACTTTGCAAGATCACTCATTTCGTCAAATTGCGATGCGCCTCTTTGATGAATCCAGCGAAACAACTGCGTGGCCCGAAAACGCTTCTCCCCAAGGCCCTCACAAAACGCGGCCAATCCTTCTAGATCGAAATCAAGCAGGTTGACCGTCATTGCATAACTTAGCGGGAGTAAACGTTCATGCCAGCAAAGAAGAAACCGATCTCAACAGCAGCAGTCTCTGCAGCGTCAGAGCCGTGAACCGCGTTGGCATCAATGCTGTCAGCGAAGTCAGCACGAATGGTTCCTGGCGCGGCCTTCTTTGGATCCGTTGCACCCATCAGGTCACGGTGTTTCAAAATGGCATTTTCGCCTTCCAAGGCTTGGATCATGACAGGACCGGAGATCATGAAGTCAACCAGATCTTTGAAAAATGGGCGTGCTTTGTGCACTGCATAAAACGCCTCAGCTTCACCACGTGACAAATGCGCCATGCGAGCAGCCACAACCTTGAGACCGGCAGCCTCAAATCGGGCATAAATTTGTCCGATGACGTTTTTCGCGACTGCGTCAGGTTTGATGATAGAGAGCGTACGTTCGATTGTCATAATATTTCCTGATCTGGATTGGTAACTTTGTTTATTGCGTCGTCGTGATGCAAAGCCTGCTATTTTAGCATTGCGCTCTATCTGCCACGGCCCTTGCGACGCTGCCCGGCCGGACCACCGGACGGTCTTTGTCCAGCCTCTTGGCGCTGACGTGTAAAGCTATCAGCCCCTATGTAGCCAAATGCTGTTTTCATCGGATCTGGCTGGGCAGCACCACCGCGGCTATCCCTTGGTTGATCGAAGCGACGCCCATCTTGACGACCGTTGGTTTTGGGACCTTGCGCACCATTCCCATCTCTGCCGCTGGGCGGCATGGGTCCGCGTTGCCCCGCATTCGCACCACGCGGGCCACCTGTTCGCCCACCGCGACGTTGGCCGCTTCCCTGAGAGCCGCGATTCGCGCTTCCCCTCGGCGCAACCGCCTCACCGTCAGCACCTGTTGAAGATCGCCCTCCAGCAGCCTGTACCAAAGAACGAATGTCGGCGTCATCGAGTTCCATCCAAGCACCACGTTTGAGCCCGCGCGGCAAAACCATTGCACCATAGCGGATACGAATGAGACGACTAACCGCATGACCAACCGCTTCCAACATCCGGCGCACTTCCCGGTTACGGCCCTCAGAAATGGTTACCCGATACCAACAATTGGAACCTTCTCCACCACCGTCTTCGATTGATCCAAAATGGGCCATGCCATCGTCGAGCTTGACACCTTCAAGCAAGAGCTTCTTTTCGTCCTTGCTGAGTGAACCTAAAACACGCACGGCATATTCACGCTCTAGACCAAAGCGCGGATGCATCAAGTTATTGGCCATCTCTCCAGAGCTCGTGAATAGCAGCAACCCTTCGGTGTTCAGATCCAGGCGCCCTACGGATTGCCACTTGCCTTGGTACAACTTTGGCAGGCGGCGAAAAACGGTCGGCCGATTTTGCGGATCGTCATGTGTGACGACTTCGCCCACTGGCTTATGGTATGCAATAACCCGCGCAGGTGGCGGATCAATTCTGAAACGAATGGGTTTGCCATTGACCTTGATATTGTCGCCAAACTGGATGCGCTGACCAATATGTGCAGGTTCGTTATTGACCGAAATCCGGCCCTCCATGATGAGCTGCTCCATCTCCAGACGTGAGCCCATCCCTGCCTGTGCCAGCACCTTGTGTAACTTTGGCGTTTCCGCCATAGGGGCGAGAACCCTCTTGGGCGGAGCGAGATCTGTGAGCTCTTCATCGGCATCAAATTGCCCAGAAATCACATCGCTAAAACGGTTCGCAATATCGTCCGTTTGCAACGCGGATGAATTCACTTCTGCCCCAGACTCATCAACGCTTGGAGGTGTATCTACAACGCCCGAGACGGTTACACCCGCGCCAGCCACAGCGTCGGGCAAATCAGCAGCTCCGTTCGGAGCTTGCGTCTCGACAGATGGCTGTGGTTCGTTTGTATTGTTTTCAATCATTCGGAAAATCCATTCAAGGGTGGATGCAAATCAGTCGACGAACTCTCAAGTGCCATATTCAATTGCATAGCGTCTGTCTCCCCAGGCAAGTCATCCGCCTGCATATCTGGCAACTCTGCGGCCGACTGCACCAAGTCTCCGAAGGATGCACCAGGCTGACTCACACTTTCCAACAGTGGCAGTTGATCCAACGTCTGCAAACCCAAGTCGTTGAGAAATTGCCGTGTCGTGGCATAGAGTGCTGGCCGACCAGCCGCTTCTCGATGTCCAATCACCTCCACCCACCCGCGGTCTTCCAACTGCTTGAGCAACAATGAGTTGATGGTGACACCACGGATATCCTCCATATCGCCGCGCGTCACCGGCTGGCGATACGCGATGATGGCAAGGGTTTCCAGTGTGGCGCGGGTATAGCGTGGCGGCTTTTCCGGATGCAGTCTATCTAAATACTCTCGCATTTCGGGCCGACTTTGAAATCGCCACCCGGAAGCAACATGGACCAGTTCCACCCCTTTGCCTATCCAATCAGTTTTCAATTCTTCCAGCAGACTCTTCAGCGTGTCGGCTCCAAGCGTCTCGTCGAACAGTGAACGCAAATCTCGCAGCGGCAAGGGCTGCTGTGAGCATATAAGTGCAGTCTCGAGGATCCGCTTTGCATCCAACATATTCATAGTCAGGCTTGTTCGGAAACGTCACCATCACGGTGACCAAAATAAGTGATTCCAAATGGGCGGCAGCAGATGTGAAGGACTCACCGTGCCAACTCCCGGTCATGTACCGGAGTATTTACGGGCTTTCCACCCGTGTTGGCGGATTGTACCGCAGGCCCCACTCACGCAACAGCCCCATAAAATCAACTGGCGGAGCGGCTTCAAACGCAAGGAATTCTTCGGTAATTGGATGTTTAAATGCCAGTCGGAAAGCGTGGAGTGCTTGACGGTGCATTCCAAGCGACGTACTTGCACCATAGACCGTATCTGCAACCAGCGGGTGCCCCATAGACGCCATGTGCACGCGGATTTGATGGGTCCTTCCGGTATGTAAAGTACATTGAACAAAACACCCGTCAGCCGTGTTTCCAAGCAATTCAAAATCAGTCCGTGCTGCCTTTCCGGACTGGCTATCCAAGTTCACAGTTGCCATGCGTAAACGGTTGCGGGGGTCTCGGCCAATCGCGAGCTCTACAGTTTTGCGTGGAAGGCCCGACCATCGGCCTTGGGCTATAGCGACATATTCACGACGTACGTCGCGCGCAGCAATGGCCTGAATCAGCCGATCCATCGCCAGTCTGGAGCGAGCAACGACCATCAAGCCGCTCGTATCCTTGTCCAGCCGATGCACGATACCGGCCCTTGGGACCAGCGAAAAATCACTTGCGTAGGCCAGAAGACCGTTTAGCAAAGTCCCACTCCAGTTACCTGGGGCAGGATGCACCACGAGGCCCGCCGGTTTGTTAATGACCATTAAATGTGCGTCTTCAAACACGATATCCAACGGCATCACCTGTGGCGTAAACGCCTGACTCTGGGGTGTGGGCCGCAGTTCGATACCCAGCACGTCACCAGCACTGACCCGCGCAGACGACTTACGAGCGGCAATGCCACCCATCGTTACCAAGCCGGCATCGATGAGTTGTTGCAAGTAACTTCTGGAGAACTCGGGAACTCCCTCGGCCAGCGCACGATCCAAACGCATTCCGTGCTGGGACGCTGCCACCTGCACATTGCGCCACTCAAGGTCATTGCCCGTATCTTCCAACTCCTCTGAGTCCGGGATGAACGGGGGGGCCGATATAATTCCACTGCTCTGTTTCAAGAAAGTTTCCTAACATGCTTCGTGTCAAATTATCGGTCGTTTGCTATTCGCTGCTGGCGTCCGTCGCACTTTTGACCGCGGGCTGCTCCAATACGCTGCTCGATAAGACAGCCGCAATGAGTCCCGCCAAGATTTATGCAGAAGCCAAAGATGAAATGGCAGCGGGCCAATGGGAGCGCGCCGTACAGCTACTGGACAAACTGGAGGCCCGTGCTGCTGGGACCCCGCTGGCGCAGCAAGCCCAGCTTGAAAAGGCCTATGCGCAACACAAGAGCGGAGAGCCCGCATTGGCCATAGCCACTTTGGACCGTTTTATTAAATTGCATCCGGTTAGTCCTGCATTGGACTATGCGATTTACCTCAAGGGCATTGTTAATTTCAATGACGATTCGGGGCTTTTCTCGCGCATCATTCCAATGGACCTCTCAGAACGTGATCAAAAGGCCGCCAAAGAGTCTTTTGAAGCCTTCAAGGAATTGATCGACCGCTTCCCTGATTCGCGATATGCCAATGACACGCGCCAGCGCATGACCTATTTGGTCAGCAATTTGGCACAAAATGAAGTGCATATTGCGCGCTACTACTACAACCGCGGCGCCTATTTGGCCGCCGTCAATCGTGCACAGGCGGCGATATCGGATTATCGCGAAGTACCCGCGATCGAAGAGGCGCTGTACATCATGTACAAGTCGTATGACGCAATGGGCATCACTCAGCTTCGCGACGACACGAAACGTGTGTTGGAGAAGACCTATCCGAAATCTGAATATTTAGCGCGCGGTTCGCGTTCTAACAATGATTCATGGTGGAAGTTTTGGTAAGTTCTTGCAGCGCTGCCATCAGCTGCTCCTGATCTTCCAACACACGCATGGGCGGGAGCGCTGCACGAATTTTGCGGCCATATGCCTTTTCCGTGAGGCGTTTGTCGCATACGACAAGTACGCCGCGGTCCGTTTCCTGTCGAATCAGCCGACCGGCACCTTGCTTCAAAGCTAAAGCCGCTTGCGGCACATGAAAATGATAGAACGGATTTTTGGCGTTTGAAGCAAGACTTTGCGCGCGCGCCTTCACCAATGGATCATCTGGTGGTGAAAACGGCAATTTATCAATGACGACCATCTGCAGGGCGTCGCCAGGCACATCTACACCTTCCCAAAAGGAAGCAGCTCCAATCAGCACAAAGCCTTTTTGCCCGACGTTTCCCTGCATACAAAACCGCTGCATCAATTCCCGCTTGGATGACTCGCCTTGGACCAACACCTCAATCGTCGAATCGACTGAAAAAATCTGTCGAAGAAACGCGGCTATATCGCGCATAGCGCGCAAACTCGTTGTCAACACTAGCGTCCGGCCACCCAAAACGGTTGCCGCTTGACCGATAAAGTCTGCCACCTTGCGGCTGTGATTGGATTCGCCAGGGTCGGGCATATCCGAAGGCACATAAAGTGCAGCTTGCGTGGCATAGTCAAATGGGCTTTGTACTTGAAGGACTGTGGCGTGCCGCAGCCCGCAATCCTCTAGAAATTGCACCATCGTTACGTCGTGCCCCAGTGTTGCCGAGGTAAAAATCCACGATTTGCCTTGCATCGTCTGATCAGACGTTCCCGAGCAAATGGCTTCCATGGAGTCCGCGATGCAAAGCGGTGAATGGATCAGTTTGACATGCAGTCCTATGTCGACCCAGCGTACCCACCCCGGCTGCACTGGATGCGAAAACACATCAAGTGCGCCTGTCAATCGCTGTGCACGCTCCTGAAGCGCCTTGATATCAGGTGTAGCGTCTTCCATGCTGCGCAAGACGACATCTGTATGCTGCAGGCAAGCGTGCAGTTCGGCAATCACGCGCTCCCAGCTTGTCACATCAACACCAGACGGCGGCCCGTCAACCCACGCAATGCGCCCCTCACGACCGGTATGTGAAAACAATTGTCGCAGTGCATCGACGCTGCGCTGCAGTGCTTGCAACCAACCCACCCAATCCGTGAGGTACAGGGCAAGCTTTGGCCCTTGCGTGGCTAGCTCGCGGCAAAAAACGTCGAGTTGATGGGTAGTTACCTGGCGTCCAAGAAATTGAACACCGATGTCGTTGAGTTGGTGCGCCTCATCAAACACGACTGACCGCACGCTTGGCAGGAGCTCAGCTACGCCAGATTCGCGAATATTGAGGTCTGCAAAAAACAAATGGTGATTGACGACCACGATGTCTGCGGCCATTGCCTGCCGTCGCGCCAGATTGACGTGGCATCGATCTACTTCTGGACATTGCGCACCCAAGCAGTTCTCGCGCGTTGACGTGACCATCGGCACCAAAGGCGACCCATCGTCCAATTGGACCAATTCGGCCAAGTCACCAGATCGCGTAATTAAAGACCACATTTCAATTTGAGCCAGTTCATTGAGGTCAATTCTGTCTTGCTCTGCCACAACATGCCTGGCCTCGGCAAGCCGATGCAAGCACAAGTAACTAGCACGCCCTTTCAAGAGCGCGATTCGCGCCTGGACGCCCAGCGCCGCGGTCAACCGCGGGATATCTCGTCCAAACAATTGGTCCTGTAAAGTCTTGGTTGCAGTTGACAGCAAGACCCGCTCCCCACTCATTAAAGCCGGGACCAAGTAGCCAAATGTCTTGCCCACACCGGTACCAGCTTCAACGACCAGTACTCCGCCGGACTCCATGACTTTTGCCACTGCCGCAGCCATGTCAGACTGACCCCGGCGGGGAGAGAAATTCACAATAGACCGGGCCAACCCAGCGCCTGGTTCAAACGCACGCGCGACCGATTCTTGGAGCCCCATACCTCAAGCCGGTTCGTTCGGCTGAAGTTCCCGCTCGACACGGGCAATCGCATCGCGCAGCAAAAGGCGACGCTTTTTAAGGCGCCGCAACATCAACTCATCGACAGGCGACGCATCGGCCGCCTTGTCGATCAAAGCATCGAGGTCAGCGTGTTCGATCTGCAAATCAATCAGATGTCGGTTTGGGGAATGAAGATTGGCGACCAAAGCAATGAGACTTCTACGGGTTTAAACTACGGGCTGGCGTGCCGTGATGGCTTGATAATACGACCAATAGTTGATTTGCAGAAAGTATTGCTCCCCAAGCACCACCCTATGGCTACTGGATACAGACTCACTGCTTCTACCGGCATTCACAAAGGCGACCGTGAATACCAGCAAGATCAGATCGCGCTGCTGAAGCACCCCCGGATCAACGGCTGTATTTTGGCAATCGTGGCTGATGGCATGGGTGGACGAAGCGGCGGACGCAAGGCGTCAGACCAGGTCATGATGACGTCAAAGCAGCTTTTTGAACGCTATGACCCTGACACCGACGATGCTGCGGCCGTTTTGGCGCAGGTTGTGCAAGAAGCACATGTTGTTATTAAATTGACGGCTATTTCATCCGAAGAAGAACCGCACAGCACGCTCGCCGCATTTCTGATCAACGAAAAAGGCGATTGCCACTGGGCCCATACCGGTGACTCCCGTATCTACCATTTTCAAGGCAGCGACTTTGTCAAGCGGACCATGGACCATTCATACGTCCAGGCGCTGGTCAATCGGGGAGAGATTACGGAAGAGCAAGCATCGGTTCATCCCCAGTCCAACATTTTGATGGGTTGCCTGGGCACTGAAAACGATCCTCCTGTCGATTTTCATTTCATACCGCAACTGCGGGCTGGCGATATTTTGATGGCCTGCAGTGACGGTGTATGGCACTATTTCAACACCGGTGAGTTGGGGTCAGTCTTGTCGTCGCTTTCTGCCCGGGAAGCAACAGAGTTCTTGATCGAGAAGGCGCGCTCGCGTGGACGGGGCGGCGGCGACAACCTATCAGTTGTTGTGGTCAAACTCGAGCCGCTCACCGGGCCAACTTAGCGGCTACTTTACGGCCTACATTAAGGCCGACATTAAGGCCTAAGCGGTAGTGGAGGTCCGCCGTTACCGTGATCCAGGATACGCTGATCTCGGTCTTTGCGCCTCTTTTCCAGCGCCTGCTGTTTTTCTGCGAATGCAGCGCGGTTTTTCTCAACCTCTTGCGGATCTAGTGCAGACGTCGTTTTGCCGGTGGTGGTGCGTGCGCCCGCAGGATTGGCTTGTTGTTGGTGATTGAGTATTTTTTCCGCTTGAGCCGCCCTCTTGTCAGAAAGTGCGGCGGAATCCGCATCAGCTTGTGCCTGCGCTTCACGTGCAATACGATCGACTGCCTTTTGCTCGCTGCGCTGCAATTGCTCCATGCCTTTTAAAAGCCGCTCGCGGGCATTGAGTTCGACCTCACGGCTTTTGAGTTCGGCCAACATTTGCCTGCGGCGCGCGCCCACCTGGTTTTGGCAGTCCGTGACTGCAAACTTGGATTGGCAGGCCGCGTCTTCAATGTCCAACTCTGCATTCTTCTGCTGGCGGACAACACCAATTCGCGCACGCTCGGAATCTAAACGCGCTAACTCAGGCACTTCTTGCTCTTGAGACCATCCGGTTCCTTGCAAAAGCGACATGCCCACAAGGGTGATCAATAGCCGTTTCATGTGAGCCCTGTATCTACCATGCGCCGTTCCAGTGCAAGGTACTCTGGCGACTGCATTTCATTCAAACGTGAAACCGTGCGGGGAAACTCATGCGCACTGGGGCCGTCGGTGTAGAGCTCTGCAGGGGGCACTTCCGCAGACATCACTAGCTTCACCTTGCGGTCATACAGCACATCAACCAACCAGGTAAACCGCCGCGCTTCGGACGACAAGCGCCCCGACATTTGCGGTACATCGCTCAAGAATACTGTGTGAAACTGCTGCGCTAGCTCCAAGTAATCGTTTTGCGATCGGGGACCACCGCACAAGTTCTTGAAGTCAAACCACACCACCCCCCCTGCCCTGCGCAAAGCGAAAATCGTCCGGTTTTCGATATGCAGAGCGCAATCTTCCTCGTCACGTGTTTCCGCCAGCTTATTGAATGCATCTTCCATGGCCTTTTGGGCGTCGGGTCCATTGGGCACATGGTAGAACTGCATCTGGCCCATGGTTTGTCCACGGTAGTCTGTGCCGTTGTCGACATTAATGACTTCCAGTTGGGCGTTCAACAAATCAATGGCTGGCAAGATGCGGTTGCGGTGCAACCCGCCTGGGTACAAGTCGTCTGGTTTGAAATTGGACGTAGTGACCAGCCCAACGCCATTGGCAAACAACGCCGCCAGCAGGCGGTGCAAGATCATGGCGTCCGTAATATCGGCCACGTGAAACTCATCAAAGCAGATCAGTTTGTACCGCTCGGCCATTTGCTCAGCCAATTTATCCAAGGGATTGACGGTACCCTGCAATTCCGTCAATTCCCGATGCACCTCGCGCATAAACTCGTGAAAGTGCAGCCGCGTCTTGCGCTGTAAGGGCACTGCATTGAAAAAGCAGTCCATCAAAAAGCTTTTACCGCGCCCCACCCCGCCATACATGTAGATACCACGCGGAATGTCGGGATGGTTGATCAGCTTCTTGAGTCGGTTGGAGCGCTTTTCCTTGTAATGGGTCCATTCGAGAGCGCAGCGGTCCAGTGACTCCACCGCACGCAGCTGGGCCGCGTCGGGCTTGTAGCCACGCGCAGCCAGCTCGGCCTCATAGATTTCCTTGACGCTCACTGCAACGGCTTTCTGGATGCTATCAATTGAGTAGCTACTTGCGCAATATACACGAGGGCTAGCGGCCAATTTACTTCACCGCCGGGCCGCCCCAACGTAAAGTGCGGCCCCCTCGGCGGGGCAGCGACCCGCAAAGCGGCGGAGCGTGGGGGCCACTTCAACGCAATAAACAATCAGAAATTCAGCGTGCGCTTGTCAACCGCCAGCGCGGCTTCCTTGGTAGCTTCACTCAAAGACGGATGGGCGTGGCAAATGCGGGCAATGTCTTCCGCACTCGCCTTGAATTCCATGGCAACCACGGCTTCAGAAATCAATTCACTGGCCTGGGGGCCAACGATATGCACACCCAAGATTTCATCAGTTGTGGCATCAGCCAAGAACTTGACGAAGCCGGTGGTGTCACCCAGCGCACGCGCCCGCCCATTGGCCAGGAAGGGAAACTGGCCTGCCTTGTACGCCACGCCGTCGGCCTTGAGCTGCTGCTCGGTGCGACCGACCCAGGC
>CAYXWW010000039.1:11741-24398 GCA_964468905.1 uncultured Rhodoferax sp. | reverse complement strand
AAAGCCATGGGTGTGGGCACTGAAGAAATGCGATTGCTGGGCTGACACCGCAGCACCCTCACTATTGGTGATGCGCTTACTGGTGGCCAGTGCCGCCGCTTCGCACTCCAGGGCAAGTCGCATGGCGTCCTCGCTGGTCAGTGCCCAGGGTGCAAACAGGTCCAGCTCGCGTGACCGCTCGGCAACCGGCGCAATATCGTTGATATCTGGCAGACTCGCAAATGGGTCTTCGGCAGTAAAGCGCGCAATGTCATAGGCTGCCGCTACGGTTTGCGCAATGGCCGCGTCGGAAAAATCGGAAGTGCTGGCGTTGCCGCGCCGCTGCCCCACGTAAACCGTTACGCCCAACGACTTGTCGCGGTTGCGCTCCACGTTTTCCAGTTCCCCATTGCGCACAGAAACACTCAGGCCACAACCTTCGGATACTTCGGCGCCCGCATCGGTTGCGCCTAATTTCTTGGCATGGGCCAGTGCAGCATCCACGCGGGTTTCAAAAAAACCCTGGCTGTAGGCAAAGCCACTATCAGATGAATGGCCCCCACGGTCGCCCACTGCGTGTGGCTCCCTGCCCCCCGAGGGGGCCGCAACCTTGCTTGGGGCGGCCCTGCGCTGCGGTTTGGAGTTGGTGTTAGGGGTAGGCTTGGGGGAGGAGTGGGGGGTCTTCATAGCGGAGGCTATGATACCGGGGCTTATGAGTAAATTAAAAAAAGGCTATTTCGTCAAAGGCAAGTTTGTGACGGAAGGCAGTGAACTCGACCTAGAGCTCAAGCGCGAGCTCAAAGGAACCGACGACAAAAGCCGCACCGATCTCAAACGGGAGAGCACAGAGCTGCAAAAGCTCGGTGAAGACCTGTTGACCCTGCGCGCAGAATTGTTGACCCGGCTTGAACTCCCAGAGAAGCTGCTAGAGGCCATTGCCGAGTACAAACGCATCACCAATTTCGAAGGGCGTCGTCGGCTGATGCAATTCATCGGCAAGCGCATGCGCAAGCTCGAAGAATCAACGCTGGATGCGATTCGCGTGGCCATCGTTGAACAGCACACACCCTCAGCCCAGGAAACCCTCACCCTGCATGCGTCAGAACAATGGCGCGATCGCCTCATTGCAGATGACGACGCGGTTGGGCAATGGGTCAACACGTTCCCGACGACCGACATCCAGCAGCTGCGCGCGCTGATTCGTCAGGCCCGCAAAGATGCCAAGCCCGAAAAGCCGGGCCTGGCACCGCGCCATGGTCGTGCGTACCGCGATATTTTTCAAATGGTGCGTGAAAGTTTGAAGCACGGACCCGATGTTCCCGATCCGCTGGGTGACGCAGACAGCTTCCCGGACAACCCCGGTGCCGACGCATGAGCGAGGCTGGCATGCAGCCACTTGACCCAGTCAAGATCGGCATTGTCTCCATCAGCGATCGCGCATCCACCGGTGTTTACGAAGACAAGGGCCTACCCGCGTTGAAAGAGTGGCTTGGCCGCGCATTGCAAAACCCCATCAATTTCGAGGCCCGGCTCATTCCCGATGAAGCAAGCGTCATCAGTGACACACTGATTGCACTGGTGGATGACGGTTGCAGCCTGGTGCTGACCACGGGCGGCACGGGCCCCGCGCTGCGGGACGTCACCCCCGAAGCCACGCTGGCCGTGGCACACAAAAAGATGCCGGGGTTTGGCGAACAGATGCGCCAGATCAGCCTGAAATTTGTGCCTACGGCCATCCTGTCGCGCCAGGTCGCGGTGATCCGCGATCAATGTTTGATCATCAACCTGCCAGGGCAGCCCAAGGCCATCGCGGAAACACTGGAAGGCTTAAAAGATGCAGCGGGCGAACAGGTCTTCAACGGCATATTTGCCGCAGTGCCCTACTGCATTGACTTGATTGGCGGGCCGTACCTCCAGACACGCGACACGGTGTGCAAAGCGTTTCGTCCGAAAAACGCCGTGCGTGCGTTTACTTCCCCACCAGCTGGTTGAGGCGCTCGGCCTCAAAGCACTCGCTACGCGCTGCATCACCGGGCATGCATTCCGGTGGGCACGGCGAACCCGGCCGATCCGCAGACAACGATTCAATAGCTTTCCACAAAAGGGCA
Organism: uncultured Rhodoferax sp.; assembly: GCA_964468905.1. GTDB lineage: Bacteria > Pseudomonadota > Gammaproteobacteria > Burkholderiales > Burkholderiaceae_C > Allorhodoferax. The sequence continues at coordinate 22,311 of CAYXWW010000039.1, read as the reverse complement.
ATTTGGTGGTCCTGGCCCGATGCGGAACTGATCAAGCCGCGCAATGCCTGGCTCACAGGATCATCGTCCTGCGTGATGCCGTAGGCGCTGAACTTGGGTTCGACCTGGGTCACATCCGCACTTTCCCCCGTTTTACTGGGAATGATGCGCGCTGGAATACCGACAGCCGTTGCACCCGCTGGCACAGGCTTGATTACGACTGCATTGCTACCAATCTTGGCACCGTCGCCCACCACAAAACCTCCCAACACTTTGGCACCCGCGCTGACCACCACGTCCTTGCCTAGTGTAGGGTGGCGTTTGACGCCTTTGTAGAGCGATGTTCCACCGAGTGTCACGCCCTGGTAGATAGTGCACCCGTCGCCAATCTCCGCAGTCTCACCCACCACCACCCCCATAGCGTGGTCAAAAAACACCCGCTCACCAATAACGGCGCCGGGATGGATTTCAATGCCGGTCAAACCACGCGATACATGCGAGATAAACCGCCCCAACCACTTCAGACCATGGGTCCAGCACCAGTGGGCACGGCGGTGCAACACCAGCGCATGCAAGCCTGGGTAGCAGGTCAGCACTTCCCACGTGGTGCGCGCGGCCGGATCGCGATCAAGAATGCATTGGATGTCGGAGCGTAGACGAGAAAACATGCGTGCTAGTCTACCCGTTAAACAAGCCCACACGCTTGTCGCTGCGCGTACTGCGCTGCCCCCCCAAGGGGCGCTAGCCGTCTTGGGGCGGCCCGGCGACGGCACACTTCTGCAGGATGGCTTTGGCAATGCCCCTGAGGATATGGATCTCTTCCTGCGTGACGTCTGCGCGGTTGAACAACTGGTTCAGACGCGGCATCAGCTTCTTGGGCGCTGCGGGGTCCAGAAAGCCCAGCGCAACCAAAGATTGCTCCAAGTGGGACAGCATACCGGTCACTTGGGCAGCGTCCGCCCGGACGCCAGCTGGCGCGCCCGCCGGCAGGGACACCGAACCGCCATTCTGCGACAAGCCCGCATCCTCAGCCACGGCAAAGCCACCCAATGCCAGCCGCCATTCGTAGGCAATGACTTGCAACGCCGCGCCAATATTTAGCGAGCCAAATTTTGGATTACTAGGAATACTGAGACAGACATGGCAACGGTAAACATCTTCATTGCGCATGCCAAATCGCTCGGAGCCAAACAGGAAGCCCACGCCCTGCTGCACGCCCTGCCCCTGCGGGACCAGGTCGGCTTCTGAGCGGACCACTGAAGACTCAGACGTATCAATAAAATCGCCCATTAGCCCTCGTATATCCTGCTTAGTGTGCTCACTTTTTAATAGCAATTCAAAGTGTTCACGGGGTGTGGTCGTGGGCGGACCGAAGTCTCGTGGCGTCATCGCTGTGGCGCACAAATGGGTCATACCGTCCAGCGCCTCGTCGAGCGTCTCCACAATACGGCACTTCTCCAGCACGTCCAGTGCGCCACTGGCCCGCTGGATGGTTTCTTCACGGCGTAACACGTTGGCCCAGCGTGGCGCCACCAGCACGAGGTCGTCAAAACCCATGGTCTTCATGGCGCGGGCCGCTGCGCCCACGTTGCCGGCGTGGCTGGTCTGGAGCAGAATAAATCGGGTATGCATGGTCGGTGGAGAGCCAGAAAAAAGTGCTCGCATTGCCGCGAGGCCTTAAAATACGCCTATTGTCGCCGCCTGCATCGCCGGGCGGATTGCCCGTTCTTATCCAAAACAATCTATGTCGCCCAATCTGCACCCCATGATCAACGTGGCTGTCAAAGCCGCACGCGCAGCCGGATCCATCATCAACCGCGCAGCGCTGGATATCGAATCCGTGCGCGTGTCGCAAAAGAAAGCCAACGATTTCGTCACGGAAGTGGACCACGCTGCAGAGCAAGCCATCATAGAAACCCTGCTCACCGCCTACCCTGGCCATGGCATTTGGGCCGAAGAGTCTGGCCGCGAACACGGTGCCCAAGACTCCGAATTTGTCTGGATCATCGACCCACTGGACGGCACCACCAATTTCATCCATGGCCTGCCCGTCTACTGCGTCAGCATTGCCTTGGCAGTCAAAGGGAAAGTTGAACAAGCTGTGGTGTATGACCCCACGCGCAACGACCTCTTCACTGCTACCAAAGGGCGCGGTGCGTTTCTCAACGACCGCCGCCTGCGCGTGTCCAAGCGCATCCACCTCAAGGACGCCCTCTTATCCACCGGCTTTCCGTTTCGTCCAGGTGACAACTTCGCCAACTACCTGGCCATGATGGGTGACGTGATGAAGCGCAGCGCCGGCCTGCGCCGCCCAGGTGCTGCCGCGCTTGATCTGGCCTATGTGGCCGCGGGTTACACCGAAGGTTTTTTCGAAACTGGACTGCAACCATGGGACGTGGCTGCGGGCTCTTTGCTGGTCACTGAAGCCGGTGGTCTAGTCGGTAACTTCACTGGCGAAGCGGACTTTTTGGACCAACAGGAATGCCTGGCAGGCAACCCACGCATCTATGGCCAATTGATCCCCATCCTGGGTAAGTACAGCAAGTTTGCCAGCGCTGGTGAAAAGGCAGACTTGCGGCAACGGCGTCACGCAGCAACAACCCAAGATGTGGACGCGTCGACTGGTGACCAGCAAGACCAAGCCGCCGAATTACCCGAGTCTGACGAGACCAACTAACCCTGTGCCGTGATCGGCCGGTCGCGCTCGCGGCCAAGCACTTGATTACGCACTTGGCAGTGCCAATTGTTCGATCGCCAGCGGGCGTCCGAAGTAATAGCCCTGAAAAGCTTTGCAGCCGCAGTTCAGCAAAAAATCCCGCTGGCCAGCGGTTTCCACACCCTCGGCTACCACGCTCAAATCCAGGCTACGTGCCAAACTCAAAATGGTGCGCGCGATTGCCGCATCATTCGGGTCGGTCAAGACATCACGTACAAACGACTGATCAATCTTCAACTGGTCCAGGGGCAAGCGCTTGAGATAGGACAGTGACGAGTAACCCGTGCCAAAGTCGTCCAGCGCAAAGTTCACGCCGATGGAGCGCAATTCACCCATTTTTGCGATGACGTCTTCGATGTCATTCAACAACATGCTCTCCGTCAACTCCAGCTTCAAACGGTAGGGGTTCGCACCACTCACCCGCAACAAGTCGAGAAGTTGCGCAGTGAAGTCGGGATGCCGAAACTGCCGTGCGCTCACGTTCACCGCCAATGACAATCGACGCGTGGCTGCACTGCCACTCCAGATCACCAATTGCGCACAAGCCGCCCGCAACACCCATTGCCCCAGCGGAATGATCAAACCAGCCTGCTCCGCAACGGGAATAAATTCAGACGGTGATACCAGGCCACGTGCAGGGTGAGACCAGCGCAGCAAGGCCTCATAGCCGGTAATCGCACCCATGTCATCCACCACGGGTTGGTAGAACAGCATGAACTCCTGGCGCGCCAGGGCATGCCGCAAATCGATTTCCAGGGCCGCACGGGCGCTGGCTGCCGCCTGCATCACTGGATCAAAAAATCGCAGCGTGTTACGCCCAGCTGCCTTGGACTGGTACATCGCCAAATCGGCCCGCTGTAGCAACTCGTCAACACTCTGCTGACGGTCAAAGAACAGTGTGACGCCAATACTGGGTGAACTGTGGTGCTCCTGTCCACCCAATTCGAAACGCTGGTTGAGCGCATTCAAGATCTTCTTACCCACGGACTCTGCCTGTGCCGCCGATTCCAACTCTGTGGCACACAGTGACTCCAGCATGACAACAAACTCATCGCCGCCAAGGCGAGCCACGGTATCTACCGCGCGTACACACTGCGTCAGTCTGAAGGCAACCTGCTTCAAAAGTTCATCGCCCATGTGGTGACCACGGGTGTCATTAAGGACCTTGAAATTGTCCAAATCAATAAACAGCAACGCCCCATAGCTTGCATTGCGACCGCTTGCCACCACCGCCAGAGTCAAACGGTCGATCAACATGCGCCGATTGGGCAAGCCCGTGAGTGCATCATAAAAAGCAAGGCGCTCAATCTCGGCCTCAGCTTCTTTCTTGGCACTGATGTCTCGACCAGTCCCACGGTAGCCTGTGAACACACCGTTGGCATCGAATATGGGCGCTCCGCTGATGGACACCCAGATCTTGGACCCATCCTTGCGGGTGCGGTACAACTGAAAATCCTGGAAAACCTCATGTGCCTCCAGCGCGGCACGGTGTGCTGCCCATTGCTCGGGCGTCACACCGCTGGTACCGGAATCCCAACGGGTTTTGCCGATATAGGACTCCGATGGAAGTGTGCGGACCAGGTCAAAATCACCGTCGACCCTGACAAACCGAAAGTTCGCATCCTGCTCCCAGTACCAATCTGAACTCAATTCCGTCAGACTGCGAAAGCGGGTTTCACTTTGCTTGGCGGTAGCCAATTGTTTGGCAGCAGCCTCCAACGCAGCGCGTTCACTGGTGATGTCTTGTACGATGCCAAACTCGGCTTTCACGACCGAGTTTTCAATATGCCGGCAAATGCGTGAGCGCAGCCACAAAATCGCGCCATCGCTCCTACGCCAGCGGTATTCAATGATCTCGCCATCCATGCGCTTGAGTGCGCGCTTGAAAAGAGGTAAGTCTTCTTCGAGCACATCGCGAATATGGTCCCCAATGGGCGCCACCTGCATATTTTTGAAATGACCAATATCGCAATACCCGGGCGACAAGTGCACCATGGGGTCACCTGGGTAAACTGCCCAATGGCCGACCTTGGCCACTGATTCCATCATGGCGTGCAGCATGACCTGGCTGCTCAACCATTCGTTGGCGTGTACCAGCGCGTGCTCGTTGGCCATTGCAGCGGATTCCGCCTGCCGCTGTGCCGTCACATCGCGCAAGTACAGCAGAATGTGCGACTCTTCTTGTGCCTCTACCAGCACCGCGTTCAAGCACATCAATCGCCGAACACCACTGGCCAGGACGAGTTCAAAATCGGTTTCACGGACGCGCCCTGTTGTATTGAGGCGTAGCAACATCTCTTGCCGCACCTGGGGATCAGGCCAGTGTCCAATGTCGACTGCTGTGTGCCCCACGACTTGTTCCCGGGTAAAGCCCGTCAGGCGGAGCCACTCGTGGTTGACCTCCACGATGATGTTGTCACGCGCACGCGTCACCGCAATCGCTTCGGGACTCCCCATAAATATTGCTTGGTAAAGGGAGTCCACGCCAGTGCCTTCGTCAAGCAGCAACAACTTTTTTGTGCGCGGTGTCAAACCAGAACACCCGATCGCGACCGTCACTCTTTGCGGCATAGAGCGCCTGATCGGCGCGCGAAACCAGACTCTCTGCGGTATCACTGGGCGATGGCTGAACCGCGCATATGCCGGCACTGAGCGTCACAACGGAACGCCCCAAATTGTCAGCATGGACCAAATTGCGGGCACGCAACAACTGTTGAATGTCACGCGCTACTTGAATGGCGCCAGCGGCATGGGTTTCGGGCAAGATCACTGCCAACTCCTCACCGCCGTACCGTGCAACCAGATCGCGGGGTCTGCGGCACACCTGCTTAAGAACATCTGCGAGTGCGCGCAGGCAGCGGTCACCGGCTGGATGCCCGTACAAATCGTTGAACTGCTTGAAGCGGTCCACGTCCAACATGATCAGTGACAACCACGCACCACTGCGACTGGCGGCACGCAATTCTGCTGCCATGGATTCATCAAAATACCGGCGATTGCCAATGCCAGTCAATGCATCGATATGCACCAATTCGCTCATGTGGTCCGCGCGCGCTTTCAACAGGCGCTCGCGGGCTACCGTAGGGGAAACATCTGCTACCTGAATCAGCGTAAACCGCTGTCCGGCCAGGGTGGCATCGATAGGCCCCATTGGCACAATGTGAATCGATTGGCGTATCACCATGTCATGGGTCCGCATGCCAGCCGGTGCATATAGCGGGAAAGGCGCAGGATGCAAGGTTTGGGATAGCAAGGCGGGAAAGCCCGTGCGCACTGCGGTGACCAGGGCACGCTCAAAGTGTCCCCCCTTCAGGACCGGAAACGCTTCCATGAGCGCCACGCCGGTCAACTCTTCCGCATTCATTCTGGCGCGCAGCAAGAACCATTTGTTCGCAAATACGATTTGCAGTTGCGCATCCAGCAACATCAGGCCGGCTTGTGTGTTGGAGAGCATCCAATCCAGCCACACAGGCAGCCGGGCATCTGGTGCATCCGGCAATAGACCCTCTGTCATGACACGGACTCGACAAACGCCGCTATTTTTGACTCCAGCATATCGCTCGATGCAACGTCCAGTAAAAAGATCAAGTAGCCCTGTATCTCACGCGACGCGATTTCAAAGTTGATTTGAAGGCTGAGAATCAGATCACCCAAACCCCTCTCAGTATGCAGCACCTCGGAAACCTGCCCCAGTTCAACCTGCGGCAAACTACCCTCAAACTCTATATGCAACAGGTCGGCCACGCTCGATACAACCGAATTGAGCACAATATTGCCGATTTCAGCCAAAGACTCTTGTTCCATTTCACTGAGTTGAGCCAGTGGAAAATTGTCGCCCACCATCAATTGAACCAAGCGCAAGCTTTGGTCCACCGGGAACATCAACACCGCTTCGGTATTCACAACACCGGTGAATCCTTGCCGCACCGCGCAGATACGATTGGCACCGCGCGCATTGAGTTTGTTCGAAATTTCCTGCTTGGACAGTTCTTCAACCATGGGCACGCTCAGCTGGACTTCCTCTCCAGCCAATTCGCTCAGGGCCAGCGCCGCCTGCCCGACGCCGTGGTTGAAGACTTCCGTCAGCGCGTCAAGCGCCATCGCGTTGAGCTTCATGCAGCCGCCACAAAATAGTCAATGGCCAACTGCACGGCGGCCAGCGTTGCCGGCTTTTGTACAAAGCACACGCCCAACTGCTCCGCACGTTCGCGACTGCTGGACTGGATATTGGCCGTCAAAATTGCAATTCTGACCGTTTGATTGACTTGGCGGATGCGCTCCACGGCCTCAAAGCCACTCATGCCCGGCATGTTGACGTCCATCGTCAAATAGTCTGGGCTTTCGCTAACGACTAGCGCTATGGCCTCATCGCCAGTGGCAGCCTCTATCACGCGCCAGTCGGGTTGCAAACTGTTTACACGCCCTCGGATCATCATCCTGGATACGCTGCTGTCGTCAACAATGAGTAATGTGGGGTTCAAAGGCCGCTCCTGCTAGGGGTCGCCGCTGTACTGCGAAAACGACATCCAACTGTCCCTAGCGTAGCACCGTTTTATCTAGGGCTGCACCCAGATAATCCCCAGTCAGCCTGCTGGCTGCAGCCAGCCGCAGGCGGCAAGCGCTTGGCCGGTGTCAGGCGACTAGCAGTGCTTGTATGGCAGCCACCCCAATCGGCGGCTTCGCAAGCCACGGCACCAGAGCCGTTGCATGGCCTGTGTTTTGGCTCACCCGGTCAAGCTGTCGTTGCTCCCCCTCCATGCGCGCCCGCAGCAGGGGGTCATGGGTCCCGGTGGCTAGCAGGGCCTTATTGACAACCCATGCAAAAGGCTCGATCTTGGCGCGGCGCAGGTCATCTTGCAATGCAATGGCTTGCGATACCGGCGTCGCCTCTGGCAGGGTTACCAAGATGATCTTGGTGTACTGGGCATCTTGCAGTCGCATTAATGGGGTCACAATTCTGGCGCCGTTGCCTTCGAAAGCGTGAACAATCTGGCGGTGGTAGGCCCCTGTTGCATCCATCAGCAGCAGTGAGTGGCCCGTGGGCGCAGTATCGAGCACGACGAACGCACTTCGGGCTTGTGCGACGACGTGGGAAAAGGCATGGAAAACCGCAACCTCTTCGGTACAAGGTGATCGCAGGTCTTCCAGCAGCAAGTCCTTCTCAGCCTGGGTCAAGCCTGGTGATTTGGCCGCCATAACCTTGTCCACGTATGCCCGAGTCTCGGCCTTTGGATCAATGCGCCCAACCGTAAGACCCGGAACATCCCCATTGAGCGTCACCGCAACATGGGCAGCGGGGTCCGTGGTACTCAGGTGCACAGACTTGCCGCTTTTGACCAAACCCAATGCAATGGCAACGGCGATGGTGGTTTTACCCACGCCGCCCTTGCCCATCACCATGATGAGCCCGTGCCCACTCGCCGCAAGCTCTTCGACTAACGCAGAAAGCCTGTAGTGCGCCGATGGCGCTGCTTCAACCATGGCCGGTTCCAGTTTCGTCACATCTAGCCGCAGCAGGCCCCGCAGCGCCGGTAGACCTACGGAATCCACGGCCTTGAGTGGAATGGTGTCGATGGCCATGCCCCGCAGTTGCGCTGGCATCTCGTCCATCGCCTTCTGGCCCAGCGCCTCGATAGCCGCAGCAATCGGGTCATCGGGGTCGCTGGCCTGAAATACTGCGTTCACAACCAGTCGCTGGTTGGATAAACCGAGCGCCCTAAGTTCGTCAGAAGTCCGCGCGGCTTCCTGGAGCGCGCCCGCATCCGCCCGCACCACCAGCACAATGCGGGTCAGCGCTGCATCGTTTAACGACGCCAGCACTTGGTTAAAAAGGCGCTCTTGCATCTTGAGACCCGAGTGCGGACCAAGGCAGGATGCCCCGCGATCATTTCCCTCTAAGAATCCGCTCCATGCTTTAGGAAGACTTAGCAGCCGCAGGGTATGACCGGTCGGTGCCGTATCGAAAACGACATGGTCATAGGCCGCGCCGCGGTGCGAGAGCAAACTGGCAAACTCGTCGAACGTAGCAATTTCCGTGGTGCAGGCCCCCGAGAGCTGTTCGACAACGGTTGCGACCGCTTCTTCGCTGGCCATTTGCCCCATTTGGGTGACTACGCGGGCGCGATAGCTCTGTGCTGCCACATCCGGGTCAATATTCAAAACCGACAAACCCGGCACACCCGGCACCGCGACAGGGTGATTGCGCAGTTCAATACCCAACATTTCATCCAAATTGGATGCGGCATCCGTACTGACCAGCAAAACCGTCTTCCCCGCATCCGCCAGTGCGATAGCAACCGCGCTGGACACCGAAGTTTTTCCGACTCCACCCTTACCTGTGAAGAACAAATACTTGGTGGCTGCATCGAGCAGGGTGAAATGGGATTGAATGGGCTTCATCATTCCCATTGTTATCGCAGTAACACACACCGACTTTGCGCCATATCACTTTCGGGCGAGTTTGTCAGCATGCGCTGCACCAAAGACGCCCCAAGAGCCCGGGGCGAATCTCGGGAGGTAGACTCATTGACAATGGAGTACCCCAGCATTCAGACCAACACCTTGGCGCACATGCAGATTGATAGAAAAAATGACGATTCCCGCTGAAAAGGCACATTCCGCCCATACGCCCATGATGGCCCAGTACCTTGGCCTGAAGGCGGAATACCCCGACACCTTGCTTTTTTACCGCATGGGGGACTTTTACGAAATGTTCTATGCCGATGCCGAGCGGGCGGCGCGCCTGTTGGACATCACGCTGACCCAGCGCGGCCAATCGGCAGGTGCACCCGTTGTGATGGCGGGGGTGCCGTTCCACGCCATGGAAGGCTACCTGGCCAAACTCATCCGCCATGGCGAGTCCGTCGCCATCTGTGAACAGGTGGGCGAGGTCACCGGCAAGGGGCCGGTTGAGCGCAAGGTGGTACGCATCGTCACCCCCGGCACCTTGGTCGATGCCGAGCTGCTCAGCGAGAAGTCGGAGTCGGTGCTCATGGCCGTGCACCAGGGCCCACGAAACCTGTGTGGCTTGGCCTGGCTCAGTGTCACCCGGGGCGTGGTGCACGTGACCGAGTGTGCGCCTGATGCAGTGTCCGAATGGATCGCACGGGTCAACCCCAGTGAGCTGGCCTACAGTGCGGGCGTTACCCACGCGTTTGAAGACCGCCTCAAACGATTGCGCGCGGGCACCAGTGGTGCCACCGCGCTGTACACCACGGCCCGGCCAGAGTGGCAGTTTGATAGCGCATTGGGCCAACGCAAGTTGCTGGAAGCCCTGCAAGCCGCCAGCCTGACCAGCTGGAATGCACAAGACCTGCCGCTGGCCCACGCGGCCTGTGCGGCGCTTTTGGGGTACGCCGAGCACACGCAGGGCCGCGCGTTGACGCATATCAGTGCGGTACAAGTCGAGCGTGATGGCGAACAGATCGATCTGCCACCCACCACGCGGCGCAACCTGGAGCTGGTACAGACCCTGCGCGGTGAAGATTCGCCCACACTGTTCTCGCTCGTGGACACCTGCATGACCGGCATGGGCAGCCGGCTGCTCAAGAGCTGGCTGCTGACACCCCGGCGTGACCGCGCGCAGGCGCAAGCCAGGCTGGATGCGATTGCGACTTTGCGCAGTAGCACGATGCAGTCATCGTCGTTGGCGCTGTGGCAAGGTCTGCGGCTGCAACTCAAGGGCAGTGCCGACGTAGAACGCATCACGGCCCGGACAGCACTGCGTCAGGTGCGACCACGTGAGCTGGTTGCATTGGTCAATACGCTACAAAAAACGGAGCAGCTTGCGCATGTTCTACGAGGGCTGGAAGGTTATTTGGCTGAGGACCCCTATGTGTATGTCCCTGAATTAGATATGACGGCGCACGCATCGGG
>CAYXWW010000039.1:0-11731 GCA_964468905.1 uncultured Rhodoferax sp. | reverse complement strand
GTGTCCTCCGCCCGCTTTGCGGGCTCCTCCTTTACCTGCGCAGAATTCCCAGCCCAATCACCTTCCTGGGGGTTTGCTAGCGAACATTGCGCACGACCTGCTTCCTCCGGCCGACTGCGCTGCTTTGCTGCTGCAGGCCATAGACGCCGAGCCCGCTGCGCTGGGACGCGATGGCGGTGTCATTGCCACCGGCTTTGATGCCGAGCTGGACGAGCTGCGCGCCATCCAGACCAATTGCGATGACTTTTTGCTGGACTTGGAGAGCCGCGAGCGCGCCCGCACCGGCATTGCCAACCTGCGGGTCCAGTACAACAAGGTCCACGGCTTTTACATTGAAGTGACCCAGGGCCAGGCCGACAAGGTGCCTGACGACTACCGACGCCGCCAGACGCTGAAAAACGCCGAGCGTTTCATCACCCCCGAGCTCAAAGCGTTTGAGGACAAAGCCCTGAGCGCCCAGGAGCGCGCACTGGCCCGCGAGAAATGGCTCTTTGAACAGGTGCTGGACCGGCTGCAGGCTTCTATCCCGCTACTGACCCGCACCGCACGTGCACTGGCGGCGCTGGATGCGCTTTGCACGTTGGCCGAACGTTCACTCTCCATGGGCTGGTTCGCGCCACAGTTTGCGGTGGAGCCGTGCATTGATATCACACAAGGCCGCCACCCAGTGGTGCAGGCGCGACTGGCGGAATTAAGCAGCGGAAACTTCATCGCCAACGACACGCGCCTGGGGCCCAAACAGCGCATGCAGATCATCACGGGCCCGAATATGGGGGGCAAGTCCACCTATATGCGCCAAGTCGCACTCATCGTGCTGCTTGCATCCATCGGCAGCTCCGTGCCAGCCAGCGCCTGCCGCCTGGGGCCGATTGACGCCATCCATACCCGCATTGGTGCTGCCGATGACCTGGCCAATGCCCAGTCCACTTTCATGCTGGAGATGACCGAGGCCGCGCAAATCTTGCATGCCGCGTCGCCCAATTCACTGGTCTTGATGGACGAAATTGGCCGGGGCACTTCTACCTTTGACGGCCTGGCCCTTGCCAGTGCGATTGCCACACAGTTGCACGACAAGACCCAATCCTTCACCCTGTTTGCCACGCACTACGTTGAACTCACGGAGTTCCCCGCCACCCACCACGGCGCGCTCAATGTGCACGTGAGCGCCACCGAGTCGGGCCGCGACATTGTGTTTCTGCACGAGATCCAGAGCGGCCCAGCAAGCAAGAGCTACGGCGTGCAGGTTGCGCGGCTGGCGGGCATGCCCGCAGCGGTGCTCAACCAGGCCCGCCACACGCTGCAAGCCCTGGAGCTTCAAGCATCCGAGTCACGCGCACAAGTGGACTTGTTTGCGGCTGCACCCGCTACAGAAACAGTAGCTGCTTCTGCACTGGATACGAGGCTTGCAGCCATAAACCCTGATGCAATGAGCCCACGGGAGGCGCTCGAGGCGCTGTATCAATTGAAAGCTTTGGTCGGGAGCTCGTGATGTTCTACTTTAAATGGATTCCTCTCATTGAATTTCTGAAAAGATTCTTTGTACAACTACTCTTACTGCTCTGTACCACCACGACCACCTTCGCAGAAATTCCAAACAACAAACCGGGCACTCCAACCACAACGGTACCCACTGACGACGACGGCAATTGCGCGTTCTGTGGCATTTGGATCGTTACGAACTCAAGCCCCAAAAATCTCGCAGGTCAGAAAATTCGCATAGATCGAGAATCCATCTACATCGATGGATGCGGAGAATATTTCCACTTCCTGTCTCGAAAGTACAAATCGCCAAATGCCGAGGTTGCAACTCCTGAAAATGCCCAAGCGCGGTATGAGCTACTGGCCAACGACGATACGGTATTCAACATATGCCCTAGAGAAAGCGCTCGCACTTTGGTTGCTTCCATTGATCGCATACAGCACGCTAACCAGCCCGACATATTGCGGCTCAATATGCGGCATCTGGAGCAGAAGACCAAGCTGGTGTCACTCACGGCAGAGAAGTCTGGCGCTACGACTTTCTCGCCGACGGTTAACGACAAGTCAAAGCCAGACTCGGGACAAATGGAATGCCCCCAGTGCGGAACTTGGACCATCTCCCGCGCAAGCTATGAGTCCTACACCGGACAAAATGTCCGCATGGATGAAACTGCACTGAGCATTCCTGATTGCGGTGACTTTGCCTACGAAGTCACAAGCCGCTCAGTCACACCTCGTCAGGATGGCGATCGATTCAACACATATACATTGCAGCTCGACCTCACGGCTTCAAAAAGCTACCTCCGTGACCTGTGTGGCGGCATAAGTGGTAAAAAGCTCATGGCTGAAATTGTGGTCTCTGGCCACTTCCAAGAGGGCGGAACACTAGATGTACGTCTATTTGGCAACGGTGAAAGCAAACCCTTATTGGAAGCGTTCGCGTGGAACAATGATCGCGAGAATCCAGGAGATTCAGGGTCAGGATTCGGTTCCAGCGCCGCCCTACGGATCAACAACGCCCAGACAATTCGCGTACTGAAGGGCCTGCTAGACTCCGCTCTCAGCAAAGGGCAAACGGGTAAGTCAAAGGCCAGTTTTGACTTGCACCGATTTGCCGCTTCGACTTTGAAATTTTGCGCTGAAGCAAACAAAAACAGTGGCGGAGGATCTTGGCCCTACGTGTGGGCTCTGAACTGCCAAAGCGAACGACTGGTATCAAAAATCGACGAATTTATCGCTTGGCAGAAATGCAGCGAATCGAATCCAAAACTCCAGTCTGCCTGCCGGCTCCCAACGGAGAGCTTCGATCACAGCAATACCGACAAGTAGGCGCAGCAAATAGGAGTGGCCGGATGAACGTACCCGCCAATGAGAAGGGAGGCAACTGCTACTAGCCGTCGCCGCTGATCATCAATGCTTTTGCCGATGCGGCCACACCAACGGTCTGAGCAAGAAATTCTCTATGAAAAAAAATACTTTACCTCGCGTGTTAACTGCCTTGCTGACCCTTGCCTGTGCAAGTGGTGCGATCGCTCAGGCGCAATGCCCACCAGCGGCGTTCCCGCTCGCCCGGTTGGAGCAATTGAAGTCCGACCATTGGGTATTGGCCGACAGCACCGAGCAACAGGCACTGGCGCTGGCCCTGTGCGCCTGCCTGCCCCACCCCAACCCAGCCTTGCGCGACGGCCTGGGCTATGAGGGCCTCGCCGCAATGCTGCAGGGCAAGCTCTTGACACCTGTAACGCAACATCAGCTGTACCAGGTGTTGCTTGCAGCGATGCAATCACCGGTAGACCCCGAAGGATTTGGCCAGCCATTTGCAGTTTTAACGCTGGCAGAAGTTGCGCGTGCCAACAGGCTCCAGCGCTTTTTGAACGCCGACGAACACGCCCAGTTGCTCAATGCCGCCACACGCTTTGTGCGTGGCGTAACGGACTACCGTGGGTTCAGCGACGCCGAAGGCTGGCGCCATGGTGTGGCCCATGGGGCAGACTTGCTGGTGGAACTGGCGCTTGATCCATCCACATCCGCCGACCAACTCAGTCAAATTGTGCAGGCAGCACGAGCGCAAATCGTGCCCGGCCAATCGCACTCGTACATCTTTGGCGAAAGTGACAGACTTGCACGCGCCGTTGTCCATGCGGCAAGCCGTGGCTTGTTAAACGCGGACTATTGGCACAGCTTCTTCGCAGACATTGCTGCCCCCAAACCGCTCAAATCCTGGTGGGATGCGTTCAACTCCCAAGCTGGTTTGGCCCAGCTGCACAATACGCGGGCCTTTTTACGTGCAACGTGGGCCATCACGCAAACGAGCGACAACCCAGCCTTGACGGCCTTGCTGGCCCCACCTATCCAAGAAGCAATGAAACAATTGCTCTGAGCGAGAAACATCGTTCTCCACAATCAATTTCCCTGACACATGCACCCGAATCCATAGCGCCACGGCACAATAGACCACGTCACGATCGCCACACACCTTTAACCCATGCGCAGAAGATCATTTATTGGTTGGACCGGTACCCTCGCTTGCGGCATGTCCGCTGCCAAAGAGTCAAACCTATTGGTACGAATGGCCTATTTTGATAAATATGCCCCACTGAGCCAGCGCAACACTGACGGCAGCGTCAGCGGCGCTTTGATTGACTGCATTGATCTGGTCGGTCGCGCCTGTGGTGTGGGCTTTGAACATTCGGCATATCCATGGGTACGTGCACAGCTGATGGTGGAGCGCGGTGATCTGGACGGGTTTTGTACCGTACCCACGCTAGCCCGCCGCGCATATGCCGAGTTCTGCAAGTCACCCGTGGTTCAGGCCGAATTTGGAATCTTCCACCGGATCGATGACCCGCGCCCTTTGGCCGTGCGCAGTCTGGAAGACCTGCGCGGCCTGCGCCAGGGAACCTACCGTGGCAACGGCTACGCGCGTGAATACCTGGAATACGACAGGATGGACATCGAAAATGACGAAGAGTCGGTCGTGCGCCGCATTGCACTCGGTACCTTGGACGCTGCAGTAGAAGGAAACTTGGTCACGCCACTAAAAATCAAAAAGCTGGGCCTGTCGGACCGCATTCGCTACACGCCACTGAGCTTTTTACCCAAAGCCGACTTTTGCATTGGCGTGCGCAAAAGCCTGCCCAACGTTGCGCAGGTCGTGGCCAATATGGAGCGTGCGATTCAGACCACCAAGCAGTCAGGCGCATTACAGAGTGCTCTGGCGAAGCACCTTTGATTTTTTGAGTCCACGCCTATCGACTGGCCGCACACCGCACTCCGTTATACACTCTAGGGTTTCCCCTTATTCCGCACACAATGACCTACTGCGTCGCCATCAAACTTAACGCCGGATTGGTGTTCCTGTCTGACTCCCGCACAAACGCTGGACTCGACCAAATCAGCACATTTCGCAGGATGATCGTCTATGAGAAGCCAGGCGACCGGTTCATGGTGCTGTTGTCGGCAGGCAACCTCAGCATTTCGCAGTCGGTACGCGAGATATTGCAGATTGAAAAACTCAAGGACCACGAAACCGACGAAGGCATCACCATTTGGAACGCCAAAAGCATGTTTGATGCGGCCCGCGTGTTGGGCTCTGCCATCCGTCGTGTGCAGGAACGCGATGGCGCTGCACTGCAGGCAGCGGGGGTGGACTTCAATGTATCGCTCATTTTTGGCGGACAAATTCAAGGCGAAGGCATGCGCCTCTTTCAGGTGTATTCGGCTGGCAACTTTATTGAAGCCACGCCCGAGACGCCCTACTTCCAAGTGGGCGAGTCCAAATATGGCAAGCCCGTGCTTGACCGCGTCATCACGCCCTACACACCACTGGACGAAGCCGCCAAGTGTGCCTTGGTTTCCATGGACTCCACACTCAAGTCCAACTTATCCGTCGGCCTGCCGCTCGACATGGTGGTGTACCAAGTTGATCAGTTCCAGACCGACCGTGTGGTCTGTATTGACGAACACAACCCCTACTTCAAAATGCTGCACGACAACTGGGGCCAAAAACTGCGCGAAGTCTTTGACAGCATCGAAGACCCACAATGGAACGGCGGGCAGACCTATGTGCCCCTACTGGTTGGCTCCAACCGCAATATGCCCTTGCGAAAAATTGGCTCGCCACAGGAAAAGCTCATTTGATTGCGGGGCTGATTAAGATTAATTCGACTGAATGAACATCGTCTTCTCCCACGCCAACAGCTTCCCTGCCAGTACCTACCGGGTACTGTTCAAGGAATTGCGGTCACGTGGTTTGGGCGTCAAAGCAGTTGAAAAATTTGGCCACAACCCGCGCTACCCCATTAGCAACAACTGGCCCCATATTGCACAGGAATTGTTGGACTTCGTGGAAGGCGTGGTCCAGCAACTGGGCGAACCCGTTTGGCTGGCTGGCCATTCCCTGGGCGGCTTTCTGAGCCTGATGGTGGCAGCCCGCAACCCGGCGCTGACGCGCGGGGTCGTGTTGGTTGACTCGCCCGTGATCGGTGGGTGGCGTTCCACGGCCTTGGGCGTCATGAAAACGACCCAGATGTTTGGTTCACTGTCACCCGGTGCGATTAGCCGCCGCCGACGCAACACCTGGCCCACAGTGCAGGCGGCATATGACCACTTTCGCCACAAGAAGGCCTTTGCAAAATGGGAAGATGCTGTGCTGCAGGATTACGTAGAGCACGGTACGCATGAAGTGGACGGCAAGCGCGTGCTGAGCTTTGACCGCGACATCGAAACGCAGTTCTACAACGCGCTGCCCGACAATCTGGAGCAATTGCTGGCGCGCCATCCCATTAAATGTCCGGTGTCATATATTGGGGGTTTGGCCTCCACAGAGATGCGCCAGTTTGGTATGGCGGCAACGGAGCGCATCACCCAGGGTCGCATCCTGATGCTTGACGGCAGCCACCTTTTCCCGATGGAAAATCCCCGCGCCACGGCTGCAGCCATTGAAGCTGCGTTGCTCAACATGACCCCAAAAGCGCGGAAATAGCCGGTAAATTCCCGCTAGATCGCTGTTCGGGGCTCAAGCGCCGGCAATATTTGCACGATATCCAATAAAGCCATTACTATGATTTCAGAACGGCTGGCGCAGCCCCGGAGTCTGACGGTTTTGCGCAAGTCTGGCCCGGCAATCCAACCACAGTCACATCGTGTTTGCATTTATTTTCGTCCTTGCAGCAGTTGGCCTTTACGTCAAAGAACGTGATCGCGATTCTGCGCCAGGATCGGATACGAGTGCAGCCGCCGCATCCACCGCGCAAGCCGCCGCCAATAGCACTGCAGCATCGGCACTGACCACTGCGCAGCTTGCGGCCATGACAACGGCTGACATTGCCGCATTAACCACGTCACAGGTCAGCGCATTAACCACTGATCAGATCGCGGTTCTTACCAAAGCCCAGATTGCCGCTTTTGAATCGCCCGACATTGCAGCCCTGAGCACCGCCGCCATTGCAGGGCTCAACAGTGACCAAATTCAGGCCCTGACGACAGACCAAATTGTTGCTCTGACCACGGGCCAAGTCCGCTCCATTGAAACTGCTGACGTTGGCGTGCTGCTGACAGACCAAGTGGCAGCGCTTGAGACCCGTGACGTAGCGGCACTGGGTACTTCGCAAATCAACGCATTGACCACCGATCAGGTGTCCTCGCTGGGCAGTTCCCAAGTCAAGGCCTTGACTACTGCCGAAGTATCAGCATTAGGCACTGATGACATCGCTGCGCTGGGCACTAGCGGCATTGCGGCGCTCAGCACGGCGGCCACTGCTGCGCTGTCTACTGATGCCATTGCATCACTATCTACCGACCAAATCGTCGCGCTGGGCACTGAACAATTTGCCGGTTTGGCAACCCGACAGATTGCCGCGCTCAATAGCAGCCAGATTGCGTCCATCGAAACTGCTGACATTGCGGCACTCACTACTGCGGGAATCGTCGCCCTGAGCACGGGCGCGGTCATGGCGCTCACCACCAACCAGATTCGCGCACTCACCACCAAACAGGTTGCGGCCATCGAGTCGCGCGACGTTGCCGTGCTGTCGTCGGCCCAGCTTGCAGCCATGACCAGCAGCCAGATTGGCGCACTGGGTACCGCGCAGATGGGCGCATTGGGTACCGGTGCCATTGCAACACTGGGCACCACGGCGGTCAGTGGCCTGAGCACCGCTGCCATCGCCGCACTCGGCACAGCCGGTATTTCCGCGCTTTCCACCAGCCAAATTGCAGCGCTGACTACAGCCCAAGCGAGTGCACTGACGACCGGCCAGATTGACGCAATGAGTACCGCGCAAATTGTTGCGATTGAAACCGCTGATATGGCCGCGCTGAGCACTGCTGCCATAGTGGCGCTTAGCACCGCAGCAGTCAGCGCGCTGACGACTGGCCAACTTGCGGCACTTACCACCCGGCAGATTCCTGCCATTGAAACACGTGATTTGGCGGCCTTGACCAGCACCCAGGTCGCTGCATGGTCAACCGGGCAGCTTGGCGCATTGACAACTGCCCAATTGGCTACGCTGTCGGGAACCGGTGCACTCTCCGTCGCGCAACTGCCTGCCGCTGGTATTGCTGCCCTGTCAACGGCCAGCATTGCTGCGCTGGGCACCAGCCAAATCGCCGGCCTGTCTTCCACCCAAGTGGGCGCACTGACCGCTGCACAGGCCGCCACGCTATCGACTGACCAGGTTTTGGCCCTTGGGACCGCGGGACTTGCAGCGCTGAACACGGCAGCAGTCGTGGCACTCAACACAGCTGACTTTGTGGCCTTGACGACCGCGCAAGTTGCGGCCATGGGCACCAGCCAGATTGCAGCCATTGAAACCCGCGACCTTGTGGTCTTGAGCACAGACCAAACCGGCGCGCTCACCTCCGATCAAATAGCGTCCCTATCGGTTTCGCAAATGACGGCGCTCACCAATAGTGGCGCTCTGTCTATTGCCAACCTGGCTCCGGCGTCCTTCGCAGGGCTTTCCACTGCGACCATCGCCGCGCTGGGTACGGCACAGATCGCAGCCTTGGGAACTGACCAAATTACGGCGATGACGACCGGACAAGTGGTTGCCTTGACCACGGCGGGTGTCAAGGCACTCACCACGGACCAGATCGCCGCGCTTGGCGCCCAGCAGGTGGCCGCCATTGAAACGCGCGACCTTGCAGTGCTGGGCACAGCCCAAGCCGGTGCGTTGTCGACCGACCAGATCAACGCGCTGACATCTTCACAACTGGGCGCATTGCTTACTGCAGGTGCATTGCCACTGACCAGCTTCACCACATCCGCTATTGCGGCATTGCCCATCACAACGATTGGGGCCTTGAGCAGCAGCCAGGTTGCATCGTTGGCGACAGACCAAGTCCTTGCACTGAATACGGCACAGATTGTGGCCCTGAGCACATTGGGCGTTGCGGCGCTGACGACCGATCAAATCGCCGCCTTGAACTTGGCGCAAATTGGCGCATTGGAGACGCGGGATATTGCAGTGTTGAACACAGCACAAGTTGCAACACTCAACAGCACGCAGATCGGTGCGCTCGGGTCTGCACAGATCGGTGCACTCAACACCAACAGCGTACGCGCCTTGGGTACCGCAGGCGTTGACGCCATCGGCACCATGGGTGTAGCCGCGCTCAGTGCGGCAGGCCTTTCTGCACTCACAACCGACCAAATTGTGGCGCTCAACACCGACCAAATCGGTGCACTCAAGACCAGCCAGATTGGCGCACTCACGACGAACCAAGTTGTGGCGTTGGAAACCGCGGATATCGCCGCGCTGAACACAGCGTCTATCGTAGCGCTGACAACGGCCGCTTTCAAAGCCCTCTCAACCGACCAGGTGGTGGCGCTGGCAAGCAATCAGATTGCAGCGATTGAAACCCGCGACCTTGCAGCCTTGAACTCGGTCCAAGTGGGGGCCATGTCCACCAACCAGATCAATGCACTGACATCCACCCAACTGGCGACACTGACCGTTTCGGGTGCTCTGCCGTTAACCAGCTTCACCGCAGCGGCTATTGCGGCGATACCCACGTCGACTATGTCGGCACTGAGCACGGCGCAGATTGCCTCCATGTACACGAACCAGGTGGCCGCACTGACCACCGGGCAGATTGCCGCGCTGAGCACCCAATCCATTGGGGCCATCACTACCGATCAGATGGTGGCACTAACCACCGGACAGGTGGCATCGCTCAAGACGAGCCAAGTCGCCGCGCTGGGCTCGCACCAGGTGAGTGCGATGGAGACGGCAGATTTTGCGGCATTGACCAACGCGTCCATCGTGGCGTTGAACACGGCGGCATTTGTTGCCATTACGACTGATCAAATTCAGTCGTTGAGTTCGAGCCAGTTTGCAGCGATTGAAACCCGTGACATCGCCGTGCTCAGCACCGACCAGTTCCTGGCTATGGGTACGACCCAAATTGCCGCTCTTTCCACGGCCCAAATGGGTGCTTTGACCACGGCCAACGTGGTGGCATTGGGTTCAGGCGTGAGCGCACTCAGTACCGCATCGGTCGCGGCACTGAACACTGCTGCCATCTCCGCCTTACTAACGGATCAAATTGCAGGCCTGACCTCAATTCAAATTGGCGCACTGAAGACCAGCCAGGTTGCGGCGCTGACGACTGACCAGGTTGCCGCCATTGAAACCAGTGACATCGGATCACTCAGTACCGCCGCCATCGTTGCCTTGCGCACGGACGCCATCGTCGCACTGACCACCGATCAAATTGGCGCCCTGGCCACCAAACAAATCAGCGCCATTGAAACCCGCGACATCGCCGTGTTGAGTACAGACCAACTGATGGCGTTGACAACGGATCAATACGGCGGCCTGCGCTCTTCGCAAGTGACCGCACTGACCACAGACCAGGTCACTGCATTGGCCACCAACAATATTGCTGCATTGGCAACTGCCGCCATACCTGGCTTTAGTACCAATCAGATCGTGGCCATGTCCACCGACCAGGTGTTTGCGTTGACGCCGTTCCAGGTTGAAGCACTTACCGGCACACAAACCAACGCCATGAATGTCGGCCAGTTCCAGGCCCTGCACTTTGGCACACCTTTGGTACTGGACCTCGACCACGATGGTGTCTTGTCACAAAGCATTGCCTCGGGTGTGCACTTTGACCTCTTTGCCACTGGTGAACAAACCGCCACCGGCTGGGCGGACCCGGGTGACGGATTCCTGGTACTGGACCGCAACCACGACGGAATCATCAACGACGGCTCGGAATTGTTTGGTGATTCCACCACCCTGTCCAATGGGGAAAAAGCAAGCAATGGTTTTGCGGCACTGGCCGATCTGGACAGTAACCACGATGGCTGGATCACCAACACCGACATCAACTACGCGGACCTGAGAGTCTGGACCGATGACAACTCCAACGGCACGACCGATATCGACGAGTTGTTTACGCTTCACGATCTGGGCATTACAGACCTACAGCTAAATCCAACCAGTACATCCATCAAAGACAACGGCAATACGGTGGGTCTGGTGTCGAGCTTTGCAACCGTGGACGGGCCCTCGTACACCATGGGCGACGTCTGGTTTGTTGCCGACAAACACAAGAGCACAGCAGCCGCCGCGCCCGCCACACCGCAATTGTCTGTGGAGCCAACCGCTTTGCAGGCCGGCGTGCATGAAATGGTCGATGCGCTGGCCGCGTTCGGGAAAAATCCATCCGGAGCGGGCGTAGACATGACAAGCCCGGGCGACGGCAACGGCGTACTGAAAGCGGCCGCGTCTGGGGTCTCACTGCATTCAGCAACCAGCGATATGCTGCAGGCCATGCGGCAGTTTGATGCCAACGGCAACCGCGTGGCAGCACCGTCAACCTCGGTCGCGGCCCTGGGCGCTACCGATCACAATGCGGCGGCTGACAAAACCAATGGCGTGCTTGCTATGGGCAAGGGATAAACCACCCCTCAGACACCACCAGCAGTCTACGCTGCCCAGCGCACCGTACCGCTCCATGCTGTCAGCAGTACGACAATTCCAAAGGCAATACGGTAGTAGGCAAAGCCCACAAAACTGTGGGTTGCGATAAAGCGCAGCAACCACCGCACGCACACCCAGGCACTCAAAAACGACACCACCAGCCCCACCGCAAACACGGGCACATCGGCCACGCTGAGCAAGGCACGCTCTTTGTAGAGGCTGTAGCCACCGGCACCGATCAGTGTGGGGATAGCCAGGTAAAACGAAAAATCCGTAGCCGCCTTGCGCGACAAGCCCAACAGCATGCCGCCAATGAT
>CAYXWW010000038.1:0-24642 GCA_964468905.1 uncultured Rhodoferax sp. | reverse complement strand
GGGCGAACTGGCTGCCTACATCGACTGGGGCCCGTTCTTCCAGACCTGGGATTTGGCGGGACCTTATCCCCAAATATTGGACGACGAAGTGGTGGGCGCTGAGGCGCGCCGCGTCTATGCAGACGCGCAGGCCATGCTGAAAAGAATAGTGGACGGCCGCTGGCTCACCGCCAACGCGGTGGTGGGCTTGTACCCCGCCAACAGCGCCAGCAAACCGAAAAGCAGGTGGTGGACGGCGTGCAAATGCCCAGCCGCTGCCTGGCCGACTTTGTGGCTCCCTACCGCGCCACAAACAACGCTACAGATTTAGGAGCTGCTCACGCACATTCTACGAGGGCTACAGGTCAGAATAGCTCTATGGCTTCCGATAGTGCCGCTAACGCAGCCGCCAGCCATGCAGACTACGCGGGCCTGTTCGCCGTCACCGCTGGCATTGGGGCCGACCAGCGTGCCCATGCCTTTGAGGCTGCGCACGACGACTATTCCTCCATCATGCTGAAGTCTCTGGCGGATCGACTGGCCGAAGCCTTTGCCGAGGCCCTGCACGCCCGCGTGCGCACCGATCTGTGGGGCTACGCCCCGCAAGAATCGCTCAGCGCCACCGACCTGATTGCCGAAAAATACCAGGGCATCCGCCCCGCCCCCGGCTACCCCGCCTGCCCGGACCACAGCGTCAAAAAAGACATGTTTGACTTGCTGCAGTGTGAGGAAATCGGCATGGCCGTCACCGAGAGCCTGGCCATGACCCCCGCCGCCAGCGTGAGTGGCTTCTACATTGCCCACCCGGACGCTAATTACTTCAACGTGGGCAAGATTGGCGACGACCAGTTGCAAGACCTAGCGCAGCGCCGCCACCTGAATCCAACGGAATTGCAGCGCCTGTTGGCGCCGAACTTGTAAACTTGAATTCCAATATCGAAGAACGGAATTGCCATGCGACTGACAAATAGCAAGCACCTCCTGCGGATTACGCTAACCGGCGCTCTAGTATTTTCACTTGCACCTGCCGCGACAGCACAGGGTGTTTTCAAATGGGTCGATGCCAATGGCAAGGTGCACTACGGCTCACAACCACCCGCAAGCGAAGCCGGTGCAGCGCCGGTCAAAATTCAAAACAACAGCACTTTTGGCGGTAACAACAACGACAGCTACACGGGTTCCGCCAAACGCCAGCAATACAATGCGGATGGGACCAAAAAAATCGACAAGGACACTGCCGAATTCCGCGACGCCATGATCGACAGTCTGAAGAATTCCAACAAAGGCGCAGCGCCGCTTTCATGCTCTGCCGCCATGCGAAACGTAGAAAGTGAATTGACCACGTGGCTGGAAGGGGGCGAGCGTAATCTCAAAGGTGGCTACATCACCCAGGCGCAATTTGACGATGCCACCGCCAAAGTAAACCGACTCAAGGCGGCTCTTTCAGAGTCCGATTGCCATAGTTCAACAGACGCTAAACGGGCGTTCTACCAGTGCATGTCAAGTAGCAAAAATTCCGTCCTGGGTTGCGGAGACAAGCACAAATTTTAGTTTGCGCGACTACTCGGCTCCTCGCCCTTTGGACCACTCCTGCCTGGATCTTCGAACCAACCGGGCCAAACCGCACGTCACTTGATGAGCCCCTTGGATCGAAACAGCTCAACCATCGGGCCGTAGCCGCGTTTAGCTACATAGTGCCGGATGTTCATGTTTGGCAAACCTGCACCGGTATACGTCGCGTCGGCAGAGGCTCCCCGTTCAAGCAATAGGTTGGCAATGGTCACATTGTCACTACCCACGGCCCAAAATAGCGGTGTACGACCTTCGTAGTCTGCAAGCTCCAGTTGAGCACCGCGCAAGATCAGCAGGGCAGCAGTGTCATCGGCACCACCTTGAATGGCGTGCTGCAAAGGTGTCTTGTCCACTGCATCCTTTGCGTCAACTGCGGCGCCTTGGTCTAGCAACCACTGGGCAAACGCAAAGCGGTCTTCCTGCGCCAACCAATGCAACACACTACGCGCAAAAGAATCCTTGGGGTCCCGTCCGTTGATACCGACGTGCTTGACCTGTTCCTGGAATACAACGGTATCACCCTGGCGCATGGCGCTGAGCAGACGAAACCAGGGGTCCTGGGGAACTGTTTCCGCTGCCGCCGCAGATAGCGCAATACATGTCAGACCCAAGACTAGCCACCACGCGAACATCACACAATAACAACGTGACGCATCGAGCGAACCCCGCTTGGCGGTAGGAGGCAAAGGTGTGCAATCTGCAGCCTGTATCGCAATGAGGGCTGTGGGTTTTGTGCCTAATACGCTCGCTTCTAAAATTTGCATCTTCAATTTGTGCAGTGACAATGTAGGGTGCAAAGTATCGCTTCCAGGCCCCGCAGACCAGCACCTCAGGTTACCCATAGTTACACATTGCAGCGCACCTAGCGGACTCTTTGTGCACCAATGGGCAACATCAGTCGTTGAAAGACTTCAACTGTAAGGACCTCTATGTCAACCACTCCTCTGTATTCCTCTGGCCAGGTTCCAACTGCCCCCAACCGCTGGCTATGGGCTGCGATCGGCGCCCTGGGTGCGACGACAGTCGCACTGGGCGTTGCATTGGTGCAGATGCGCACAGCGCCAACACCGGTTGCCACACCCGTCGTTTCAGCGGTTGCTGTGCCTGCCCTTAGCGCACCTGCACTGGCGGCAAGCTCTGCGCCGGCCGCCTCCTCCACCCCTGTTGCTGTGCAAAATGAGCCTGCAGCCCCCGTAAAGCCGACTGCAACCACTCCTAAAAAAGTAGCATTAAAAAGTGCGCCACAGCCTGCGCCACACGCTCCTGGTGTGCATGCACCAGCCCCCACCATGGAAGCACCAGCGGCGGTTGCTGCCACACCAGTACCACCGCCTCCACCCCGCGCAATCTGCGCGACTTGTGGCACCGTCACAGCGGTTACGCCTGTTGAGCGCGAGGGCCAAGGCAGCGGTGCCGGAGCAGTAGCTGGTGCCGTGTTGGGTGGCCTGCTGGGTAACCAGGTCGGCGGCGGCACGGGCAAGACCATTGCAACTGTCGTGGGTGCCGTGGGTGGCGGCTACGCTGGCAACACCGTGGAGAAGCGCATGCACAAGGTCACCGTGTACCACATCGACCTGCGCATGGAAGACGGCTCCACCATGCGCCTGGAGCATGCCACGCCCCTGTCGGTCGGCGCGCATGTCACGGTCAATGGCGGCGTGATCACGCCGTAGAACAACCGGTACCGTGGGAAGGCCCACGCACATTCTGTGCGCCTTCCCAGCCATTTTGGCCCCACAAACCGCATGGATGGTGCGTGGGCAATTGCACACACCAATCCCAAGATAAGCGGGTACAACTCCAAACATGCGCATAGACCGCCGCCAAGCGTGTCAGAATCCGGCGCTGAGGAGTTTCAATGTCATCCTTGTACCTGGACCACTTTGGCCTCGCTAAGCCACCGTTTCAAATAACGCCGGACTTGGGGTTCTTTTTTTCCGGCGGCCGTCGCGGTGACATCCTGTCTGCGCTGCTGCATGTGGCGCAGCACGAAGAAGGCATCATGACTTTGGTGGCAGAGGTTGGCAGCGGCAAGACCATGCTAGCCCGCCTCATGCTGAGCCGCCTGCCCAGTACGGTTGCCACCATCTACCTTGCCAACCCCAGCTTTAGCCGCGACGAAATTTTGGGCGCTATTGGACGCGAGCTGGGTCTCACGGATTTGCCCACTTCCACAGAAGCGCGTCTTGCTGCATTGCAGCACGAGCTGCTGCGCCGCCATGCCGAAGGGCAGCGCGTGCTGTTGGTGATTGACGAGGCGCACGCCATGCCGCCCGAGTCGCTCGAAGAAGTGCGTTTGTTATCCAATTTGGAAACCGAACAGCACAAACTCCTCAACATCATTCTGTTTGGCCAGCCGGAGCTGGACGAAACATTGGCCGACCGGCGCATGCGGCAAGTGCGCGATCGCGTAGTCCACCGCTTTGTGCTACCCGCTTTGCCGGACGACGAAGCAGCGGCCTACATTGACCACCGCTTGCGGGCGGCCGGCTGGCAGGGTGCTGCCTTGTTTGCACCTGCGGCCATGGCCTTGCTGATCAAGGCTTCTGGCGGCCGCGCACGGCGTATCAATTTGTTGGCCGACAAGGCGCTGTTGGCGGCCTACGCCGGCGGCAAACCGTCCGTCAACGTCGAGCACGTTCGCAGTGCCATGTCTGAACTGCACGATGACATTTCCGCACCCAGGGCTTGGGCCTGGCTTGCGGGATGGCGTGGTGCCGCCCTGGCTGTAGCAGGCGTGGTGGTCTTGGGCGTATTCGGTGTGGCTGGCGTGCAAAGGTTTGCCAAGACGCCGACACCACCTGCCATTGCTACTACCCCCGTAGCGGTGGCGCAAACACAGCCTCCAGCACCTACTGCCGTTGCCCCAGTTCAAACCCCAGCGTCTGCTGTTGCACTAGCATTGCACACTGTTCCTGCCGCCACCGCATCCGCAGCCATGCCTGCCTCGGGCGCAGCACTTGCCATACCAGCGCGTGTGCTGGAACCAGCCTCTGCGCCCCAAGCACCAATCGTGGAAACTCCGCCGCCGCAGACCCAGCGCGCCGCAGACGCTGCACCACCTTGGATGGCAGATCTGGAGCCCTTCATCCAACGCACCCGTGCCAAGACACAAGGTGACGCAGTAGCCGGCTACACCCTGCAAATCGCCGCTTTGCCGCGTGAGGCAACAGCCGCAACCTATCTCAAGTCTTTGGCACAGCACATCGACAAAGACCAGATATACATGCAACTTAGTCACTACAATGGAAAAGACTTTATTGCAGTGTTTGTCGGCAGCTACCCCACCAGTGCCCAGGCCACCGCAGCAATGCTCGAGCTGCCAGCAGCCCTGAAAGCGAATAGACCGCTCGTGAGGACATGGAACAAAATACGGCAGGATCAATTATCTTGAATAGTTTCGTAGCTTCAGCAGAACCCGCGTTGGCCTACTCCAAAGCCTTGTCCCGTTCACTCGGGGTACCACTCGCAATTTTGCTGACAGCCTGCGCAGCGCCTCCGGCACCCCCCATTTCCAACGCACATTTGCAAGTGCCCCCCATGGCCGCTGGCCCTGCGCCTGAGTTTGCAAACGCTCCGCCCTTGCCGCCGCCTCCTAAGGTCTCACCCCGTCAAGAGGTTTACAGCGTGGTGATGCAAAACGTGAATGTGCAGGACCTTCTATTTGCCCTTGCCCGAGACGCACGCATCAACGTGGACATTCACCCCAGCATTGCAGGCACCGTAACCATGAACGTGCGGGACCAGACCCTGACAGAAATTCTGGACCGCGTAGCCCGCCAGGTGGATTTGCGGTATGAAATGCAGGGCAATAATCTATCCATCCTGCCCGACCTGCCGTACCTCAAGAGCTACCGCATTGATTACCCCAACGTGCAGCGCAACTCGTCCATTTCGGTGAGCACATCCACCAACGTGGCGAGCACCGGCAGTGCACCCGGAAGCTCTGGGGGGGGCGGCACTGGCAGCAATGCGTCCAGTTCGGAGATCATCAGCAAGTCCAACAACAATTTCTGGGAAACGCTGGTCAACAACATCAAGGACATGCTGCGCGAGACGGACAAGGTTGTGCCCGAAAACGCGGGTGCCAATAACACTGCTCTCGCAGCAGCCCCTGCCCGCGCCGCAGCGCCCGCCACTGCCGCGTCGGGCCCAGGTGCCGCAGGTGCCAATGCGGGTGCGCCCAACGTTGCCATGCCGCGTACCGTGTACCGGGAGGCTGCGTCCGTCATGTCCAACGCCGAATCGGGCTACATCAACGTGCGGGCAACCCAATCACAGCATGCAAAAGTGCGGGAATTTATCGACCGGGTTATGCGCTCGGCGCGACGCCAGGTTCTGATTGAGGCAACCATTGTTGAAGTAGACCTGTCGAGCCGCTACCAGCAGGGTATTGACTGGTCGCTGGTCAAGCCATCGGGTACGGCCTACGATTCGCAGTTTTCCGTTCGCCCGGCAGGCCCCGTGGAAGGCTTTCGCACCGGTGGCCTGGTCAGCACGCTGACATCGCTCACGGTCAACGGCCCCAGCATTTTTAAAGGTTACGACCTTACTGGCATTTTGAACATGCTGGAGTCATTCGGAACCTTGCGGGTGCTTTCCAGCCCCAAAATTTCAGTTCTCAATAACCAAAGCAGTGTGCTCAAGGTGGTCGACAACAAGGTGTATTTCACCCTGAGTGTTACACCCGGTACGCCCGCATCCGCAGGGGTTGCCGCTACACCGGCAATCTACAACACACTCATCAACACGGTGCCCATTGGTTTGTTGATGTCGGTCACTCCGCAGATCAGCGAGTCCAGCGAAGTCATTTTGAATTTGCGTCCCACCATCAGCCGCATCACTGGTTACGCAACAGACCCTAGCCCTGCGCTGGCGCAAAATGGCGTGGTCAACCGCATCCCCGAAGTGCAGACGCGGGAAATGGAGTCGGTACTGCGTGTGCAATCAGGCGGTATTGCCATCCTGGGTGGCCTGATGCAAGACTCCCGAAACAACAATTCCGATGAGGTCCCCATCCTCAATCGCCTGCCCGGACTTGGCAACCTGTTCAAGTACCGTGACGAAGGCACCAAAAAAACCGAACTGGTGATTTTTTTGCGGCCCACGGTTGTGCAAGATGCCAGCTTGAACGGCGACTTCAAGGCGTACCGTGACGTGATGCAAGAAGCACGCGACGCCATGGAGCAGCCGAGCCAACCCACGCGGCCCGAGTTTCAATTTCAGCGGAACTAAGCCATGAGTCTCTTGCTTGATGCCCTGCAACGCGCCAGCAAAGACAAGGAACGGGTCGCATTGGCTGCAGCCCAGGCAACGGCAAACGATGCCGCCAGTGGGCCACCAACCCAACCTTCTGAACTGACGCTACTTGAGCCTATTGCCGCGCGCGGCCCATCGCAGGAACTAGAGCTTGAACTGACGCCCAAGCCGCCACCAGCGACGCCACCAGAAGCAACACAAGCCGTGGAACAACCACCCGCTGCACCGGAACCTGAACCTGCGCCGGTCAACGTGCCGCCACCTTTAGCAGTGACGCAGCCAGACCCGCCTTCACAGATCACCGCAACACCTGAGGCACGTGTGCCAGCCCCGACAGAAGAGCCAACAGCAAGCCCGGCACCAGGCATAGCAACACCAACTGGCGCCACTGCAGCATCAAAAGCTAATCCAGCACCCAGCGCGCCACTAAAGGACCTGGCGACCGCAGCAGGTGTGCGTCCGATCGCTCCGGCCAATGCCCAAGCTGCAGCCAATGCCATCCGCAAAGGCTATGCCAAAGCGCCGTCAACCAACGCAGCTCGCCGTCGAGTTTTGATTTTGGGCGGTGTGGCGGCTTGTATCGCCCTCGGGCTGGGCAGTTTCTTATTGGGACTGTGGGGCGACCCAGAACGCCTGTTAGGCCTTTCGGGAAATTCTTCGTTGTCCAGCGGCTCTGCTCTGCCACCGGCACCACTGTCGGCTGCATCTTCTGTTGCCGCACCCGCTTCTGCGCCGGTCGAAACCGTTGTAGAGACTGCTCCACCGCCAGTTACACCGGTTTCTTCACCCGCTTCTTCGCCCGCCTCTGCACCCGCAGCTGTGGCAGCGTCTGCCGCCACGACGCAAACAGCACACCGCACCGGACGCGCGACAAAACCATCAAAGGGGGCAACGTCACCTGTAGCACCCAAAGGCCCTGTTTTTTCAACCAAACTGACCGCTCAAGGCCAGTTGGAGCAGGGCTATACCGCATTGGTGGCCGGGCGCTTGGACGATGCTGCCCAAGCCTATAACGCAGCCTTGGCCAGCAACCCTTTGGAAACTGACGCTTTGCTGGGCTTGGCCTACGTAGCCCATAGCAAAGGCCGGCGGGAAGAGGCGCAGGCGCTGTATGCCAAGGTCTTGCGCATAGACCCTGGCAACAGCATCGCAAATGCGGGCTTGATTGCGCTGGATGCGGGTACTAACGCTGGTGCAACCAAGGGCGATCGCGCCAAAGCACTGGCAGCGAGCCAGCCCGATTCGGCCGCCGCGCAGGCCCAGGCTGCAAATGCACTGGCACAAGAAGGCTTGGTTGCAGAGGCCGCACTGGCCTATGGCCGCGCCCATGCGCTGGAGCCTTCCAACCCCTGGCATAGCTACAACCTGGCCGTAGCCTTGGATAAGTTAGGCAACTATGCGCAGGCCGTCGAGCAATACGACAAAGCCGTACAAAATGCCAGCCGCACACCCACGCCGTTGGGTGCCCAACGCATACAGTCGGTTCGCACGCGGCTGATCCAGTTGCGGCAGTTGCTGGACCCCGAATCGGACGGCACAAAATGACCGAAATGGTGGCCCCAGCCGCTCCAGTTCGCCTGGGCGACCGTTTGATCCAAATGGGTTTGATTACCCAGGATCAGCTGCGCATTGCGCTCATGGAGCAAAAGAGCACTGGCAAACCGCTGGGTGAAGTGCTTCTCGATCTGGGCTTCACTTCAGAAGAAGCCATGCGCGGTGCGTTGGCGGACAGCCTGGGCGAGACCGCCATCAGCCTCAAAGGCATGGTAGCCAACGCTCCTGCGTTGGCACTGATCCCCAAGGCCATGGCCAAACGCCATTCCTTGTTCCCGGTCAGTCTGGACACGGTCAGCAACGTGCTCGTCATTGCGTGCGCGAATCCTAACGACATCGTGGCAGTCGACCAGATCAGCGCTTTGTTGGTCGGTGGCCCGTTGATCCAATGGCGTCTGGCCAGCAGCGCCGAGATACTGACCGCCATTGAGCAGTTTTACGGGCACGAGCTATCCATCGACGGCATCTTGCAGGAGTTGGAAACCGGCGCCGTGGACCTGATTGGCCTGATGCAAGCCACTGAAGGCTATAGCCACCCGGTGGTGCGATTGATCGACTCCCTGTTGGCAGACGCCACGCTGCGGGGATCGTCCGACATCCACTTTGAGCCCGAACCCCAGTTCCTGCGTATCCGCTACCGCATTGACGGCGTGTTGCGCCAGGTGCGTGCACTGCACATGCGCTACTGGTCGGCCATGGTGGTGCGCCTCAAGGTGATGGCCGGCATGAACATCGCCGAAACCCGAGCGCCGCAAGACGGACGCATTTCGTTGACCATCTCCGGTCGTCCGGTTGATTTCCGTTCCGCCGTGCAGCCCACCATTCATGGTGAAAACTTTGTGCTGCGTATCCTGGATCGCAAGCGCGGCATTGTGCCGCTCAATGGTCTGGGCCTGTCCGACGACCAGTTCAACACCATGCAGCTCATGCTGTCGCGGCCCGAAGGCATCATGCTGGTAACCGGGCCTACAGGCTCCGGTAAAACTACCACGCTGTATTCGATTTTGGGGCACCTCAACGAGGTCGGCGTCAATATCATGACGCTGGAAGACCCGGTTGAATACCCGATGCCGGTGATCCGGCAGACCTCGATCTCTGACTCGGTGAAGATGGACTTTGCCGAAGGCATTCGCTCCATGATGCGGCAAGATCCCGACATCATTTTGGTGGGCGAGGTGCGTGACCACGAGACCGCAGAAATGGCGTTTCGTGCTGCCATGACCGGGCACCAGGTGTTTTCTACACTGCACACCAACTCCGCCATACGCTCCATTCCCCGCCTAGTGGATTTGGGGATCAAGCCCGAAGTCTTGGCCGGCAACGTCATCGGCATCGTGGCCCAGCGGTTGCTGCGCACCTTGTGCAAAGTATGCAAGGTACCGCACGAACTCAGCCCCATCGAGCTGCAGATACTGGGAATGAAGGCAGGCGAACCGCATTCGGTTTATCGCCCCGTGGGCTGTCAGGCCTGTGAACAACTGGGCTACAAGGGGCGCATATCCATTCTGGAGTTGCTCAAATTTGACGCGGCCCTGGATGAACTCATTACCCAGCGGGCCAGCCTGAAAGTGATGATGGACTACGCGCGCTCGCAAGGCTTTGTCAGCATGGCAGAAGACGGCCTGCGCCGTGTCAAAGAAGGGCTCACCACCGTGGAGGAGGTAGGGCGCGTGGTGGACCTCACTGAACTGATTCACTAATGCCGCTCTACGAGTACCGCGCAGCGCATGCCGATGGCCGCATATCCAAAGGTCGCGTCGATGCGCTACACGAGACCGATCTCGAAGCCCAGCTCAAGCGCCTTGATCTGGCGCTACTTTCAGCAAAGACCATCTCCAGGCATGCCAACGCCGTCAAGAGCATGCCCCGGCGCGAGGTATTGGGCTTCCTTTTTCAGTTGGAAATGCTGGTGCGCGCGGGTGTCCCCATCCTGGAAGCATTGGCCGATTTGCGCGATGCCTCCGAGACCCCTGCCAGTCGGCAACTATCCGGCGGCTTGTATGAAAAGATCGAAGCAGGCTCCACCTTGGGCGAGGCCGTAGCCACCTTTCCCGGCGTGTTTTCGGAGACAGTGGTCAACCTGATCCGTTCTGGCGAAGTCACCGGTCAGTTGTCCGAAGTGCTCAAGGAAGTGGTGCGCTCCCTCAAATGGCAAGACGAGATGGAAGCACAGACCAAAAAGCTGTTGGCCTACCCGCTTTTTGTGATGGTGGTCATCGGCGGTGTCGTGTTTTTTCTGATGATCTACCTGGTGCCCCAACTGATTGGGTTTTTGAAGAACCTCGGCCAGGAAATTCCTTTGCAAACGCGCTTGCTCATTGGCTTGTCAGGCATCTTTGTCAACTACTGGTGGGTGATTTTGTCGGTGCCGCCACTGTTTGTGATTGGCTTGCTGTCTTTGTCTGCCTCGTACCCGCGATTCCGCTACAAGTTGCATGAATTGCAGCTCGCTATTCCTGTGATCGGACCCGTCCTGAAAAAGCTCGCATTGGCACGATTTGCCGATACGCTGGGCCTGATGTACCGCACCGGCATTTCATTGACCGACAGCCTGATCTACTGCGAAAAAATTTCCTCCAATGTTGTCATCCAAGGCTCGATTCGCCGGGCACGCGACCGCGTGATGACGGGCACTGGCATAGCTGCCAGTTTTGCGGCGGAGCAGTTGTTCCCGTCGTTTGTGATTCGCATGATCAAGGTTGGGGAATCTACGGGCGCTTTAGACCAATCACTGGCCAACATCAGCTACTTCTATTCGCGCGACATTGACGAATCGATCTCGCGCGTGCAAGCCATGATTGAACCTGCGCTGACAGTTGTCATGGGCCTTATCTTGGGTTGGATCATGTTGGCGGTGTTGGGGCCTATTTACGACACCATATCGAAAATGAAGACCTGACGCCATGGCCACCGTTCTGTTTCTCAATGCCGAAGGGCCGACCTGGTGGGACAAGCAGGGTGATACATGGCAGCCGCTTACAGGCGACCCTGTGGGGCCGGTCTATGTAGTGACCGATCTGACCGAAGAAACTCTGGTGGAAATTGCCGTTCCACGCATCTTTGGCAATGACCGCAAGAAGTATGTCCAACGGCAACTGGTCAATCGATTTCCGGAAAGCCCGTTTCGCACCACCCTGGATGGTCGCCCCACCGGCAACCTGATCAGCCGCTTGGCTCCGCCCAAGCAAATCCTGATGGCCATAGAGCCAGCCGAACGATTGCAGGCTGCCTTGACCACCGTGCAGGCACCGCTCGCGGGCATATGGAGTGTTTCCGTGTTGTTGGCACAGCTAGGGCAAGACAAGTCTTTGCCGGGCAATCTGTTAATTGTGCTGGGGCAAGCTGCCAGCACCCGCATTGTTTTCTTGAAAGACCACTCCCCCGTTCTCACGCGCTTGGTCCCCGGCGCCAGCACGGCAGCCGAGCAAGCCGTCGAAGTGGTGCGAACGCTGCGGCACCTGGAAAACACCCATATCGTTCAGCGCGGCGCGGGGCGTTTGAGCGCACTGCTGCTGGACACCCAGGAGGGCCTGGCAGCAGTGCTGGTGCGTGATCGCATTGATGCAGTCGTGCCTCCGGCAAAGCACCACCCAAGCGCCGATGGTGGCTGGCGCAATGCATTGTTTGACCTTGCATGCAAGGCCCCTCCCGGTCAACTGGCGCCTTTGGCCATGCGCGCTGCATACCTCACACAACAGGTTCACAAGGGTGCGCGCGTGGCCATGGTGGCATGCATCGTGGCGGCGGTCGTGGTTGCCAGCGGCAGTGTCGTGTCCCACTTTGGTGACCGCGGTTTGCAGGCTGGTTTAAGAAGTAGTGCAACCCAACTAACGGCGCAAACAGCGCAGCTGGAGACATCCCTCGCGTCTTTTGGAGTTGCCCCTGAACTGCTGCGCAAAGTGCTGACCTTGGATGCCGACGAAATCGCCAGCGCGCCCGACTTGCAGCAACAACTCGTGGCAATCTCCCGCGCAGTTTCCAGCGTACCCAGTG
Source organism: uncultured Rhodoferax sp. (assembly GCA_964468905.1). Taxonomy (GTDB): domain Bacteria; phylum Pseudomonadota; class Gammaproteobacteria; order Burkholderiales; family Burkholderiaceae_C; genus Allorhodoferax. The sequence goes on along the minus strand of CAYXWW010000038.1, from coordinate 12,285 downwards.
CCCGGGTACTGTCCCTGCAGTGGCAGGTTGTGGGCGCGCAAACTGCTCCATGTGCATTGGAAGCTGCCGCGGCCGCCGTAACACCAACCGAAACAGCGCCAGAACCTGCACGCAAGGTCGAACTCAAGATGGCATTTGCGTTGGCTGCCGGCACGGGGCCACGCCTGCAGTTGGAGCAGGTGTCGCAGATGACGCAGCAGTTCAAAGCTATCCAGGGCGTGTCCGTACTGCAGGACCCGACCCGCGCATTGCGTGAGGGTGACCTTGAATCGGTGGGTTCCGGGCAGGGCGAAACACAGCGGCAGTTCGCCTGGTGCTTGGTGTTGCCAGGTTCCACCACTGTGGGTGCAGCGCCATGAATGAATGGAAACCCATATTCCTGGCAGCGCGCAAAAGCCTCATCCAATTGGGGGGGATTGCACTGTTGTGTGTCGTCACCGTGGCTGCACTGCACATGATGGCAAGTTCCTTGAATAGCGAGGTCCAGGACTTGGGCCGCTCCGTGCAGGCCCAGCGCGGAGAACTCTCCCTTAAGCAAGAGAACTTGCTCAATATGCGTAGCAATATTGAGCGGTTTGAAGCCCTGCGTGCCCAAAATTTGATCGGCACGCCGGACCGCCCCACCTGGGTAGAAGAACTGCTGGCCAGCCACAAACGCTTGGGACTGACCACCCGACTGGTCTACCAGTTGCAAGCGCCCAAAACCCTTGCCGCAGCTGATCTGCCGCCGTCTGCTACGGTAGTCCCGCCAGACGAGACCAATGCGGAGCCATTGGTTCACGACCTGCAATTTGAGTTGCGTGATGTGCATGAAGGCGATGTGCTGCGCTTGATACAAGACTTCCGCGAGCACGTCAAAGGCAGATTCCGCGTGAACGCCTGCGCTTTTTCAGACCCCCGCGCCAGCGGCATGACGGCCAAGTGCGTACTGCGCTTTGTGACGATGCCCCAGCCCCCAGCAGCGCAACCTGCGCAGTGAGTATGGATCGCAGCACTATGCCGTTTTGCACCCCGCCCATGGTTCGACCTATCTCTCGCTCCTTCGTTCACCTTGCGATTGCTTGCGCCTTCATTCCCTCAGCGGCAATCGCCGAAACGGCTGATGAACTAGGCACGCTCTTGTTTTCACCCGAACAGCGCCAGGCCATCGTCCAGGCCCGCAAGGGGCATGGCAGTGGGGCAGACCTTTCTACCAGCGGCACCCAAGGTTCCGCTTCTGCAAGCCCCACTGGCGGCGCGACGGATGGCAGTACCGGAGGCACAAGTGGGGGCGCCCCCACAGGAGCGTCTGGTAGTGAAGCAGCCGCTGCCGCCGCCAGTTCACCCACGGTCCGCTTGGACGGAGTTGTATCCCGTAGCCGTGGCAAGGGAACAGCATGGGTTAATGGAGAACCCGTTGCGCAGGGTTCCAGTCGCTCCACAGTCATCAATGGGTCAGAAGCAATTGTCGACGGCCACCGCCTGCGGGTGGGGCAATCGTTTGACAAAACCACGGGCGCAAAGTCCGACATCGTGGCCCCCGGTGCGGTGCGCAAGAGGCCTGCACCATGAACACGGAGTTTGGCGAGCTGGCGCAGGCCCAGTACCGCAAGCGCCATTTCCGGCGCAAGGTATGGATTGGCATCGGTCTGGTCTTGATTGTTGTGGGCTACTTGCTCATGGCAGTGAGCCCCAGTACATCCTCGGATTGGGTATTGTTTCGCTCCATGGGCGGGCTGGCATGCATCATCATTGGGTTTGGCCTGGCCATTTTGCCGCTGCTTTCGCTGTGGACATCGGGCGAATAGCGGGCATGGCCACACCCGCCAATTCCAAGGACAAAGTCAAGCCGCTCGCTGCTGAACCCGCTGCGGAAAAGTTTGCCGTCCTGCTGGTGGAAGACGACGAAACCTTGCGAAGCTATCTGGGCGCTGCCTTGGAAGACGCGGGCTTTGTGGTGCAACTGGCCCATGACTGTGCCAGTGCCATGGCCGCCATGGCGCTCGCCACCGCGCCCGCCATCATGGTCTTGGATCTGGGCCTGCCACCGCACCCCAGCACCATGCGCGAGGGCTTGCGAACACTGCAAGAGACATTACGTGCGCAACCCGCCACCAAGGTGATCGTACTCACGGGGCAAGATGAAGCCGCTGCCGCACAAGAGGCCGTACGACAGGGCGCATTTGACTTTCTCACTAAACCTGCGGCAATGGCGGTGGTGATTCAGTCCGTGCAGCGTGCCAGCCTGTTTGCCCGCGAGGAAGCCCGCATGGTCTTGCATGGTGAAGCCCGCATTGCGGTCACCGCACGGGTTGGCGATGGCCCCAAAGAGGCGGCCGCACAAGCCGAAGAGCAGCTGCTGCGCCGCAGCCTGGCTGCGGCGGGGTACAACGTCACCCTGGCGGCGCGCAACCTGGGCATTGCGCGTGAGCACCTGTACTACTACCTCAATAAATATGGCATTCAACGTCCTGACTAGCCTGTCGCTGGCCTTTATGGTCGCGGGTGTGACGCTGTTGGTGACTGCCGTATTCCTGTCCCGGCGCGCCGGGCGCTACCAGCGTGGCATGCAGTCGCTGCTGCAGCTCTCCGGTAGCAGCGTGGAAATATTGGATTTGCCCACTGCCGCTTGGCCCATCCTGCAAGAGGCCGGCTGGCGTACCCTGCAGTGGGAGGGTGATTGGTATGGGCAACGGGTTCAAGGCGTTTTGGGAGATCCCCTAAACCCTGCTCTCTCAACAGCAGATCCGCTGCAAACGTTTTTGGTCAACGGCAACGCCGAGGCGCATCTGCGCATCACACTGCGACACGGTGCACCCCGCGGCGAGCGACGCTTGTTTGCCAACCACCTGGCCCAAGTTTTTGTCCTTTTGCTGGAAACACGACTGCGCGAACGCACGGCCGCACTGTCTGCCGCCTTGGCCGAACGGGCGCGGTTGTCCCTGTATTTGCAACACGATATGCGCAACTTGGCCCAATGGGTGAGCTGGGTGGGGACCGACTTTGCACAAGCGGACACACCCGAAGCCCTGACACGCGTAGCTCAACGCCTACAAAGCAATGCACCACTGGTGCTGGAGCGCGCCCAGCGACTGATGGCTGCCCTGGGCAAAGACCCACAGGCCAGCACACCATGCGAAGTGCACTTGCGCAATGCCCTAGAGCAGGCCGCTCGATTGGCGGGCGTAGAGATCACCATTTCCGGCGACGCCACCACCTGGATGGCGCCGGAACTGCTGGAGCGTGCGCTGGACAACCTGCTCGGCAACCTGGCCCGCGACTGGCGTGAGGGTCTTACGTTGGCCCCCACTGCAATGATTACGCCTCCACCGCCAAGCCAGCCCGATGCCCTGGTTTGTGTGTCGCTGGTTTGCCCCTTGCCGCCGCAAGGGCTCGACATGCCGCCCGAGAAATTATTCGAGCCCTTCGCCAGCGGACGCCCGGGTGGTCTGGGGCTGGGCCTGTACCAAGCGCGCCATTGCCTGCGCACCGCTGGAGGTGATATGCATGCCAGTGTGGCGGACCAAAGCCTGCAGTTCACCTTGCTATTACCGCAATATTGCCGCAATAGTGTGAAAAAGTTGGCACAAACGGTGTTGTAGAGCCTGCAATGTAAAAAAGTCTGACACCTCTGCTAGCGATAGGCTGCCTATATTCGACTCCATAAGCGCGGCCATGGGGGCGCACTTTGTTGAAAACGTCTGTTGAACGTCGAAAGGACAACCGAATGAAATACCAAATGAAATCCCGCCAAACGGGTTTTACCCTGGTTGAAATCGCCATCGTCTTGGTGATTATTGGCCTGCTGTTGGGCGGCGTGCTCAAAGGCCAGGAGTTGATTGAAAACTCGCGCATCAAGAGCATTGTGAGCGACATGAAAGCCGTGCAGGCCGCATACAACGGCTACATAGACCGTTACAAGTCACTGCCTGGCGATGAAACTGCCGCGACCATGCTTGCGCGAGGTTGGTTGGGCACTGCAGGTGCAGGTGTGCCGGGCAACGGGGTTTTGGCTATCACCGTAGGGCAAACCTTCACCAATGGTGGTGACCAGCCTGCGGTTTGGCGTGCGCTGCGGGGTTCTGGTTTGATCACCGGCGATCCTGCTGCCCTGGCCACGGTCGCTGGTTTGCCTACCCATGGCGGTGGCGGTGTGTTGGGTATAACAGCTGGGCCTGCCTACAACTCCCCCGGTCCCTTGATTTGTGCTTCTGGTTTGACGACGAAACAGGCAGCCGGTGTGGACGGAATTATTGACGGTGCAGGTGCTGCGAACAATACCGGTTCATTGCTGGGTTCACAAGCTGCGGCTAATCCGCTAGCACCCATCGCGGCTGCCCCAGCCTTGGTCGCATATGACGAAACCACTGCAAACCGCTGGACCGTTTGCATGCGCCTGTAGAGGCAAGTTAAGTGCGCTTCCATCAGCCCAAGCTCCACTTTATCGGGTCTTGGGCTGGAAGTACGAAGAAGCACAGAGACAGTTATTGTTCAAGCAAAAGAGGCGGTAGCCCTCGTACAATATGCGCAAGCAGCTATCATATTTATAGCGATTTGAACTGCACCATGCCAACTAAAACACCACCACGCGGCAGCTGCCGCACCACATTCTCCGGCTTTACGCTGGTCGAAATGGCTGTGGTGGTGGTGATCATGGGCATCATGTTGACGCTGGGTCTACGCTTGCTGCAAGCGACTCAAGAGAACGCTGCGCGGTCTGTCACCCAGACAAAACAAGAGCGTATCAAGCTTGCGCTAATTGCATTTTTGCGGACCAATGGCCGACTGCCATGCCCCGATTCCGCCTTGCCACCCACTGGCGCAGAGCCTGCCAACTGCCTGGTGAATGCCGGGCGTGGTGTGCTGCCCTGGCGGGCACTGGGCCTCTCTGTGGGTGACGTGCAAGACGGCTGGTCTAACTTGTTTACCTACCGCGTTGCCAACCGCACGCCGGTCACCAGCAGCAACTGGACTATCAAAGCCGGTTTGCCTGCCGCTGCACCCTTCACCATTACAGAGCTCACTGCACCACTCACTGCGCTCACCGTGCAGGTGCGCAGTGATGCAGGCGTGCTGGGGCCGGCAATTGTGCCCAGCCCGGTCGCTGTCATTCTGTCGCACGGTAAAAATGGCTTTGGTGCGCGCACTATCCGCGGTGCGGCAGTCGTGCCTGGCCCTGCAGGGGCGGATGAAGCGACCAACTTGGGTGCCGCGTCTACCACCTTCATCATGCGCACGCCCACCGATGTGGCCGCAGCCACTGGCGGTGCCTATGACGACATCGTGGCCTACTTAACGCCAAGAGACTTGCTGCAACCATTGCTGGACGACAAGACTTTGAAAGGTGTTGCTACTTCTTACCGCGAGCTGGCCATGGCCCAGTTGGCCGTGTCCAGTTGCACACCACCCGCAGTTGCAGTGGCGCAGCCGCTGGTCAATGCCATCATTCCCACCATTGGCAACGGGGCCATAACCTATACCTGTTTGGCTGGCGACTTATGCTTCACGGCCACCGCTATGCACAGCGGCCCACCGATAACAGCAGGTGCCGCGGTACTCTACCGCTTGTCACTATTCGGGGCTGCGGCGCAGACGGTGACATACGCCCAGCTACAAGCGGCCTATCCCGCCATCCAGACCCGCTGCCCCTGAGCCAGAACACAACCGCTTTCGCCAAGGAAATCAACATGATCCAATCCAGACGTCAGGCCCAACGGGGCTTTACCCTCACCGAAATGGCCATTGTGGTGGTCTTGGGGGGCATTTTGTTAGCGGCGGGGCTGATGGCCGGGCGCGGCCTGATCAGCCGTTCGCAAGCGCAAGACGTCATCCAAATTGTGGGCGATTTGCAATCGGGTGCCCTCAATTTCAAGCAGCGCTACGGCTACCTGCCGGGTGATTGGATTTATGTGGCCAACCAATTGCCCGGTGTGGCCGCAAGCCCTGGGGGCGGTGACGGCCTGATTACCGGCACCATGACAGCTGCCGGTTTGGCACTGGCCGGTTCTGAAATTCAAGAGGCCCCATTGCACCTGTACGCCGCAGGCCTACTGGGCAAAATGGGGACCACTACGCAGCAACGTATTCAATCGCAGTTTGGTGGGGTACACATGGCGGCTGCGACTGCTGCGAATACGAGCTTGGCATATAACACCGCAAACCCTTCTGTGCGCAATGTGATCGTGCTGTTCAATTTGCCGTGCGAGGTGGTTTTGGATGTGGACCGTGCGCTGGACGATGGTAATTCCACTACGGGGAAAGTCATGACTTCGCTTGCCTGCACGGCGGCGCTGGGAACTGCCCCACGCACGTTTGTGCCGCTGTAATCCAAATGATCGCTCACCCCTAGCCTGCCCTTGCACCGCACAGCACCTCCCCGCGCCATGCATGACTCCACTCGCCGCCCAATCCAAAGCATGCAAGGCTTTACCCTGGTGGAGATTGCCATCGTGCTGGTCATCATTGGATTTTTGTTGGCCGGCATCTTGAACGCCCAGTCGGTCATGCGCAATGCCCGCACCAAGGACACTATCAAGGCGATGACCGACATGGCCAATGCGTCGCAACAGTTTCACGATCGGTATGGCGCCTGGCCCGGTACTTTGCAAAATGCCACTACCGCCATTCCCAATTTATCGGCCACTTGTGTAGGCAATACAACAGGGCTAATTGCTACAGCGGCCGAGTCGGCCTGTGCCAGCGAGTCGTTGATTCGCTCGGGCATGCTGCGCGGGGATGCCGCACAACCGATTCGCACCAGCGGCACCAATGGCGTGAGCACACTGAGCTTGACCGGAGCAGCTTTGTCCGGCGTTGCTGGCTTGCCCGCGAGCTGGCGCAATGTGGTGCGCATTCAAAACACCGATTGCGACGTCATTGTGCAAATGGAGCGTTTGCTGGACGATGGCAGTGCCAACACCGGCAATTTGCGTACGGCTGCCAATGCTTGCGGTGCTGGGGGCTCAACGCAGTCTGAAACGCTGCTGGTCGCCAACGCGGCTTTGCGCGTGAATTAAAGCAAAATCAGCCCGTAGCCCTCGTAAAACAAGCACAAGCAGCTATTAATTTGATAGCTATGTCTGCTAAGCCCTATCAGGGGCAGCCGAGATTCAGGCCAGCGCCATTGTCCTTGATGGTCATCACACTGGTGCCTGTAGCACCCAGACTGTCTATGACCGTGATCGTGACGTTATAGGTACCGCTAACAACATACACCGGCGGCGTGGCGTCCGTCACTGGGTTGATGCAGCGGGTTCCACTGCTGCCGGGCGTGATGTTAAGTACGCTACCCACCACAGCGACAGTGGCCTTGAGCGTGTCACTGGTGAAAGCGGTATAGGGAGCCGTGCCACCAAAGATTTTCACTGCGATTTGGCTGACGTCGTTCTCGCCAATGAGAAAGGTGCTGGGCGAAATGCGCAACTGGGGGGACGTCGTGCCCGAGGTGATGGTGAACGATTGCACCTGGTTCTGCGCGTCACTCACCGTAATAACGGTATCGCCCACATCGCGCAGTGTGGCGGTAAATGATGCGCCACTCGTAGCCACCGTATTGCTGGACAGGCTTGCAATATTGGCGTTGGTTGACGTGACGGTATAGGCCGGTGAGCCGCCGCGCAGCACAAAGGTGAGTACATCGCCCACTGAACCAGTGGCACCATTGGGCGACACTGTCAGGGCTGCGCCCGTGCTGGACGACACCGCAACGGTTAGGCTGGCCTGCGCGCCTGTGGCGTCGAACACGGTGACGGTTGCACTGCCCACGGTCAATGCATTGATGCTCAGTAGACTGCCCGCCACGGTGGCGGTGGCAACTGCCGTATTGCTGCTCTGAACAATATAGGCCGGGCTGCCACCCACGATGACATAGGTCGCCGGTACCACCCCGGCTGGCACCGTGACCGAAGACGGTGCAGCAATATGCAATGCTGCCGGGTTGTTGCCTGCAACGGTAACGCCAATGAGCACCTGACCACCAGCCGCGTCAGACACCAAAATTTGCGTCGCCCCAGCAGCCAGGGGCGTGATGGTCAGGGTGGTACCGGAGACCCGGCCCGTTGCCACTCGTTCGTCCGCAGCGCGGGCGGTGTAGGGCCGTGTACCACCGCCAATGGTGTAGTTCGAAACATCGCCACCAATGGAAAGCGTGATGCTACTGGGCGCACTGGTGAACAGAACGCCCTGAGTGGCGGGTACTTGCGAAGCGGCGAGTTGATCGCGATTGCTGGCACCTCCGCACGCGGTCAGAGAGGCAACAACCACAATGAAAATCCACCCAAACAATTGCCGCATGCAGACGCTCCCAATTAGAAAGACGACCCATTCTAAGTGTCGTATCGGACAACCTACAAACACATGTCGTAACGCTCGCCGTGTTGCGGCGCGTCAGGCCACTGCGCGCCGATACTGCATGGCTTCTGCCACATGGGCAACTTGGGTGTGCTGCGCACCGGCCAGGTCGGCAATGGTGCGGGCAACTTTGAGTGTGCGATGGGTTCCGCGAGCAGACCAGCCCAAACGGGCAGCGGCCACATTCAGAAACTTCAACGCATCGGTATCCAGCGAGACATGCTGGTCGATAGCCTGTCCCTGCAAGGCCATGTTGGTACAACCTTGGCGATCTATTGCCTTTTGGCGTGCCTGATTGCAGCGGTCGCGAATGCTGTCTGTGGTCTCTCCGGCGGGTGCGCCCAGCAAATCAGCGTGCGGCAGATTGGGGACCTCAACATGCAGGTCGATGCGGTCCATCAAAGGGCCGCTAAGTTTGGCCTGGTAGCGGCGAATCTGATCAGGCGTGCAACGACAGGTGTGGGCGCTGGAGCCATGGTAGCCACAAGGACAGGGGTTCATGGCACCGATCAATTGAAAACGCGCCGGAAACTCTGACCGCTGGGCCGCCCGCGAAATGGTGATGCAGCCGGTTTCCAGTGGCTCGCGCAGGGCTTCCAGAGCCGCGCGCGGAAACTCCGGAAACTCATCCAAAAAGAGTACCCCATGGTGCGCCAATGAGATTTCTCCCGGCCGCGGTGGCGACCCGCCACCGACCAGGGCCACCGCGCTGGCCGAATGGTGTGGGCTACACGTGGGGCGCTGACCCCAGTTTTCGATGGCAAAGCGCCCGCTCAAGCTACCAATGGCTGCGCTTTGCAGGGCTTCGTCATTTGACATGGGGGGCAACAAGCCGGCGAACCGCATGGCCAGCATGGACTTGCCCGAACCGGGCGGCCCCATCAGAAGTGCACTATGGCCACCAGCCGCTGCAATTTCCAACGCCCGCTTGGCGCCGGCCTGCCCTTTCACGTCCGCCATATCCAACCAACGGGCAGGGCGCACCTGTGCGGATGGCTCCACGCGCACCCACCCCTCGGGGTCCGGTAAGACAAGCCCACTGCTATCAGGCACATCGAAAACCGCACCAGCCGGTGCAAATTGCCGGACTACATCTAATAAGTGCCGTGCCCGGTAGACTGTGGAACCCGGCACCAGTGCAGCTTCTTCTGCATTGCCTGGCGGGAGCACCAAGCGAGTGGCGACCTGGCCCACATGCAGTGCAAGCGCCATGGCCAGTGCGCCGCGCACGGGTTGCAGCGCACCCGTCAATGACAACTCGCCTGCAAATTCGTAGTGGGTGAATTGGGAGCCGTCGATCTGACCGCTGGCCGCCAGAATGCCCAACGCAATGGGCAGATCGAGCCGCCCGGAGTCCTTAGGCAAGTCGGCTGGGGCCAAGTTTACAGTAATGCGCTGGTTGTGCGGAAACTGTAAGCCTGAGTTTTGGATGGCACAACGCACCCGCTCGCGCGCTTCCTTGACCTCGACGTCGGCCAGCCCCACCAGCGTAAAGCTAGGCAAACCATTGGCCAGATGAACCTCGACGGTGACCCTCGCCGCTTCCAATCCTCGCAGTGCACGACTCTGTACCAAAGACAAGCCCATAGCAAAATCCCCCACTTTGGTGCACAAACAAAAGGCTTTGCTTTGTTTTGGTGCAATTTGATGCAATGCTGTTTATTTATACAGCCATCATACTGTAGATCGCGATATTTGGTGAAAAAGCCATATAGAGAAGTGGGGGAATCTAAATGGCACACATCCTGCTTTATACGTTCTACTTTTTACCCACTGGAGCTTTCATGAACATCAAAACTAAATCCATCCTCTCACTCGCTTGTGCTTGCCTCAGCACTGCTGCCTTGGCGCAAGCAGCCGCTCCAGCGCCTGACTATACTTTGGCATTCAACGTGGGTGTTGTCACAGACTACCGTTTCCGCAGCGTTGCGCAGACTTCCTTCAAGCCCGCGTTGCAAGGCGGTATCGATTTCTCCCACAAGAGCGGTGCATACATTGGTATTTGGGGATCCAACGTCAGCTGGATCAAAGACTATGTCGGTGCAACCGATGGCACGACCGAAATCGACATCTATGGCGGCTACAAGGCTGAAATTGCAAGCGGCTTGACGTTTGACATCGGTTTCATCACGTACCAATACCCCAACAACACGGCTGATCGCGTGCTGGTGAACGCCAACACAGATGAAGTCTATGCCGCGTTGACCTATGGCATTGTGACCGCCAAGTACAGCCAAAGTACCGGTAACTTCATTGCCAACCCCAACAGCAAGGGCTCCGCCTATTTTGAACTGGCCGCCACTTTTGACTTGGGCAACGGCTACAGCCTGACTCCCCACGTTGGCCGCCAGACCATTCCCAATCAAGCCGGAAATGCGGGCGATTACACTGATTTCAGCTTGGCACTGGGTAAAGACTTTGGCAACGGCCTGACAGGATCGCTGACCGCCTATAGCACGGACACCAAAGACTCCTTCTATAAGGTTGCCGGGTACGACAACTTGGGCAAGAGCACCATCGCTGCTGGCCTGAAGTACACATTCTGATTTAGCACACCACCACAGGAGACACCATGAAATTAGTAACGGCGATTATTAAACCGTTCAAGCTGGACGAGGTGCGCGAGGCGCTGTCTAGCATGGGCGTGCAGGGCATTACGGTCACCGAAGTCAAGGGCTTTGGTCGCCAGAAGGGCCATACCGAGCTGTACCGCGGTGCTGAATACGTGGTCGACTTTTTGCCGAAGGTCAAAATCGAGGCAGCTATTGATGATGCGCTGGTTGAACGCGTGATTGAGGCTATCGAAGGTGCTGCACGCACCGGCAAGATTGGCGACGGCAAGATTTTTGTGTACGACCTGGAACAAGTCGTTCGCATCCGCACCGGCGAGACCGGCAAAGAAGCTTTGTGATTGGAAGCACCATGAAAAAAATACTCATATCCCTCGCGCTGGGCTGGAGCCTGTTGGCTACCGGTTCCGCAGCTTTAGCCCAGGCAGCTGCGCCCGCTTCGGCTCCCGTAGCTGCCGCATCGACTCCTGAAGCCAAGCCAGCTGAAGCACCCGCGGCAGCTGCATCAGCTGCGCCCGCAGCGGCAGCGCCCGCTGCAGCAGCTCCGGCTCCTGCACCAGTCCCCAACAAGGGTGATACCGCATGGATGATGGTCTCCACCTTGCTGGTCATTTTGATGACTGTGCCAGGCTTGGCCTTGTTCTACGGTGGTCTGGTGCGCAGCAAGAACATGCTGTCCGTACTGATGCAAGTCATGGTCACGTTCTCGATGATTGTCGTGCTGTGGTTCATCTACGGCTACAGCCTGGCATTCACTGAAGGAAATCAATTCATTGGTGGCTTTGATCGGCTGTTCATGAAGGGCATTTGGGACAACGCAGCTGGTACCTTCGCGAATGCGGCTACGTTCAGCAAGGGCGTTTACATTCCTGAGATCGTGTTTGCAGCCTTCCAGGCTACCTTCGCCGGTATCACCTGCACGCTGATCGTCGGTTCGTTTGCCGAGCGCATCAAGTTCTCCGCAGTCTTGGCCTTCATGGTGCTGTGGTTCACCTTCAGCTACGCGCCAATGGCCCACATGGTCTGGTTCTGGATGGGGCCTGATGCTTACGCTACTGCCGAAGTTGCAGCCGAAATGAACTCCAAGGCCGGCATGCTGTGGCAATGGGGCGCCCTGGACTTTGCCGGTGGCACCGTGGTACACATCAACGCAGCGGTCGCCGGTTTGGTGGGTGCCTACTTCATCGGCAAGCGGGTTGGCTACGGCAAGGAAGCCATGGCCCCCCACAGTCTGACCCTGACCATGGTGGGCGCAGCACTGCTGTGGGTGGGCTGGTTCGGCTTCAACGCCGGCTCTGCCCTGGAAGCCAACGGCTTCGCCGCTCTGGCCTTCATCAACACCTTTGGCGCAACAGCGGCTGCCGTGTTGACCTGGTCCATCGGTGAA
>CAYXWW010000037.1:0-24729 GCA_964468905.1 uncultured Rhodoferax sp. | reverse complement strand
ACCACGGGCTCCGGTGTCCAGCACGGGCACGTTGGCATAGAGCTTGGCTACAAAGTCTTTGGCTTTTGCGTCGCTACCGAGTTTGCGTTTGGCAAATTCCCATGCGGCCAGGTAGTTCCAACGTGCGCCGCCCGATGTTTTGGGGTTGGGTGTGATGACTTTGACGTCGGGGCGAATCAGGTCATCCCAGTCTTTGATGTTCTTGGGGTTGCCCTGGCGCACGGCCAGCACGATGGTTGATGTGTAGGGTGATGCGTTGTGCGGCAGCTTCTTTTGCCAGTCGGCAGACAGCCATGCGCCGTTTTTGACCAACGCATCGGTGTCACCGGCCAATGCCAGTGTGGCTACGTCAGCGTCCAGGCCGTCAATGATGGAGCGGGCTTGTTTGCCGGAGCCGCCGTGGCTTTGTTTGATGCTGACGTCTTGGCCAGTCTTGGCTTTCCAGTGTTTGGCGAAGGCGGCGTTGAATTCGACGTACAGCTCGCGGGTGGGGTCGTAAGAGACATTGAGCAGCTCGACCGATTTGGGCTGGGCCAATGCGCCAAGGGAAGCGCCCGCTAAGACGGCGGTCAGCGCAAGGGACGAAAAAAGCCGACGGCTGGGCGACCGGCTGGATGGATTTTGGGATGAACGATTGGCCATGGTGAACTCCAGAAAATGCAACGCGGAAGTGCGATGGAATGCATTCTGAAAGCCAATCGTTAAAACTGGAACTACTGAATTATTAGTTCTAAATTACCAAAACATCTATAGAGCGACTTTTTGGGCTTTTTGTGTTGAGGGAACTTAAAGATTCGCCGCGTAGATGAGCTGGGTGACCGCGTTGCTGTTTGCCCTGCCAACGCTACCCGAGTTCGTCAATATGGCCCAGGCAACCCCCGTGCGGCGGTTGATGGTGAGCTCTGTTTCATAGCTTCCCCATTGACCCAAGTGACCGTAGTAGTCTCCGTTACCCCCGAAACCATATCCATAGTTACCACCGCCGCGCAGCGCACCGCGTGACCGTGACATCGTATCCAGCATCGCCGCCGATACGAGCTTTTCGCTGCGCAGGGCTGCGAAGAAGTTCAAAAAGTCATTGGTAGAACTGACTTGTGCCATGGATCCCTTCATATAGGTGGTGATGCCATATTGGGTGCGCTGCCGCGCGTAGTCCAGTGCATCGCCCGGCTTGATGGCTTGGTTTTCATCAATGATGTAGGAGCCCTTCATGTTGGCAGGGCCAAACACGTTGCGCGCCATATACGTGGGGAATGGCATGCCGGTCTTGCGCTCAATGATGCTTGCCAAAAGCATGTAGCCCGTGTTGCTGTAGTCACCTTGCGAGCCGGGGGTGAGTTCCAACGTCGGGTTTTGAATGAGATAGTTAATCAATATGTCATTGGTCATGCCCTGATACAGTGACGGCCGCCAACTATCGTTGAAGATGTCAGGAATACCCGAGCGATGGCTTAGCAGTTGATCAATGGTGATTGGGCGCCACGAAGCGGGGAGTTCGGGAATGTAGTCCAACACGGAATCCGAGATATTGATCTGCTTCTTCTCGACCAATTGCATGATGGCAATGGCCGTGAAGGGTTTGCTAACGGAGGCCAGGCGAAAGCCCGTGTTTTCTGAAATAGAGGTGCCAGCCGAAATATCGGCCATGCCCTTGCTGCCGCTGTAAATCACCTCGTCATTTTTAACGATCACGATGCTGATACCCGCGGTGTCGGCGGTTTGCTGGGTTGCCAGCAGGCTGTCGATCCGACTCCGAAGAGCTGCCGCCGGTGACACGATGGGCAGAGCAGGCGGGACAACTGCAGCATCTTGCGACACTGGAGTGCTACCACCCCCACCACCACCGCAGGAAGCCAAAAGCGCAAGGCAGCCAGTAACAAGAACACCCTGCAACGTCGCATTCAACATATCGCTCCCCAGTTTTTGTTCAAAAGTGGGGAGAGTCTAAGGCAACATATGCAGGTCAGAATGAAACGCGTGCCAGCACCACAGACCCTAGAGATTGGCCGCGTAGATAAGTTGCTTCACAGCTTCGATGTTTGCCCGCCCAACGCTGCCTGAATTCGTCAAAATAGCCCAGGAAACGCCGGTCCGGCGATTGACGGCAAGGTCTGTTTCATAACCATCCCATTGGCCGCCGTGCCCGTAGTAATCGCCCCAGACCTGGAAACCATAACCGTAGTTGCCCGGCGGGCCGACTGAACCACGTGACTGCGTCATCGTATCCAGCATCGCCGCAGACACCAATTTCTGGCTGCGCAGTGCGGCAAAGAAGTTCAGAAAGTCATTGGTCGAACTGACTTGTGCGGTGGCTCCTTTGAAATAGCTGGTGAAGCCATACTGGGTACGCAGTCGCGCATAGTTCAATGCGTCGCCGGATTTGATGGCCTGGTTTTCATCGTTGACATAGGAGCCCTTCATGTTAGCGGGGCCGTACACATTGCGCGTCATATACGCGGGGAAGGTCATGCCTGTCTTACGCTCAATAATCGTTGACAGCAGCATGTAGCCCGTATTGCTGTAGTCACCGCGCGAACCGGGTGTGAATTCCAGTGCAGGGTTTTGAATGAGGTATTTGATCAACGTGTCATTGGTCGCGCCTTCATACAGTGATGGCTGCCATCCGTCGTTGATGATGTCGTAGATACCCGAGCGATGGCTTAACAGTTGATCAATGGTGATGGGGCGCCATGAAGCCGGGAGTTCTGGAATGTAGTCCAGCACCGAATCGAAAATACCGATTTGCTTTTTCTCGACCAATTGCATAATGGCAAGTGCCGTGAAGGGTTTGCTGACGGAAGCCAGATAGAAACCCGTGTTTTCCGATATTGGAATGCCCGCTGCACTATCTGCCGTGCCCTTGCCACCGTTGTAAATTACCTCGTCATTTTTCATGACCAAGATGCTGATGCCGGGACTGTCGGCGTTTTGCCGGGTTGCCAAGAGGCTGTCGATCCGGCTGCGAAGGGCTGCCGCCGGCGACACAGCGGGCACAACTGGTACGGTTACCGCAGCATCCTGCGACACAGGAGTACCACCGCCGCCGCCGCCACCGCCACCGCATGAAACCAACAGCGCTAGGCAGCCGGTAAGAACAACACTCCGCCACGTTACATTCGACATAACTCTCCCAAGTCTTTGGTTAAAGGTCGGGTGAGTCTAATGGCACGAATGTACCTCCCCGTTTGCGATCGAATTTTTTGTCATTTTCGATAGAAATGCACTGATTTCTGCCTCTCCTTTTCAACAATGGCCAATCCGCAAGCCGCCGCAAGCAAGCCTTTGCAGCGATTTGCGGCGTTCAACCCATGTCTAAGGAGTAGTCCGTGAATCTTGCTAATCGAATCAAATATGTCCTATTGGCCCCGGTGCTGTTGAGTATTGACTGCCTGTACGCTGGCACACCCGCACCAGCCGCTATTGCACCGGAAAGTCTGGTTGGGTGGGATCTTGTCTTGCAGATCGAAAAAGTGCAGACCAAGATACCGACCGGTTATCCGTATAAAGGTGCCTTGGTCAAGCGCTACAAGGCCGATGGAACGTTTCGCGCACAGGGCACTGGCACCATGGCGGGTGCTACGGCTACAGAGAAACAGGTGTTTGACGGCACCTATGCCTATGCCCGCACGGGCACCCACACGGCAACCGAGCTTTCCATTGACACGACTGTGGACAACACTCCGCTGGTAATCGAATACACGTTTGACACGCCAACCAGCGGCCGATGGGAGGAAGATTTTGGCCACGGGACTATCCTGTTTTCGGGTCGCTTTTCGTTGGTGTCCAGCACGCTGGAACCCGAAAAGCATTGGGCTCCAGCAGTAAAGGGTGGCAGCAATGTAGCGCTCATCATCAAAGACGCGCAGTCCAACATTCCTCCCAACGCCTACCCGCGAGCGGGTTTGGTTTTGCAAACCTACGATCTTGACGGAACCTTGGTTTTCAAAGGCTTTGGGCCCGGCACCGTCAACTCTACGGGCACGTATAAATACACCAAAATTGCGGCTAACACTGCAGTGGAAGAAGTCAACCAGGTAAGCGCAAACTTTGCGTATCCGTATACGATGGTCTACACCTACACCAGCCCGACGTCAGGCACCTGGTTTCAGAATTTCGGTGACGGGCTAATCCTCTTTTCGGGTACGTTTGATACGTTTCCTAACTGATCCAGCGCTGCCCGATACTCAAAGCCCGAAGTTGCAAAAGAATTTGCCCCATGACGCCGACGACGATTGAACTGCTCAAGGTGTGGTTTATCTTTTCCATCACCGCGGGGTGCTGGACGGGCTTGAGCATTTTCTTCCAGAAGAAGGGGGACCGCGGCATCAAGTACAAAGTCCTAGCACTGGTGGCCCTGTTATTGGCGCCACCACTGAACGCCTACATCAGCCTGATCAACCCCCAACCAGTCGGCTGGATACTGGCCATGAGCCAGCGGTTGACCTGGTGTTTCGGCCCGGTCATGCTGGCAATTGTTCAACACGTGTTGCTGCGCCCAACCAGCCGCACGCAATTTGCATTGCAGTTCGCGCCATTCTTCGCGATGTGGTTGCACGACGTGCTGGAGCTGCATTGGCTCGGGATGCTGACCACAGGTTTCTTGCTCTTCATCCACGTCTTTGGCTACCTGGCCTATGCCGGCCACTTGCTGTGGACCCAGAAAGCGAAGCTGCTGACGTTGACAACCCAGTACAAGAATTCCATGTACTACTGGTTGACCTATTTAGTCGGCGGCCTGGTGGTTGTCATGCTGATTGATGTGACGGTGGTTGCCAACATGATGCTGGGCCATGCGCCCCCTATGCTTGCGCTGGCTGCGGTGGCCTGCGTCACGGCATTGTTCGTCAACACCATTGCCCTCTTTTCGGTATACCAGCCAGAAGTCTTCTTTCAAGCGTTGCCAGCACCGGCAGAGCCTGAGGCCCCGCCACGAATGCCGCTGCGCACCGTAGAGCTGAGTCCGCAGGCAGCAACGGAGTTGTTCGCGCAATTGATGGAATTGGTGGAATCGCACAAACCACACCTTGACGACGAAATCTCTCTGCCCAAGCTAGCATCGCTGCTGGGCGTCAGCACCAACAAATTGTCGGAGTTACTGAACATCCACCAGTCCGTGAGCTTCTATGACTTTCTCAACAATCTCCGCTATGAAGAGGCGTTACGCTGCCTCTCCTCTGACTCCAACGAATTGACCATCAGCGATATTGCCTACCGTGCTGGCTTCAACAACCGCAACACGTTTTACAAGGTGTTCAAAGAAAAGACTGGAGTGACGCCACACCAGTTTCGCAAGGCCAGAGGCGCATGATGCCAACGCTCTTCCGCCCTCATGAGGCGTGTGCTCACATGAGTGCAGGCGGCGTCAGCAGAATCAGCTGCATGTCCGAGATCTTTCCCGCGTCTTTGTGCACCCGAAAACGCAGCTGGTTACCCACGCCCAGCGCGGTGTCTGCAGCGATTTGCTGTGGCGCCATCTGGACGCGATAGTCACTTTCCGTCTCCACCACTTCGGCTCTGCCACGGGCAAGCTCTTGCAGACCCAGAGGGAAGGCGTAATGCCCGCCCATGCGGGTGGTAGGTCTGTCTATCTCAAACTCGACAGTCCCCGCGGCGATGAGCGCGGTGTGCAAAAACGCCAGCTGCGCCGCAAAGTGCTGGTTGCCAGGGTAGAAGCCACGCCGGTTGGCCGGCAGATCATCCGTACGCTCCCCATCAGCCAAATTAGGGCGGTCGTAAATCGGTTCGGTTTTGATGGTGCGGCCGAGTGCCGTCATCCAGATGCGATGCGCCATCACATACGCCGACTTCCACGGCAGCAGCGTGGGGGACTCGTCCACCGCCACGTCGATGCGATACACCGCATCCTGCCACTCAAATTCTTCAATGGACACGCGCCAGTTGGATGTGTCGATGGCGTTGCCTAGGGGCGAATAGAAGCGCAGCACTTCGGCAACGGCCGCGTCATGAATAACTTGAAGGTGGGGCATGGGATGTGGGCGCAAGGGGATTTGAGCGTGCGCCAGTGGCAGCACCAACGCCGTGGCCAAGCATAGCGCTGTGCGTCGCAGCACGGGGATCGATAACAGCCCTCGTAGCAGGTTTTGAGGCAGCTTCATTCTATAAGTGTCGGTCCAGAAAAGCGCGCTGGCTAAAAGCTTCTATCGGCTCCCCACAGATGGTTTAATTGTCAGTTATTCCTGCGTCATCCATTTACATTGAGGTCGATCTGCACGGGTTGCTCGCGGTCGTTGCAGAGCAAACGCAACTGCACCCCATCTGCCTCGGCCTGCGTTCCTGGGCCGCTACTACAGGCCAGGTTGCAATCCATATCCGTCATACGTGCTACCGGGAACAATGCGCACGTCGTCGGCGAAGGGTGTTAGCACCTCCCACGTTCCACTGTTGCCCGGCGGCACCACGCCAGCTGGGCAAGGTGAGAGCTTGCAGCGGTAAGGCGTGCCGTTGTACATCACGGTGTAGTTCAGCGGATAGGTGACGGGCGTATTGGCATTCAACGTGGACGCTGCCGTCCACTTTTCAAGGGTGAGGTAGTCAAACCCATCCGGCAGGCCTGCGTTGACAAAACGCACGGCATCGATGGTGCGACGGTCAGCACCACTGCCGGTCACATTGCCCGCTGTGCCATTGCCGGTGGGCAGTGCGTTACTGTTGTTGCCGGCGATGAATTTGAGGGTGCTGTGATCCCAATCATTGTTGGTGAAGCTGATGGGTGTCGTGGTGTTGAAGTTGCGCAACAGGTGATCCCACTGGGTAGCCGTGGGGTAGACCTGTGTGAACTCAAACCGCTGCTTGCGCCACACATTGTTTTGGAATACAAAGCTCATTCCACTGATAGCGTCGACTCCCGCATAGAGCGCTAGGTTGCGCATGTCGGAGAAATAATTGTCCCGCACGATGAGGCCCACGTTGTTCACGGTCGGGTCGCCAGTAACCGGCTTGGAGAACAAACTAAAGTGCGTGCCCGCCGAGCCAATAACGACATTCTTCTCTACCAGTACCTTGCCCTCGCGCAGGTTGAAGACGAGATTGCCGTCCTGGTAAATCTGGAAGGCAGAGCGCCAATCAATGGCAGCCGGACCAAACACGTTGTGGTGGACATGGTTGTTATTGCCGGCCAAGTGGGACATCTGCATGGCCTCGGTGCCAGTGCGCAAGATGCGGTTGTTGTAGACCTGCCAATTGCGAATCATGTGCTGGTTCAGAGAATCTGGCAGCGTGACTTTGCTGTTGCCGATGTAGATGCCCTCGCTGGTGGTGTCGTGAATGTACAAGTCATGGAATTTGCAGTCGTCCATGTGGGCGGTGGGGTCGTTGTCAGTCTTGACCAAAACACCCGCAAAGTCCACACGGGTGATTTCCAATGAGTCCAGTTCAAATTGTGTCGCCTTGCCGGAAATTTGTATGCCCGATATGCCCGAGGCTGACAGGGCGTCATCTACAAAGATTCCATACTTGCCCTGCGAATTGGCAAAGGCACCGCCACGATGGCCTGGGTAACTAGCGTTGCCGGTCTGCGACACAGGGTCGTAGCGCCCAGTGAGCACCCAGTTGCTGCCGCCCGTGATGGCAATCATGTAGTAATGACCGAGACCGCCAACTTTTACTTGCCCATCTTTGTTGGTAATGACTAGTTTTTTGCTAGAACTGCGGTTGGGCAAGTTGCCCAGGCGGATGAATTTGTAGTTGCCTGCAGGTATGTACAAGCGGTCAATGTTGGCCCAATCCACTGCAGGGAAACTGGCTTGGACATCGATCAGGTAGAGCCCCGTGTCGGCACCGATTGCCGAGCTTGGAATGGTAAAGCTCGTGGTAGGCGTGCCGTAATAGCCGTCATTGGTGGCGGCCCATCCACTGGCTACAGCCGATGTACTCCCCGCCAGCCCCGCGCTAGCCGCAGACACATTGCCCGCAGCATCCACCGCCCTGACCGTCAGCGTGTAGCTGGTAGAGGCAACCAGCCCACTCAACGTAAAGCTGGTGCTCGTGGTGTTGCCCGCCAATAGGCCGTCTCGGTAGATGTCATAGCGCACCACGCCTACCGCATCCGTGCTTGCTGACCAGCCCAGCGTCAGGCTGCTGGCCGTGGGGTTGGTCACCGCCAGACTGGTTGGTGCGGTCGGGGGGGTGGTATCCGGTGCCGCCGTGGTGCTGGCATTCAGCGCGTTACTGAGTGCTGACACATTGCCTGCCGCATCAACCGCGCTGACTGTTAGCGCATAGGTTACGCTCGCCGTCAAACCGGTCAGGGTAAAGTTGGTTGCAGTGGTTGTGCTTCCGACTTGCGAGCCGCCCCTGAATATTTTGTAGCCCGTCACACCCACTGCGTCGGTACTGGCTGCCCAGCTCAGTGGCAAGGTGCTGCTGGTGGGGTTGGTGACAACCAGGCCGGCGGGTTTTGTAGGGGCTGTAGTGTCCGCTGCCGCCGTAGTGCTGGCAGTGAGTGCCGCTGGTGTAGACAGATTGCCCGCCGCATCTACTGCTCTGACTGTTAGCGCATAGCTGGTGGATGCGGCCAGCCCGGTGACCGTATAGCTCCGGGCGGTTACGGTGCCTACCAATGCACCCGCTTTGTAAATGTTGTAGCCGGTTACACCCACCGCATCGGTACTGGCCGCCCAGCCAATGGTCAAGCTGTTGCTGGTTGCGATGTTAAGTGACAAGCCCGTGGGGGAAGTGGGCGCTGTGGTGTCGGTCGCTGGCGCTGCGCTGGCGGTTGTTGCGCTGAGGGCTGTGCTAGTGGCCGACGTATTGCCGACCGCGTCAAACGCGTTGACCGCCAAACTATAGGTGGTAGAAGCGGCAAGCCCTGTAAGCAGGTAGCCTGGTGTGTTCGAGCTGCCAACAATCGTGCCGTTGCGCAATATGTTGTACCCCACCACACCAATGTTGTCGGTGCCGGCGGTCCAGTTCAGGTTCAAAGAATTGGTGGTGGTTTGGGTTACGGCCAAGGCGGTGGGTACCGTGGGGGCGGTGGTGTCGGGCGTGGGGGTTGCCGGGGCGGCAGCGGTCGTCAAGACCAGTGTGGCGCTGGTGCCCGAGGCGTTGCCAGTTGCATCAAAGGCTTTGATCGTCAGGGAATACGGGGTGCTAGCGGTCAGCCCGGTCAGTACAAAGGAGGTCTGGGCGGTGCTGGCCACCAAGGTGCTGCCACGGTACACCTCATAGCGGACGACACCTTGGTTGTCGGTGCTGGGGCTCCAAGAGAAGGTCAGACTGGAGTCGGTGACCTGACCCGCAGCCAAGCCCGCCGGGGTGCTGGGTGCGGAGGTGTCTGCCGGTGTGCTGGCCGGTAGCGTGCGCACCGAAAGATCGACGCTGAAGGTTGATGCATTGCCAGAGGCGTCCAGGGCGCGTACCGAGTAGGTGTAGCTGGTGTTCGGGGCCAGCGCGCTGTCGTTGAAGGTGGTTTGGCTGGCCGGGGCCAGCTGCAGGCGCAGCCCGTTGCGCCAGATTTCGTAGCCCACCACGCCCGCATCATCCACGCTGGCAAGCCAACTGAAAGAGACGCCATCACTGGTGCTGCCGCTGACGGCCAGGGTGCCCGGTGCGCTGGGGGCTGCAGTGTCTACAACCCCCGCCACCGGGGTTGTGGTCAACACAACGGTGGTGGTTGTGGAGGAAGGGGTGGGCGTAGCGGTGGGGAGCATGCCGCTAGGCAAACTGGTGGTTGCACTAGTACTGCTGCCTCCGCCACAAGCGCTTAAGGACAAAAGCAAGAGACTGGCGAGTGCACTGACAAGTGTTTTCATGGAGAGGGTCAATCAAAAGTGGGGGCATGACCCCGGTGATAAGACTTTTGGGACCAACCTCGCGATTGTCCGACCAAAAAACTATTTAGGCAATTTGGGTTGCGCTGTCTTTCACAAATACATGAACGAGTCCAGTTCTCATGCTGAAGCGCTGAAAATCCAGACTATTTGTGTTCGTCCTCATTGAAAGCGCTTTTCAGACTCGTCAAATCAAGGGGCCTTGCACGCGATCGCGCCATCCTTCAAATACCCGCGCAGTCCAGACAAGAGTGTTCCGCCTCTCTCGAATTTGATATCGCTGATTCGCCACTGGCCAGAAATCTTGCGAAGTTCCACGCGGTCATGCCAAACCAAGGCGCGAAACTTGTGGGCTTTTGGGAACTGCGGGTCCATGTAGACGAGACCGACTTCGGCAGTCGCTACTCCCCCCTTCAACACAGTTTTTCGGTACGCAACTTCCGTTGCACCTTCGTAATTGCCAACAAAGATGTCGCCCTCCAAGACTTCTGGCTTGTCTCCCGGCTGCGCTGTACGCTCACAGCGCGTTTCCATGCGTGCTGTTTCTGTTAGTTGGTGCGCGAGTTGTGGCGTCAGGAGTTTGGAAAGCTCAACAAACTGACTGCCGGTCGGCACGCCTGATGCGGGATGGGTAAGGACCCAGTTGTAGAACGCATAGAGCGTTTCTTCTGGTGCGGGTTCTTGGCCGAGCGCTGGTATAGCGAGCAACAGGAGCATGGGGAAGCAGAGCAAATAGCGCATCACAGGGTCCTTGTGTTTCGGGCGGTTGGGATTCTGGCCGCGGCCTTGATGGTGCGCGGCTTCATCAACCAAACAATTGTCCTCTGGCAGCACTGGTAATGGCAACCACGCAGGGGTGCGTGATGCGACGTTCGACGGAGACGGCGAAAAACTCGTCCACCAGCTCTTCTGTGCGGCCAATCACTTCAACCCCAAGCTGCGCAACAGTGTCGAGTTCCATCACACTGGGTGCCATAAAAGCACCGCGTCCCTCTCGACCAAACGCACTCATAAGTGCCGCGTCATCAAACTCACCAATGATGCGTGGATGAATTTGATGCCGGGTCAACCAGCCCTCCAGCTGCTGACGCACCGAGGCCTGCGCACCTGGGATCAACAACGGAAAGTCGTTCAGGCAGTGCGGGAAACTCCCCTTGAGTTGGGCTCGGAGGGCCGGTGCACAAAAGAAACTCATCGCCGTGCGCCCCAGCGGATGGTTGAAAGCCTTGACGTTGAGGCGTTTGGACATGGGTTCATCGGCGATGACCAGGTCCAGCCGGTTGAGTGCAAGCTGTGCCAACAAATCGGGAAACTTGCCTTCGTGGCACACCAGGCGTACGGGCTCGCTGATGGCCAGCGCAGGCTCCAACAAACGGTAGGCGATCGATTTGGTCACGGAGTCAGCAATGCCCACCTTGAAATCCAGCAGCCGCTTGCCCCCGTGGGCCTGACGCAGCGCGCTTTCCAGTTCGCCACCCAAGGTAAAAATTTGGTCCGCGTAGCCCATGGCCAGGAAGCCATCTTCAGTGAGCTCCAAGCGGCGACCGCTTTTTCGAAACAACTTTCGCCCTAGCCAATCTTCTAGAAGTTTGATTTGACCGGACAGCGTTTGCGGGGTTGTATGCAACTGTTCGCCAGCGCGCATGATTCCGCCAGCTTTTGCAGTTACCCAGAAATAGTGCAGATGTTTGAAGTTCATAGGCTTTGTATACTTCGCATAAATCGAAGTGAAATATCAACAAATTCGAATTTACACGAAGCATTGTCGCCTCTATATTCACGCTTCACCAGCCACTTTTGTGCTGAAAGGAGAAAACCATGCGTTTAAGTACCCGCGGCCGATTTGCCATTACGGCCATGATTGACCTAGCCCTTCGCAACACATCCACGCCTGTTCCTCTGGCAGATCTGGCACAGCGGCACCGCATTTCCATGTCCTACCTGGAGCAAATGTTTGCGCGTTTGCGTCAGCATGGCTTGGTCGAAAGCACCCGCGGACCCGGTGGTGGGTACACGCTGGCACGCCCGGCAGAGGCCATTTCAGTGGCCGACATCATTGGCGCGATCGAGAGTGCTGCATACGAGCGAACCACTGGCGATGAAGGCGTGGGCCGCGAAACCTCTGTCAGCGCGCAGGAAATGACGCAAGACCTCTGGAATGCACTGCAGACCACCGTCCTGACTTACCTCAAAACCGTGAGTTTGCAAAGCTTGGCCGCCGAACAAAAAGCCAAAGGCTTTGAGGTACAGGAACGCAAGCCCGTGCAAAAGGGTGTGTTTCAAAAGCCACGGCGGGAGACGCCGCGGCCCAGTACACCCAACTCGGTCTTTGCCTTGGGCCAAGCGTGGGCCACTAAAGCCTAGCGACTTGCAGGCCATGCGCGTGCAGCGCCAAACGCGACGATAGACGCGACATGCTCCCAGCTCATCCGAGTGTTAGGATGGGCCGTCTATCGAATAGCGCAACAGCACCCGACTTGCCTGCCATGACTACGGTTGAAACATTCACGCTGGTGGAAATGCCGAAACTGGCAGCACCTGCGTGAGCCCAAGGTTCGCAATGCGCCCGCAAAGACACCTGCCCCGTGTCTGGTTGCTCGGCTTGGCACTGTGCCTGCCAGCTGCGGCCACGGGTTCTGCTCCCACAGAGACTCAGGAGACTGCCAAGAGCAAGCCCAAGATCTTTAAGTATCTGCACAGTGGTACACCCGTTTTTTCGGATGTTCCACCGAGCAAGGGGGCCTACGTGGTCTACCGGCCTTCGTGTTTCGCCTGTTCCGTCACTTCCAATATCGATTGGCACTCGACACCCTTGCACCTGAACGAGTATGAGGATCCCATCAGCCAAGCCGCCCAACGGTTTGGATTGGACCCTGCCTTGGTACGCGCAGTCATCCATGCCGAATCCAACTTCAATGCGAATGCACGCTCACAGAAGGGGGCCATGGGACTGATGCAACTGATGCCCGCAACCGCACGCATGCTGGGCGTCACGGAGCCACAAGCGGCCGCGCCCAACATTGCAGGTGGCGTGCAGTATCTGGCCAGCCTGATGGCGCGTTTTAAACAAGACATGGCGTTAGCGACTGCAGCGTACAACGCTGGGCCGGAAGCGGTGAAGCGCTATGCAGGCATTCCGCCGTATGCAGAAACACAAGTCTACGTACAGCGCGTCAAGATCTTGCACCAGCGCTACAAAGATGCGCAACCAAGCCGTTGAACCCATCCAATAAGCCTGCAAACCTGTCGGGCTGCCCCTCCAGTTGTATGAGGGCCGCGCAGGTTGCCTCCAGGGTGGAGAGTTGTCCGGGCTTGTGCGCTTTGCGAATGCGGTAGTTGGACGCCGGGACTTCGCGCAATGTCAACCGGGGGAGCTCCTGCAGCAGTGGGCTGCAGTGCAACATTTTGCGACTCTTGCGCCAGGTACCGTCTAATACGATCAGGCGCAGGTTGGAAGGCGATTGCAATGCAACCGTGTCAGGTTCTGGTGCCGGATACTGCGCGGTGTGGGGGTATAGCAAGACTGTGTATTTTGGCTCTTGCATGGCCGTGCGCAAGGTGCTCCCGTCAAACGATTCGCCCGTCAGCATCTGGCTATTCGCCAAGCTCAGGTGCAACAAGCGGGCGCTGTTTTTGGCGTGCGAGACTTCCAGTGGGTGCTGCAGGATCAACACCTCTGTAGCACAGTCAACCGGACTCGCCCACCGGCAAATGCAAGCGCTTTGCGGCCGCACACAGGCCAGACACACAGCCCGGGGCACAGGCCGCGTGTCAGTCACGGGCGGCAGCCATCGCGGCGGCAAACCCGATGAATACACCACCCGTCAGACGGTTGAATGCCCTCAACGCCGAAGCGCGCCGCAAATAGGTAGCCAAGCGCTTGCCACTTAACGCGTACACAAAGTACCAACCCACCTCAATCGCCGAAAACGTGGCGATCAACAGGGTGAACTGAGACAACTTGGGAAGCTGTGGATCCATAAATTGCGGCAAAAAGGCGGCGGCAAACAAAATCGCCTTGGGGTTGCTGGCAGCCACTAAAAAACCTTGTCGATAAACGGCGCTGGCCGATACTGCTGGTGCAAAGACCAACTCCGAACGATCGGCCGATGGCTCTTGCACCGGGGAGCGCCAGCACTTCACGCCCAAATAGGCAAGGTAGATGGCACCGACCAGGCGCAAGGCCTCAAATACAGTTGGAAACGCTTGCAGCAGGGCGCCCAAACCCGCTGCAGAAAGTCCCATCATGATCAACAAGGCGGACATGCACCCCACCATTGCCAACACGGCCACGCGCATGCCATGGCGCGCGCTGGACTGCATCACGAACAACATATTCGGGCCGGGCGTAGCCGAAACCACAAACGTCATGACAACAAAGAGCCACCAAGTACTGAGGGACACAGGAATTACTCCAAATGTGCATTGCAAACAACGATCATGGCACAAACAGGTTTGTCGCCGATCAGGATCAAGACTACGATGGAGTGACCGATCCATGGAGAAATCGATGCATCCCAACCGACAAGCACTGTCGCGTATAGGCGTTCTGACCGCGACGCACACCCCACCCCGAAAGGTGTGACGTGTCCGACGCATCTTTTGATTGGCAAGATCCCTTCTTGCTCAACAACCAGCTCAGCAACGAAGAGCGCATGGTCCGGGACGCCACCGCAGCGTATTGCCAGGACCAACTGCTGCCCCGTGTGACGCAGGCTTTTCGAGATGGCACCACGGACCCCACCATCTTCCGCGAGATGGGTGCGCTGGGGCTACTCGGGCCCACCATCCCCGAGCAATATGGCGGCCCCGCTTTAAACTATGTGGCATACGGCCTGATTGCCCGCGAGGTGGAGCGCGTGGACAGTGGCTACCGCTCCATGATGAGCGTGCAAAGCTCACTGGTGATGCTTCCTATTTTTGCGTTTGGCACCGAGGCGCAGCGCCAAAAATACCTGCCAGGTCTTGCCAGCGGCCAGCTGATTGGGTGCTTTGGCCTGACAGAACCCGACCACGGTTCTGACCCCGGCTCCATGGCCTGCCGCGCCCACCAGGTGCCCGGTGGCTATCGGCTCACGGGCAACAAAATGTGGATCAGCAACAGCCCCATTGCAGACGTGATGGTGGTCTGGGCCAAAGAGGTGAGCCCAAGCGGTTCGGTAGGTCCCATACGAGGATTCATTCTGGAAAAAGGCGCCGCAGGACTTAGCACTCCAACCATTCATGGCAAGGTGGGCCTGCGAACATCCGTCACAGGCGAGATCGTGATGGATAGCGTGTTCTGCCCCGAAGAGCAGGCTTTCCCTGATGTGCGCGGACTCAAAGGGCCGTTTACCTGCCTCAACGCGGCGCGCTATGGCATCGCCTGGGGTGCTCTTGGCGCGGCAGAAGACTGCTGGCTGCGCGCACGCCAATACACCTTGGACCGCAAGCAGTTTGGCAAGCCGCTGGCCGCCAACCAGCTGATTCAAAAGAAGCTGGCTGACATGCAAACCGAGATTGCACTGGGCCTACAAGGCTGCCTGCGCCTGGGGCGCATGAAAGACGAGGGCACGGCGTCTGTTGAGATCACGTCGCTTCTCAAACGCAATAGCTGCGGCAAAGCACTGGATATTGCCCGGATGGCACGGGACATGATGGGTGGAAATGGCATCTCCGACGCATTTGGCGTGGCCCGCCACCTCGTCAATCTGGAGGTGGTCAACACCTACGAAGGAACCCACGACATCCATGCGCTGATTCTGGGACGGGCCCAGACCGGCATCGCCGCTTTTTAACGCCGCATGGGCCAGCCCCATTGGCGCGCAATACACACGACTTATCCATCACCTGTTTATGACCACCACATCCGCTGCACTCTCTCACATCAAGGTACTGGACCTGTCCAGGGTATTGGCCGGCCCCTGGTGCACGCAAATGCTGGCCGACATGGGGGCCGACGTCATCAAGGTTGAAAGGCCAGGAGAAGGTGACGACACCCGGCACTGGGGGCCCCCGTTCCTGCAAGACGCCCAAGGCAACGACACGACGCATGCCACCTACTTCACGGCGTGCAACCGCAACAAACGATCCATCACCATCGACATTTCCAAACCCGAAGGCCAGGCCATAGTCCGCAAGATGGCGCTGCAAAGCGATGTGCTGGTTGAAAATTTCAAGGTAGGCGGACTGGCCAAATACGGGCTCGACTATGCAAGCCTCAAAGCCGTCAACCCACGGCTCATTTACTGCTCCATTACCGGTTTTGGCCAGGACGGTCCGTACGCTGAACGTGCAGGCTACGACTTGATGATCCAGGCACTGAGTGGCATGATGGACATTACCGGCCGCCCGGATGGAACACCGGGTGGCGGCCCGCAGCGGGTAGGTGTAGCGCTTACGGATTTGTTCACTGGCGTCTATGCCTGCAGTGCTATCCTCGCCGCCATCGAAGTACGCCACCGTACCAACCAAGGCCAGCATATCGATATGGCCTTGCTGGATGTGGGTATGGCCATACTCGCCAACCAGGCAGCCGGATACCTGAACACAGGCAAGCCGCCACAGCGACAAGGCAACGGCCACCCCAGCCTTGTGCCGTACCAGGACTTTCCCACTGCAGACGGCGCCATGCTGCTGGCCATTGGCAATGACGGGCAGTTCGCCCGCTTCTGCGAAGCGGCAGGCAAACCCGAATGGGCGATCGATGCGCGCTACGCCACCAACACCCATCGCGTAGAAAACCGGGATAGCCTCGTACAGGCAATGGAATCCATCACGCGCCAGCGCACGACGGCGCAGTGGATTACCCTCCTGGAGCACAAAGCCGTTCCGTGCGGGCCCATCAATTCGGTAGCCCAAGCTTTTGCCGATGAGCAGGTTGCAGCCAGAGGTTTAAAGATAAATCAGCCGCTAGCCCTCGAAGCTACTGCGCAAACAGCTATTACTTCTATAGCGTCTGTTGCGAGCCCGCTACGCTTGATGGACACGCCTCCCGTATGTGTCCGGCCCCCGCCGGCATTGGGCGAACACACTGAGGAGGTGCTGGTCAGCCTGGGGCTAAGCCCTAGCGAGATCGCGGCGTTGCGAGAGCAATTAGTCGTCTAATTCGCTATTTGAAATAGCCAATGCCTCTGCTATCCTGACACACCGTCGCCATATTGCGCGACCCAACGAGCCAGACGCATGAAGAACTCCTTCACACCCGTGCGCCTTTTTTTTGAGATCGCTGCGATCAGCGCGATCTCGCAGGCGTTGGTCGTATTAGCGCTCAATTTGGTGGCACCCGGCCTGCACGGTCCGATTCAAGTCATGGTCGACGTGGCCTTGCTGCTTTTGCTGTCGAGTCCGTGGGTGTACTGGCGTTGCATGGCGGGCATGCGCCGCCTCACGGAGCAAACAACAACAAGCCACAGATCCGCCGACACCAAAACAGTCACCATGCGGGCTGCTGTCATCATGACTGCATGTGCGCAGTTGGTCGGACTGGGTGCCACTGCGGGCTTGGTGGTGTGGCTGGATTTCGATCTCGATAAGGAAGCCCAGGTTCTCTTCGACCGTGGCACTGAACGGATCGAAGCCGAAACCAAACGCCGCTTCAACCTTCCCTTGTTTGGACTCAAAGGCGCACGAGGGGCTTATGCAGCAAGCAGTGACATCACGCGCCAGCAATTTCGCGCCTTTGTGGAGTCGCATGACCTTGCGCATGAGTACCCCGGTATTCGCGGCTTCGGTTTTGTAGCGCGTGTACAGCGCGAAAACCTGGAGGCGTTCGTTGCCAAAGAACAGGCTGACCTGGCACCCGAATTCTCGGTACGTACCCAAGGTGATGCGGCTGACCTGTTCGTCATCAAATACATTGAGCCGGTTGACAAGAATCGGGCGGCATTCGGCCTGGACCTCGGGCAAGAGCCTGTACGCCGCGAAGCTGTTGAGCGCGCCATGAACACCGGTCAAGCGACGCTGACGGGGAAACTGGTACTAGTGCAGGACGGCAAAAAGTCGCCCGGGTTTCTCTATTTTCTGCCGGTGTACCGCCATGGTGCCGAACCCGTCACTCCTGCACAACACCAGACCGTGCTGGTCGGATTGCTCTATGCCCCCATGGTGGCTGGGGAACTACTAGACGGACTTGCAAACGTAGCAGACAACCAGTTGCGGGTGGAGTTGTTTGATGGCCCGTCACCCACTTCGGAAAATCGACTGTTTGATTCAAACGGTGAGGCCACCGACTCACCCACTTCCACAAGCCAAGAAACACCTGCACTGTCCGTGATGCGCCCACTCACCGTCGGCGGACGCGTCCTGACACTGCGCGTAAGTAGCACGGCGGGCTTTCTGGCACTACAAGACCGGTCGGCGCTGGCACTCGCCGGAGTGGCTGGTGCCCTGGCCAGCGTGCTGGGATCGCTTACCGTATGGCTACTGTCGGTTGGCCGCTTCCGCGCGCAGCGCTTGGCAGAGCGCATGACGAACGACCTCGACAGGCTGGCTCGCGTGGTCCGCCACACGAACAACGCGGTCACCATTTCTGATCCGAAAATGCGGATCACTTGGGTCAACGAAGGATTCACCCGGCTCACCGGCTACACACTCGAAGACGCGCGCGGCCATTCCCCTGGCGAACTGCTGGGCTGTGACAAAACAGACCCGCGGACAGTTCAAACCTTGCAAGCCGCATTTGTGCAAGCCCAGCCCTGCCGTGTCGAGGTACTCAACCGGACCAAGGATGGCCGTGAATTCTGGGTCGATACCGAGGTGCAACCTACGCACGACGCGCAGGGAAATCTGATCGGCTTCATGGAAATTGGCACCGACATCACCATCCAAAAACAAACCCAACAACAGCTGGCGGAGGTTTCCGACCGCATGGCACTGGCCATCGAAGGCGGAAGCGACGCCTTGTGGGACTGGATGGATGTAAACCAGGATGCCCAGTGGTGGGCCCCGAACTACTACCAAATGCTCGGCCTTACCGCTGAGGACTTGCCTTCGAGTGCCAGCAGCTACAGCACCTTGTTACACCCGGACTTTGTGGCCGTCAGCGCACAGGCATTGCAGGACACCTTCGCCGGGCTGCGCCCATTCAATATGGAGGTGCAACTCAAAACCCGGGACCGGGGATACCGCTGGTTCAGCACGCGGGCCAAGGTTTACTTTAACGACCATGGCCAGCCGGCACGCATGTCAGGGGCAACCCAAGACATCCACGACCGAAAGGTTGCCGAAGCGCGCCTGCAAGAGGCGCTGACCCACGCCGAGCAGGCCAGCATTGCGAAAAGCCAGTTTGTGGCCAACATGAGTCATGAAATTCGCACACCCATGAATGCCATTTTGGGCATGCTCAAGCTGTTGCAAAACACCGAGCTATCTATGGCACAGCTCGACTACGTTGGCAAGACGGAGGGCGCAGCCCGTTCATTGCTGGGCCTGCTCAATGACATTCTTGATTTCTCCAAAGTTGAGGCGGGCAAGATGACGCTTGACCCCAGGCCGTTCCGTGTAGACCGGCTAATGCGCGACTTGTCAGTCATCCTGTCGGCCAATTTGGGGGCCAAGAAGATTGAGGTGTTGTTTGACATCGATCCCGCAATGCCCAAATGCCTTTTGGGTGATGACATGCGCCTCCAACAGGTGTTGATCAATTTGGGGGGCAATGCCATCAAATTCACCAGCGAGGGCGTGGTCATGCTGCGCCTACGGCTGCTGGAGCAAACCGCGCAAGACGTTTTGGTTGAGTTTGCCATGCAGGACAGCGGCATTGGCATCGCACCGGAGAACCAGGCGCACATTTTTAGCGGCTTTTCGCAGGCAGAAGCATCCACCACCCGCCGCTTTGGTGGCACGGGGCTGGGGCTGGCCATCTCCAGCCGCCTGGTGGGATTGTTGGGTGGCACGCTGGCAGTGACCAGCGCGTTGGGACAGGGCAGCACATTCCATTTCCAATTGCGTTTTGCCCACGCCGCGATGCCGTCGGAGAAGCCAGCTTTGGGTAATTTGCCCGCCATGGCGGCACTGCGCGCACTGATCGTGGATGACAATGACACCACCCGAGAGGTATTGGGGCACATGGTCACAGCGATGGGCTGGCACGTGGAAACCGCGGCCAGTGGAACCCAGGCCATTGGGATCATGGAAGACCGCGCCAAGAATTCACAGCCGCCCCACGAAGTGGTTTTCGTCGACTGGCAGATGCCGGAGATGGACGGTTGGCAAACCAGTCAGCGCGTCCGCCAACTGACCCAAGGCAAGGCTGCCCCCATCGTGATTATGGTCAGCGCCCATGGTAGGGAACAATTGACGGAGCGCAGCGCTGCCGATCTCGCTTTGATCAACGGTTTTCTGGTCAAGCCGGTCACTGCATCGATGTTGTTCGACGCGGTGGCCGATGCAAAGGCGGCAACTGCAGTTGCTGAAACTGGACAAAACCCGGCCTCGCCCAAGCTTGCAAGCAAACCCAAGCGCTTGCTGGGCCTGCGCATCTTGGTCGTGGAAGACAACAAAATCAACCAGATGGTGGCCAAAGGCCTGTTGTCGCAAGAAGGTGCCGAGGTCACGCTGGCTGAAGACGGGCAAGTCGGCGTGGCTGCAGTGGCCGCAAAACAACCAGCGTTTGACGTCGTATTGATGGACGTGCAAATGCCGGTCATGGATGGTTATGCAGCGACGCGCGCCATTCGACAGGATTTGGGGATGACCGATTTGCCCATCATCGCCATGACGGCCAACGCCATGGCATCGGACCGTGCAGCATGTTTGGCAGCCGGTATGAATGACCACGTTGGCAAGCCGTTTGACCTAGACCATCTAGTGATAACGTTGTTACGATTTGCTGCGCAACCGCCCATAACAAGCCCCGCATCGGATACCAACTGATGCGTTGACCTCGTATTTTTTGAAAGGCCTGCACATGACAAGATTGTTTTCCTTTTCACGGCGCGCAGTGGCCATTGCCACATGGGCCACCTTAACCACCGCGCTGACGTTGACAGTGCCAGCCCATGCCCAGGAAAAAGGCATTTACAAGTTTTCTCCCGTCAACCAATACGGCATTGAGCTGACAGCCAGTTATTGGAACCCGATTGTTGACTATGTATCCAACAAAAGCGGAGTCAAGCTACAACTCAAAATCGGCCGCACCTCTGCCGACACTACCGCGTATGTACTGGCCAACGAGGTGGAGTTTGTGTTCTCCAACCATTTGTTCAGCCCCGAGCGCGACCATCTGGGCTGGACCGTATTTGGCCGGCGAGCCACGCCGCCCATCCGCAGCCAAATTGTTGTTTTATCCAACTCACCCATCACATCTTTGGCACAACTTGCCAACGAACCCGTCGCATTCCCAGGACCCGAGGCAACCGTTGCCTACAAGTTCTCGTACGCCAACTTGCTCAACAAGAAAATACCCGTCCAAGTGGTGTTTGCCGGCAATATGGATGGTGCGTTTGCCCAACTGGCCAGTGGCAAGGTCAAGGCAGTGGGAACACACACCCAACTGAGCAGCGGATGGTCCAAGCGCGAGGACAAGCCCGTGCGCGCGCTATGGGAGTCTGAACCGCTGAACGATTTGGCGCTTATGGCTTCCAAGAATGTTGCGGCCAAAGACCTTGCAGCCGTTTCAAAAGCCTTTCTCGAAATGGGCAAAGACCCTGAAGGACAAAAAGTGCTTGCCGCTGCGTCGGACCTTGTGAAGTTGCCTCCAACCACAGCCTTTGTGGCCTCCACAGGCGCTGACTACGCCGCCTACCGTAACTTCTACCAGACTGCACCCGTCAATCTGCGCTGAGGATTGGCGTAAACAGGTCTGAGCTTTGATGAAACTGTTGAGTCGCTTCCTGCCTTCAACGCTCAAAAACAGGGTGTTTGCGCTGTATGGCGTCACGCTACTGTTTTTTGTGGTGGGAGGACTCGGCCTATTTTTGAAATACCAGTTTCAACGGCAAGTAGAAGACACCGAGCTGGCGTCGTTCATGTTGGTCGAAGTGGTCGCCCAATCGGTGCAGGACAGCGCCGTGATCGGCGACTTTGACTCGGTGCAGAAGATCCTCAACAAAGGTGTACAAGGTTCCCAGTTTTCGTCCGCACGATTCATTGCTGCCGGTGGCGGCACGGTGCGTGCCGATAACCAATTGCATGGCCAGCGCTACGCACCCGAGCGGCTGGTGCGCTGGGTTCAAAATTCGCTGAACGAAGTAAACCGCAGTGTGTCGGTTGGTGGCAAGGACTACGGCGTTTTACGACTGGAATTCGACGCCATGGCGGTGGCAATGGGCTTGTGGTCTCTGTCGCTCCTGGCAATTGGCGGCGGCCTGGCGGCATTGACTGTGGGGCTCATCGTGATTCGTATTGCGCTATCGCGCTGGCTGGGCGGGCTGGAGCGGCTGCGCGAAACGGTGCAAGCCATGGGTACAGGCTCGACAAACCCGGCCGCCCTGGTCATTTCCAACGCACCGGCTGAGATTCAAAGTCTCGTCGACATGGTGAACCAGACTGCCTCTCTGGTGCGCGAACGCGAAGCCACACGGCGTGCGCTGGACCAACAAAAGTTTGCACTAGACCAGCATGCCATTGTGAGTGTTACCGATGGCAATGGCGTCATTCTGTATGCCAATGACCGCTTTTGCGAGATCAGTGGGTACAACAGCGAAGAGATCATTGGCCGCAACCAGCGCGAAATTCGTTCCGGCACCCAT
Organism: uncultured Rhodoferax sp.; assembly: GCA_964468905.1. Classification (GTDB taxonomy): domain Bacteria; phylum Pseudomonadota; class Gammaproteobacteria; order Burkholderiales; family Burkholderiaceae_C; genus Allorhodoferax. The sequence goes on along the minus strand of CAYXWW010000037.1, from coordinate 2,270 downwards.
GCCACCAGCTTCTACGACGATATCTGGGACCACGTGTCGCAGGGACAGGTTTGGCGCGGCGAACTGTGCAGCCGCAAGCGCAATGGGGAGCTGTATTGGGTGGATGCCACGGTGGTGCCGATCGTGGCAGAAGACGGTGTTACCAACCAATACATCACCATCCGAACCGACATCACGGCGCGCAAACAGGCAGAACGTGAGCGCGAAGACGCCAACATGGTGCTTACCGCTCGCAGTGCGCAGCTGCAAGCCGTGCTGGACAACATATCCCAGGGCGTATCGCTGATTGCAGCCGACAACTCGGTCGTGTTCCAGAGCCAGCGCGTCCTCGAATTGCTCGAGATTCCGCCCGATTTGCGCCTGGAGAGCGTGACCCAAATCGTCGCCTACCAGTCGCAACGGGGCGACTTCGGCAACGACTTCGAACTGGTAGAAGAATCCGCACGCGACTATATGCGCAAAGCCGCACAGGGGTTCGTTCTTCCGCCAGACCGCTACACGCGGCGTACGGTGTCTGGCCGCACACTCGAAATCAAGTCGGGCCCCTTGCCAGACGGTGGATTTGTTCGCACCTATGCTGATGTCACCAGTTACGTAGAAGCACTCGCCCGCGCCGAACAAGCAAGCGTGGCAAAAGGGCAATTCCTGGCCAATATGAGCCACGAAATCCGCACGCCCATGAACGCTATCCTTGGGCTGCTGACCATGCTGCAAGATACGGTGATGACCGCAACACAGCTTGACTTTGTCACCAAGACCGAAGGCGCGGCACGCTCCTTGCTGGGTCTACTCAATGACATTCTGGATTTTTCAAAAGTGGAGGCGGGCAAGATGACACTCGACCCCCGTCCCTTTGAGCTGGAAAAGATGCTGCGCGATCTCGCGGTTATCCTGGCTCCCAAAGCGAGTGGCCAATCGATTACAGTGCGTTTCGACGTCGAGACATCTGTACCGCGTAACTTGGTCGGCGACGACATGCGGTTGCTACAGGTGCTAATCAACTTGGGCGGCAATGCGGTCAAATTCACCAGCCAAGGAGAGGTGGTGTTGCGGGTGCGGCTGGTCGACCAGGACGCGAGCGGCGCCCTGGTGGAATTTGCCATGTGCGACAGCGGCATCGGCATTGCCCCTGAAAATCAGAAACACATTTTCAGTGGATTCTCCCAAGCCGAAGCGTCCACCACACGGCGCTTTGGTGGTACGGGCCTGGGCCTGGCCATCTCCAGCCGCTTGGTGGGTCTGCTGGGCGGCGAACTCAAGCTCAACAGCGTGGAAGGCCAGGGCAGTACGTTCTATTTCCAGATTCGGCTACCCATTGGCGCAAAGCAGGTGGACGCGGCACCGGCTGTCGCAGCTCCCGCCGACACGCCGCCAAAGGCCAAGCGCTTGCATGGCTTGCGCATTTTGGTCGTAGAAGACAACAAGATCAATCAGATGGTGGCCAAAGGTTTGTTGTCAAAAGAGGGCGCTGAGATCACCATGGCTGACAATGGGGAACTGGGCGTGGCTGCAGTGACAGGCGCGCAGCCGCAGTTTGATGTGGTGCTGATGGACCTGCAAATGCCCGTGATGGACGGCTATGCCGCCACCCGTGCCATCCGGCATGAGTTGGGATTGACCAGCCTGCCCATCATCGCCATGACAGCCAACGCCATGGCATCAGACCGCGCTGCTTGCATAGAGGCGGGCATGGACGACCACGTGGGCAAGCCGTTTCAGGTGGACCATTTGGTTGAGACCATGCTGCGACTGTGCAAAAAGTAAAGCGCACGGGTTTGGCCTAGGCCGGGCGCCCCAGCACTTCCCAACGCTCTAGCGCTTCCATGAGTTCATCGTCAATAGCGCCGCTGCGTGTGGCCAGCTTCATGGCCCGCACGTTGTCCACTGCATACAGGCTGCCGTCTGCCAATGCTGCATTTATCTCGGCCTGCTCGCTTTCTAGCGCGGCGATGCGGTCGGGCAGGCCATCGAGCTCACGCTGCTCTTTGAAGCTGAGCTTTTTGATCTTGCCGGGTGGTGCAGCAGCTGACGCAACCGATGATGTGGCAGACACAGCGGCCGTAGCTTGCTCCTGTTTTTGTAGCTGCTCACGCTCATAGTTAAAGGGCTTAGCCGTAGTTTTACCCTGGGCCGCGTTGATGGCGTTAGCCCGCTTGGTCTGGATCAGCCAGTCGCTCACGCCGCCTTCATATTCACGCCACTTGGCGTCGCCCTCGTAGGCAATCGTGCTGGTCACCACGTTGTCCAGGAAGGTCCGGTCGTGGCTGACC
>CAYXWW010000036.1:0-24835 GCA_964468905.1 uncultured Rhodoferax sp. | reverse complement strand
AAGGCGGGTGGCGTGGCGGGCGGGCGCAGGCCGCACTCGCGGTTGCCACAGAGCAGGCGCCCCAACCACCGCATTGACGCAGCAACAGTGGCAACCCCACCAAAGCCGCCCGCGACGCGAGCCGGAGAACGCCTGCCACGTCGCCCGACGTGCGCAGTTCTTCCGTGCGCTACAGACACAGTGCGCCACAAAAAACTAAAAACAGCCGCGTCGGGTATCGCCTTCCTTGAACCCCAGGCGCACCGCAATGGGTGTGCTCAATGCCGTCTTGTCACACACATACAGCTGCTTCTGCGCTCGCACATGTGCCGCACGTGCTAAAGCGTCACGATTTGCATAGAACGGCGCACTGGCAAGCGGAAGCCCTATCGCCGCACTCTCCTCCACCAGTATGTGCAGGTACTCAGTCATGTGCTCTGCGGTGTAGGAGTTGGTGTCGTGCAGGGCCACGATAACGGGTAAGGCACCATCCACTTCAGGTAACTGCCCAGCGGCGCGCACCTGCGCAACCCGCTCCAAACTGCTGCGCAAATGGGAGCGGCGGCGCAAGCTCACGATCCAGCCATAAATCTTGCCATCATTGGCACTGGCATCGGCTTGCAGCATCTCTATGCCAGCATTTTGGTAGGCGGCCAGAGTGGCATCGGTGTAGGCCCAATCAGGAGGCCGAACAAACGCTGCGCCGTGTGGGCACTGCTGTTCTATTGCCAGCTTGCCCTGCACCAGAGACTCTGCTAACTCGTCGGGTGCCAAACTGGGATGCGTCACATGGCCCCGTGGGGTGCCGGAGTGCAGGCCCAGCACGTGACCGCCAGTGCAGGTGTCACGCATCAGTTGCCGCCCTGCATCGCTGCCACCACGGATCTTGTGGGCCGACTGCACAAAAAATAGCGCCTTGATGCCGGGCATTACCGGGTTATCAGCCAACTGCTGCTGAATTTTTACGGTCAACGAATTTGGGCCGACGTCGGGACCATCGTCAAAAGTCAGCAGAAAGCGCACAGGTGCCACCTGCTGCGCACTGGCACCTGCTGCGCAAACCAGAAGCGGCAAGAAACATAACGTGCGTGCAGTGGCCCGCAAGCGATAGAACACCAAACCGATAAATCCGTTACACATATCTATACCATTGAACTGCATTTGCTACCCAATGTGGTGGCCAGCGCATGCGCAATTGCGACAAACTATTTGCGGCAAGGGATACAACCAAACCTTGCCCCGTAAAAGACCATGTACCACCGGTGGCTGCGCCGCTTTCAACCGGCGATGTCTGGATCGCGCGCAGCGCAGTCATGTCAAAAGGCAGCCCAAGCTGCTTGAGCCGCGCTTCCTTGCGTGTCCACAGTCGATTGAATTCAAGAAACGCCGCATCGCCCTGTGCTGCAAGCAATTCGTGCTGCTCTTGCGCACTGAACACCCACTCCGCGATATCGGCAATCGACCGCTGGGGTTTCATGCGCTCCACATCGATACCCACCGCTTCGTCCGCCAGCGCACAGGCCACATAGTCACCGCTATGGGCGATGGAAATTTGTACGCTGTGATCCAGGACCCGAGGCTTGGTGTGTGGGTCTGCGCTGATGTGCCATGCGGCAGGTGTTCCACCCAACGCGTCGCTCAACATGGTTTTTGCCAACCAACGACCCGCAAAAAACTGTTGGCGTCGGGCGAGAGATGTGATGGATTGCGCGCGCACGCTTTCATCCTGCGACAGGGCTTGGCCGTCTGCGTTAGACCGCCACTCTGCAAGCAGTGCCTCGCAGGTCTGTAGTGCAAACCGGGGATCCACCGTGTGCGCTATTTTTCACCCGTAGGTGCGAACAACACCGTGGCGTCCCGTGCGAATGTGATCAAGGTTTTCATGCAAGTCTTTCAGGTGTAAGCGAATAGGCGCGACATTTACAGAGCAGTCAGTCTTTCCAGCGTTTAAAAATCATCGAGGTGTTGATTCCGCCGAATGCAAAATTGTTACTCATGACAATGTCTGTCTGGATTGCGCGACCGTCACCGGTGATGTAGTCCAGTTCCGCGCATTTGGGATCGACCTGCTCCAGATTCAACGTGGGCGCGAACCAGCCGCTGCGCATCATCTCAATGCTCATCCATGCTTCCAGCGCTCCACAGGCACCCAGGGTATGGCCCATGTAACTCTTCAACGACGAGATCGGCATGCGCGCGCCAAAAACGCTGTGGGTTGCGATGGACTCGGCCACGTCGCCATGGTCGGTGGCCGTTCCATGGGCATTCACATAGGCAATCGCGCTGGGTGGCAGGCCCGCGTCTTCGAGCGCCAGCGTCATGGCCTGCGCCATCGTTGTTGAATTGGGTTGGGTGACGTGGCGGCCATCGCTGTTCGTACCGTAACCAACGATTTCTGCGTGGATGGTGGCGCCGCGGGCCAGAGCGTGTTCCAGGGACTCCAGCACTAGGGTGCAAGCGCCCTCCCCCAGCACCAAGCCATCGCGGTTAGCGTCGAAGGGCCGCGGCGTAAGGCCGGGCGTGTTGTTGTGTTTGACACTGGTGGCAAACAGGGTGTCGAACACCGCCGCCTCGGTAGCGTCCAGTTCCTCCGCACCACCGGCCAGCATGGCGACCTGCTTGCCACTTTGAACCATTTCGTAGGCGTAACCTATGCCCTGGCTGCCGGATGTACAGGCACTGGAGGTGGGCACGATGCGTCCGGTGAGTCCAAAAAAAACGCCGATGTTGACGGCCGCAGTGTGCGACATCATCTTGATATAGGTGGTGGCATTGATGCCTTCGGTCGATTTGTTGATCATCATCCGGCCGGAATCGCCATTCGATTTAGGGGTTCCAGAAGACGAGCCATACGAGATGCCAACACGCCCACTTTTAAGGACAGGATCATCCAGCAGACCTGCGTCCTGTAATGCCAATTCGCTGGCCCGCACCGCCATCAGCGCGACGCGGCCCATGCTGCGTGTGGACTTGCGGTTGTATTTGTCTGGTGGCAAGTCAAAGGGCTGTGCGGGTGCTCCGACACGGGTGTTGAGGCCTTCGTAGCCCGCCCATTCCTCCATGGCCTGTACGGCATTCTGGCGCAGCTTCAACCGCGCATGCACGGTATTCCAGTCGTGCCCCAAGGGGCTGATTGCACCAAACCCGGTTACTACTACGCGTGTCATCCCACCATTCCCCCGTTTACAGAAATCACTTGCCGCGTAATGTACGCGGCGTCTTCACCCATCAAAAAACTCACGACGGCTGCTACCTCGTTCGGCTTGCCCATGCGCTTAGCCGGGATTATTTTCAGCGCCTCGTCCAGCACATGCGGGTCGACCATTTCGGTATCGATCAGGCCGGGGGCGACACAATTCACCGTGATTGCGCGGCTTGCCAGTTCTACCGCCAGCGCCTTGGTCGCGCCAATGATGCCTGCCTTTGCCGCACTGTAGTTGACCTGCCCACGGTTGCCCATGATTCCTGATACTGACGACAGTGTCACGATGCGCCCCGGTTTGCGCCTGCACACCAGTGGCATGGTCAGCGGGTTGAGGACGTTGTAAAAACTGTCGAGGTTGGTGTGTATGACCGCGTCCCAGTCTTCAGCTGGCATGGCCGGAAAGGCATTGTCACGGGCGATACCGGCATTGCAAACCACACCGTAATAGCACCCGTGGGTCTCAATGTCTTCCAACAACACACGGGCCGTGGCTTCGCGGTCGGCTACATCAAATTGCAACGCCCGGACATTGCGCCCCATGCCGCGAATCTCCTCAGCAACTGCATGCATCTGCTCGACGCCATTGCGGCAATGCAAGACCAGGTCATAGCCATCACGCGCCAACCGCAAAGCAATTGCGCGGCCAATTCCCCGGCTGGAGCCGGTCACCAAAACAGTTCGATCACCCACGCGCTTGTCCCATCAAAAACTCTTCCGCATTGGCCGGCTCAAACACTGTCAACGTTGCAGTGGCAATCGTTTCCCCGTGCAGTTGGATACTGCAGTCAAACTGGCCAAGACCGTTGTCCGCTTGAAATTGCCGATGCACGTCAACCCGGTAGGTTTCTCCCAGGGCGAATTTGGGGTGTGTGCATTCGTAGTGGCGGCTGCCCAAGAGAAAACCAATTTGGGGCTCTTCACCCCGCAATCGGGCGCGCCAACCGGCCCATGCTGCCACGGTCTGGGCCATGTACTCAATGCCAACCCAACCATCCACGCCGTCATCGGTAATGAACAAACCGTCTGGCCGAATGGTGACCTCGCAGCTCAGGCTTTCCGCATCACCGTCAATGGCGCGATCAAGCAGGCACATCTTGCCCGCATGGGGAACGATTGCGGTGATCGGGTATGGCACCGGCTCTCGTGTGGTGGATGTTTCTGTATCTGTTTGCATGGTGCAAGTCTTTATTAGCCCTGGGCCAGAACCAAACTGGCGTTGCTTCCGCCAAAGGCGAATGAGTTGCTGAGCAGGTAGTTGGGGGCACGCCCCAAGTTATCGCCACTGCGCACGATGTTCAGCGGCGCGAGTTCTGGGTCCACCTCGCCGTCCCACCAGTGGGTGGGCAAGTGGCCCTGAGGGTTATCGCGCAGCGTGAGCCAGCACAACGCGGCCTCCAGGGCGCCAGCGCCACCCAGAGTATGCCCAGTAAGCGGTTTGGTAGAGCTCACCGGGGTGCCGGATGCAAACACCTCGTGAACGGCCAAGCATTCCACGGTGTCGTTCTGCTGCGTCGCTGTGCCGTGCAGATTAATGTAATCAATGGCCGCCGGCCCGATGCTGGCGCGCTCAAGCGCCGCGCGCATGGCGGCCATTGCGCCCGTTCCCTTGGGTGACGGTGCCGATATATGGTACGCGTCGGACGACTCACCCCAACCGGCCAGACGAACAGCGCCTGGCTCGCGCGTCATCAGGAACAGCGCACCGCCCTCCCCTATATTGATGCCGCACCGATTGCGGCTCAAAGGATTGCATCGCGCCGCACTAAGAGCCTCTAGCGACGAGAAGCCCGCCACCGTGAAATGGCTGAGCGCGTCCATGCCACCCGTAACCACAGCATCGGCCATGCCTGCATTCAATAGGCGCGCTGCACTTGCTAGGGCTTTTGCACTGGACGAGCAGGCTGTTGATACACCCACCACCGGGCCACAAAGACCCAACTCCACATTGAGTGCCATCACGGGAGAGCCCATCTCTTGCTGGCTGAAGTGGAACGCGGGCGGGAGTGTTCCCTCAGCCTCGTAGTGGGCCATGGCAGCTTGTGCTTCGCCAATGCCGGCTGTGCTCGTGCCAACGACCACCGCTACGCGGTGCGCACCGTAGCGATTGATGGCTGCATCCACTGCGCCGCGAATTTGTTGCAAGGCAGTTAACAGCAAGGCATTGTTGCGACTGCGCAAAGGCTGGGGCAGCCCGTTCACGCTGTGCAAAGTGTGTGTGACAGCGCCCAAAAACAGCTCCTGCCCCGGAACAATGGTCGTATTAGCGGCGACACCACTGGGACGAACCGCAAACAATCCGCTGCGTACCGTTGCGGCATCGACTCCTAAGGCGCACACCACACCGACTTCGTTCAAATAAACTGATGACCGCACCATGAAAGTCAGCTCCCCGCCTGTTGGGCGGATTCTATCGTCAGGCTGTAGCCCTCCAACAGATTCTCCATTCTGCTGCGTCCGATCCAACGGGGTTCGGACCCATAGCGAATCAGCAGTACAGGCGTCGCACCGTGGCTAAGAATACGCTCGGCACCACGCTCATCCAACTGCCAACCGGTTGGCAAAATCGTGCGCAGGGCTTCCAGGGGGGCGTACATCCATTGCACATCACGCAACACATAGGCGGCATCCACCTCTGCTGGCAGCAAGGCATGGCGTTCGCTGGTGAGCGCGGTGCCATCCCATGCCAGCGTCATCACCCGCTGACCCAGTGCAAACGCAGCCATGCGCACACTGCTGGCATCCATTTCAAGCAACGTGTCCAGGCTACGGGCGGCGACTGGCCGACCCGTTGGCGTTCGTTCAACAGTCAAGCGCTGCGCTAGGCTTGCAGTGATGCCCATGGCCTGCGGCGTCAGGCGCGGTTGTGGCAATTGGAGAGGCGGTGGTGCCGTCGTCGTCGCACAGGCGCTGACAATCAGCACAGCCAAAAGAGCGATCAAGCCGCGCACACTTGCTCCAGGGTTTTCAATCGACGGGGCTGGGCAACATAGGGGTTGCGCGTGTCCCAGGCATAACCAGCAAGAATCGCACTAATCATTTTGCGGACGTCTGGGGACTGCTCTGTATAAAAAATAATGTCCTGGAATCCACCGGAGTACCAACTCTCCACAAATGCACGGAAGGCGTCCACGCCGGCTTTGAGTGGGTCTGCATATTCGACCTGCCAGTTTACGGTCTCTCCACGGAACGCCCGTTCAATTGCTGCCACGGCAAGACCTGCCGACTTCACCGCGATGGTGACGCCGCTGGAGAACACGGGGTCCAGAAATTCGCCCGCATTTCCCAGCAAGGCAAAGCCCTTTCCGTGCAGCGATTTCACATTGGCGGCGTAGCCAACCAACTTGCGCGCGGGGGTGTCCCAGACTGCATCGCCCAGCAGCGTGGCCAACGTCGGTGTTTGCGCCACGATGGCTTGGAGCCGTTCGGTTTCGCTCCCCTGAAATTGCTCCAGAAATTCGCTGGCGGCCACAACACCCAGCGAACACCGGCCGTTTGAGAATGGGATCGTCCAAAACCAGACGTCCACATGCTCGGGATGGACGGTGATCAAAATTTTATTTCTGTCAAAGCTACCCATGGACATGCGGTCTTCGATGTGCGTAAAGTAGGCGCCGCGTACCGGGAAAGTCGACGGAGTCTCCAGGTCCAGCAGGCGCGGCAGCACGCGCCCGAAGCCGCTGGCGTCCAACAGAAATTGGGCGCTGATCTGGTAGGTTTCCTTGTCTGGCGAGACGACCTGCACCAGTGGACAGTCCCCCGACACGTCGACCGCAACCACCTGGTGCTGGAAGCGCACTTCAGCACCTGCTTTTTCCGCAGCGCGTATCAGCACATGGTCAAAATCTGCACGCTGCACCTGGTAGGCAGTGCCCCATCCCTTTGAAAATTTATCTCTGAAGTCAATAGACGTGTGCTTGTCGCCACGCACAAACGCAGCACCATTTTTATATTGGAATCCCGCCTCTATGACATCTTGCAAAAACCCCGCCGCTTCAATGTATTCCATGCTTTGGGGCAGAAGGCTCTCGCCAATGGAAAAGCGAGGGAATTGTTCCTTCTCGACCACCAACACCCGACGACCTTGTTTGCGCAGCAAACCAGCGGCCACTGACCCTGCGGGGCCTGCACCGATGATGAGAATGTCCGTGTTTTCTGTCTTCATGTCTCAGTCGCTTTCTGGTTTGGTTTTATCGCGGAAGGCAAAAACAGCGGTGTCAGCAACCAACTCAAGCTGATTCCAAACAACATGGTGAGGCCAAAGGCACGCAACGCGGGCGTTGCGGACAAGGCTAGAAGCCCAAATGCCAGCAAGGTGCTGGCGGCCGCCAGCGTGACAGAAAGGAAGGGGCGAACAGCATCACGGTCGGGCTGTTCGAGTAGAAAAATACCGTAGTCCACGCCCATGCCCAAAATCAACAACAGCGCCAGCACATTGAACAACTGCAGAGGCTGCCCCAACAGCGCCAGCAAAGAGAGCGTCAGGCAACTGGCCAGCGCGGTCGGCAACAGCGCACGCCAGGCACGGCGACCGAAACGCCAAGCCAGTGCGGCAAAGACCAGGCAGTAGCTGACTGCAATGACACCACCCATGCGGTAGCGATAGCGCGCCATAACACCCGAAACTTGGGCTACAGTGTCGACCCAGCGAACGCCAGGCACCATAGGTGCAAGTTGTGCCGCACGGTCCAGCTTATCGGCACCATCAATTCCGCGCAGCAACACGATACTGGCATAGCCTTCTGCGAACGGTCCCAACCACTGCTGACGAAACGGTTCGGACACGGGGTTGCTCAACCAGGCTTCCAATCGCAAGGGTTCCGCCACAACAGGTCCAGCTGCGGCTGGCGCTACTTCGCCCAATTGGGCCATCGCTAGCGCCCGCACACCCGAAGCACCGAACACAACGCGCTCAACAGCTGCGGCGTCCATCTGCTGTTGGCGGGCCGATGGCACCCAGTCAGTGATGGCCTGATAGCCTGACAATCCACCGGCAGACCGTAGAGAATCCAGTAGCACCTTGAGCGCTTCTTCCCGCTGAAGCACTTCCTCCGGACTACTGCCCTGCACCAGATAGAACTGCCCAGGGCTTGGCAATTGCAAGAGTTTGCCAATGCGGATTTGTTGCGCTATCAGTTCAGGGGGAGCATTTTGCAATAGGCGAATGTCGTCATTCACTTGCACTGCAGCCGCACCCACCACCATCACCGCGATGGCGGTCAATGAAAACCCCCAAGTGAAACGGTTGCGACCCAGCACTGGCCAAAGCGCCCGGCGGCTGCCGATCCACTGAGCCAGGCGCGTCGTGCCCATGGTCCCGCCATCCAGAAAAGGGAACCACCACAAGACCGTGACAAAAGCGGCCAACAATCCCACTGCAGAAAATACAGCAATCTGGCGCAGCCCCGGAAATGGTGTCAGGGCCAACAAGGCATAACCGATCGCAGTGGTCAACATGGCAAGCCACATGACAGGAGCCTGTTCACGCAGCATGCTCCAACGTTCAGATGGGGCGCGACCCAACCGGTTGCTGAAATAATTCGTGCCGTAGTTTTCCGCGACCCCCACCAGACTGGCGCCAAACACCAGCGTGATCAGATGCAGACGCTCGAACACCAACGCGCATAGGGAGACTGCTGCGAGCAGGCCTACCGCTATCGATAGCGTGACGAGGAGGCGCGGGCGAATGGAACTGAAGGCAAACAGTGTCAGCAGCACCATACCAAGCAGGGACCCGGCTCCTATCGTGTGCATTTCGTGTTGCCCTTGTGCGGCCGCCGCGGCAGCATACAAGGGCACGCCAATGGCAAAAACCTCAGCCGATGCAACTGCGCTGATCGCTTGTTGCTTGGCGCGCGCCAGCAACGGCGTCAAAGCCTCGTGAGCTGACATTGAAAACGCCGAACCCTGCTGCTCCAGCATCAGGAGCGCGTAATGCTGATCGCCATCCGAAATCGATAGTCGGCCATCGGTCACCCGCACCCTGCTCTCTCCCGCGCGATAGGTGAGCCAGGTACCAAACAGATTCAACGGATCGTCACCCCACTCCCCTACGCGGAGCATTCCCATTGGGCGATACAACGACTCCACCGCACGAGCGGCCAATTGATCAGGCTGCAGCGTATCCAGCATCTGGCGCTGCTGTGGCGTCAGCAACTGCTTGCGCCAAGGTTTGAAGAAATCTACCATTTGCGCCGCCATGGCATCGTCCACAAGGTACCGCAGATTGACGGTCTGACTGGATGCGGACAGCGCCCGGGCATACGCATCAGCGGCGCTGCGCGCACTGAGCCAGTCACCCCCACCCACCAGCACAACAATGCGTCGGGAAGCCGAATCGGTCAGCTTACGCGTGACATTCTGTACCGTCGCGTCTCGCTCATCCCGGGGCAACATCGCAAGCACATCGGTATCCAATTGCAGCCTGGCACCAGTCCACAACCAGACGTTGTGCCCCAGCACGGCAAGCACCACCGCAAGCCAGACATAGGCCAGCCAGCGGCTGCGTGGCGTTGACGCCTGGGACTCAATCAAACTGGGCTGCCTCATCCGCGCTTAGCTTCGCGGGGTCGGGAGTTTGTTTATGAAACTGGATGACCGTTCGGTCCCCATTGGCCTCATCTATTGCAATCCGCTGCACGTACTGATCTCCGTTGAGTTCGATACGTGTCAATACTTTGGAAAATGCTGCTTGTTTGGGCAACAAGGTCAGTGACCAGGACTTTACCTCGATGCCACCTGCTATCTTGAATTGCTCCGCAAGCGCTGCCATGTCACCGTTGAGCAAGGAGAACATCAAACCGTTGATGACGCGCACCGTGGGCTCCGTATTGGCCGATAGTCGAAATGCAACTTCACCGCCCTGTTTGGCCACTATTTCATTGGGCGTAAGCTTCAGCACACTGGCAAAGGGTTCGCGGGTCCGCCAGACCACGCCCTTGTCGCGCGCTACCAGAAAATCCCCCTTGGACAACAACGCCTTCTTGAAGCCAACAACCTGCTTGCTTTGCTCAAACGTACCACGCAGCACGGACGGCTGGGTCAGGCGTGCGCGAACATCCGCTATCAGGTCTGCGGCGTTGGCCGCCAACGCCACGAACAGGAGCAACAGTCCCAACCAGATTTGCTTCATACAGGTTCCACGCCCAATTTGCGCCACAGCACGTCGGGACAAAGGTATAGCATCTCGCGGCTCGCCATGTCTACCGCCACCTGAATGGTGTACGCCGTGTTGATTTTCTTACCGGTCAAGGCGTCCGAGATCAGGTATTCGATCTTGAGCCGGTTCTCCCATTCAACAATCTCTGCGTGGACGCGAATGCGCTGCCCAAACTCGGTCGTCTTCACGTACTTGAGTCGCATGTCCACGATAGGCCATGCATAACCCGAATCACGCATTTGCGGATAGTCGTAGTCGAACTTGGCGAGCAAGGCGCAGCGCGCCAGTTCGAGATATTTCACATAATTGCCATGCCAGACAATTTCCATGGGGTCCAGATCATGGAAGGCCGGCGTGAGCTCTATGGTATGGCTCAAATCAGGGGGCATACAAACTCCAGGCTTCGCTGCGGATTGCGCCGAGCAACGCGATCAGATCATGGTCAAGCGCCCGGTCTTCCACTACCAGGGGGATGCGCTGCGAAAGATCGGTGTGCATGGCCGCGAGCTTTTCCGGCAAGTTGGCATCCGCGTGGTCGCGCTGTCGCAGTTCTACCGCCTGGCGCGCCGCGATCAACATCGCAGCAATGACCTGCTCGGTCAACTCCAGCACGCGCAAGCAATCTCGCGCTGCGATGGTTCCCATGCTGACTTTGTCCTGGTTGTGGCACTCGGTAGAGCGGCTAAACACCGACGCGGGCATGGTCAACTTCAAGGCTTCAGCCGTCCACGCGGAAACACTGATTTGCACGGCTTTCAAGCCATGGTTAATGGCGGCACGCGGGCCCGTTGCTCCTGAAAGATTGCTGGGAAGGCCATGGTTGAAACGTGTGTCGACCAGCAGCGCCAACTGGCGATCCAGCAAGTCGGCCACATTGGCGACCGCGTTCTTGAGGCCATCCATCGCAAACGCAATATGGCCGCCGTAAAAGTGTCCGCCATGGAGCACCCTTTCGTTCTCCGCATCTACGATGGGGTTGTCATTGGCGCTATTGAGTTCGTTCTCAATTTGCGTGCGGAAGAAAGGCAGTGCGTCTTCAAGCACCCCAATCACGTGTGGCGCGCAGCGCAGCGAATATCTGTCCTGCAAGCGCTGTTCATTGCGACTGGGCTGGTCGCAAGACAGGTCGTCACGCACCCGCGCGGCAGCCAATTGTTGGCCCGCATGGGGTTTCACCGAAAACAGAACCTCATCAAAATGGTGCGCATTACCCGCACTCGCAAATACATTCAGGGCGGTAATGCGGGTTGCCATTTTGCTGAGGTAATTGGCGCGTTGCCAGGCCAGGCAGGCCAAAGCTGTCATCACGGCGGTGCCATTCATGATGGCCAACCCTTCTTTGGGGCGAAGCCGCAACGGTGCAATATCCAGTGCCTTCAACACCTCACCGGCGTGCCGCACTTCGCCCCGGTACAAAACATCTCGCTCACCACACAGTACGGCTGCCAAGTAAGACAATGGCGTCAGATCGCCACTGGCGCCAACCGATCCTTCGGCCGGTATCAGTGGGAGCACATCGTGGTAGAGCAGCGCTTCGATTTGCTCTAGTAGCCCGATACTTACACCAGACATACCGCGCGAAAGCGAGACCATACGGGCCACAAGAACGGCACGGGTTTCCTGTGGTGTCAAGAAACGTCCCAAACCACACCCATGGTAGGTGTAGAGGTGGTGTGGCAACTCATTGACCAAGGACGGAGGAATGCTGACGGTGCATGAATCGCCATAGCCCGTCGTCACGCCGTAGATGACGCCATCTTCCGCCAACAGGCGGTCAAGAAACTCCGCACCGCGGGAGATCTTTGCACGGAATTCAATTGTCGTGGACAGATGGGCGACGCGCTGTTGGTTGGCCACGGCCACCACATCTTCAATGCACAGGCGTGTGCCGTCAAAAACCACAGTATCAGGATTGGATGGGGACATTCTTGGAAGTCGCTTTTTGGTCCCAGAAGGGAAAGAAGTTGAACCAGTCGTAGGGTGACTGCACCAGCGATTCTGTCAAGGCATCGGCATAAAGCTGCGCATACGAGGTCAGCGCTAGGTCACGCCCTCGCCTGGGCAAGTGAACACGTTCCGCCAGTTGCTTGAAATGCAGACGGTAGCCTTCGCCTTCATGGATACATCCCAGCATATAGACAGGGCATTGCAACAAATGCGCCAATATATAGGGACCTACAGGAAGCGGTGCGAAATGACCGAGAAACTGCACTTCTACCGTTTTGCTGGCCGACACCGGTATGCGGTCTCCTGCGATGGCGATGAATTCGCCAGCAGCCACCTTTTCTGCCAACATAACGGCAGTCGCAGGACCCACTTCGGTTACCTCAATCAGTTTAAGATCGTTGCTTGGATTGAGTCGTTTGAGCACCCGATTGAATTTTTCTGCGTGCTGTGTGTGCACCAGCACGTTCAACCGCAGCACGCCATGGCCTTGCTCCAAGTTTCGGCAAAGTTCTAGGCAACCCATGTGGGCAGTAATGATCAAGCCACCCTGACCCCGTTGCGCAGTTGCATAAACCGCTTCGCGCCCGGTACTCTTCACGCACTCCAGTGGATAGTGCCCCGAGGCCGCTACCAATTTATCCAACATCGTTTCCGCAAAAAGAGCCAAGTGTCGAATGCCGTCACGCCAATCAGGGTCGCTCCCCAGAGCTCCGGTGTGCGCCTGCAAACGCTGAAAGTACTGCAGCGATGATTTGCGCACCAGTGGCCGCATCCACCAATGAATCGCGACTACCGGGTAGATGCACACCCGAAACGGCCAACGCCCCATCAGGCGATGAACCCAATAGAGCAGCCAAATTCCCACAACAAAGGTGCTCTCGCCAATCTCGGCCCAATGGGGATCTTTGCTGCCGCTTGTGGTCATGCATGCACCTTGCGCCAAAGCAGAGACGGCAACCGCAGCAACATGCCCAAAAACAGCTTTGCATGCATGCGTGAAATCAATACGTTGTCCAACCAAACCCGGAAATGAGACACGCCGTCGCTGGGGTAACTTACGCGCGTGGGTTGGTTCACTATGCTCACGCCGCGCCAGTGCAGACGCACCAATATTTCCACATCGAAATCCATGCGTCGCCCAATCGAAGTCGCATCAATCAGCTCAACGGTTGTCGCGAGGGGATAGACCCGGAACCCACACATGGAGTCTTGAATGGCAAAGGACAGTGTATTGATCCAGACCCAAACGTGCGTCAAATAACGACCATACAAGCGCGCCTTGGGCACACTCTCATCGTACACAGGGCAACCACAAATCACACTATCAGGGTACGTCAGAACGGACGCCAAAAACCTAGGAATGTCTTGCGCATTGTGCTGGCCGTCCGCGTCAATCTGTAGCGCATGGCTATAACCCTGCAGCAGAGCCAGTCGCAATCCCGCCATCATGGCACCGCCCTTGCCCTGGTTGACCGGTAGTCTGGTCAAGGTAAGGTGCTCTGGATACGCCGACGCCAGGTCGACCAATACCTGCGCACATGCAACATCGCTGCCGTCGTCCACCAGCACGCACGGTAAACCGAGATCCAGCACCGAGTGCACGACCGCCCCAATCGCGGCACCGTGGTTATAGACCGGAATGACAGCACAAACGGTCATAGCGCAGGCCCAAAAATAATGCGGCCGCTGGCATGAGACCCAGCGATCGAACGCAAAGTAAAGGCCAGACGTCCACGTTCAGCCTCAAATTTCAGTGCCATCTCAATGGGCGCGCCAGGCTTAATGACTTGTTGAAACTTGACCGCTTCCAAACGTACGAATCTCGGTGGCAAAGGAAAAAACTCCCGTCCAAAAAGCACCACCCAATCCAACTGTGCCACACCCGGAAGAATCGGAGCTTGCGTGAAATGACCATCAAAGTAAGGGGACTCATGTGCAATGTCGACTTGCAAAGACACCGCATCCACAGAGCGCACCAATAGGCGCGCATCCGGTCGCTTGGGATCAAACAAAGCCAGCAGCGCGGCTTCAGTTGTTTTGCCCTGGGTGTTGATTGGTAGTGACGATACATACCGCCAGCGCCGAGGAAGCACGCTCTGTTCCACAACACATTCGAGTGCAGCCCGCAGGCGTGCATTTAGCAACTGCTTTCCCCCTTGGTCCAACAACAACCAGCCGCCTTCGCTTGGAACGGCTGCAACAATCAATTGCGTGCGTTGTCCTGTCTGCACCAACACCCGTACTTCAACGACCAAGCCCGTGCTCATCAACGCATGCTCCACAGCATTCAGTGAAACACGCTTTTCCTCAATTTTGACGATGCGGTCGGAACGACCCAGCAACTCAAATCCGTTGTCAACCATGCGTACGCGGTCGGACATGGTTTGCCAACCCAATGAGTCAGTGTGTGCAGAGCGGATTTGCAACGATTCGTCGTCAACCCGGATTGATACGCCTGGCAAGGCTTGCCATGTCAATATTCCATCGGGTTGTCTTTGACGCCAGGCCACGCCGCCCGTTTCCGAGCTGCCGTACACCTCGATCGGCGTCTGCCCTAGTAATTGCAAACACGTCGGCAACGCATCATCCGGCAAAGGGCCGCCTGAGGAAAAGACTGCACACAAATTGGCACGCGCTGCGTCCCACGGTAGCTGGTCGGGCAAGCGTTTGAGATGCGCGGGGCTCGAAATCAGTACGCGGGTGCCACTCCGGGCCAGTTCAGCAGCTATGTCCTCCGCAAATGCCAAGCGTCGCGCTGACAACGGGCGTCCGTACGCCAAAGGCAAGAGCACTGCAAACAGCAGCCCATAGATATGTTGGTGAGAGACCGTAGCGCAGATAGTGGCGTCTCCGATGCGGTCCCCAAAACATTGCGCCAAGGCAGTGACTTCGTCAAATAGCTGGGACAGCCGTTTACCAATTGCAACAGGTACTCCGCTCGATCCGGAGGTGTAAACCACCAGAGACGGCGCTTGTCGATCCAGCATTTGCCACGAAGGTGTGACACTCTCCCTGACCGGATGGACGCAAGGTACGCCGGTGATATCTCCAGCAAAGCCATCAACCAAAGCTCCCGATTGCAAAGCCGCCAAATTGGCGGGCAACGCATCGGCAAGCAAAAAAACGGTTTTTCCGGCGTGCCACGCGCCTAGCAAGGCAGCAGAAAAATCGCAACTGTCTTGAAAATAAAATGCAAAGGTGGTACCAGAATGTGCCGCAAAGGCGCCATACCAGTCCGCGACATCCTGCTCAAACGTAGCAAAATCAAGTTGGGTAGAACCACGTAGGGCCACAGGGTAAGCAGCATCCCGACCCTGATGTAACAGGTGCGCAATATCCAAAAAATCACGCATGGGACGCCTTGGCCTTCATCCGTTTGCGCGACACCCATTCACCGACAAATAAAACGCCCATCATCGCATAACTGATCACGCCGTTGTACAAGGCCCACACAGCATCAGAAGCGAACAAGGCCGTCAGCAAGGAAACACTACCATTGAGGATGAAAAATCCACACCATACTTGTGTAACGCGCCGTGTATAGGCTACGCCGGCGGGCGGCAACTCCGGTTCTTGCAAGCGCGCCAAGCGTTCAATCACGCTGGGTGGATACACCAGGCTGAGGGAGAAGACACACAACAGAGTCACACTGACCAAAACTGGATACAACTTGAGCGGCATTGCATGGTTGCCCCAAAAACTAAATGCAGCCAGAACCAAGGCGCCACAGGCCGCCACCAACCACACACGTTCCCGCCCAAAAGCGGCACGCATCAAAGCCATGCAAACCAACAACAACGCCAGCCAGCGAGGCTCAATCCGCTGGTCCAGCCCAAAGTAGACCAGTACTGGATAGGCCAAGGTCAGAAGCGCGAGCCCAAAATTTCGCATTGGGATCAACTAGGCTGCGGACGCACCGTCCAGCAGCCCGTACACGGCATCCACGACGTCCTGGAGCGTTCGAACTTGTTTAAAAGCATCGGGTTGCAGGCGCTTTCCCACTAGGGGTTTGAGTTTGACCAAAAGATCCACCGCATCTATGCTGTCAATATCAAGATCTTCGTACAAGCGCGATTCTGGCTTAACACTCGCGGTATCAATATCAAAAGTTTCTTGAAGGATTACGACCAAATGGTCGAACAATTCTTGCTTGGTCATCGCGGGATCCCTATGGCTATAAGCAACACTGTGAACGTGTTTGTTTAATTTTTATCAATTATTTACTTAGTTCTGGCTGCACTGACAAACGCAGCCAAAGCGCGTACGCTGGAAAAATACTGTCGCGTCTCTTCAGCATTGGCCGACATGGTCACCCCATAACGTTTTTGCAAAGCAAGGCCCAGCTCCAGCGCGTCGATGGAGTCCAACCCTAAACCCTCCACAAACAACGCGGCATCTGGATCAATGTCCGTGAGGTTGACGTCCTCAAGATTTAGCGCCTCAATGACGAGTGTGGTAATTTCGTGTTCAAGTGCCTGCATGGGTCAAGACCTCTGTAGAAAAATAGTGGTGAAGATATTCGGTGAGGCGACGAGCTGCAATGGCCACCTCGCCTTCAGCACCTTCCAGAAAGGGCGCGACCAGTATCGCATCGTGTACCGTGATCGTGAATTGCATGCGCCGCCTTGGAACCTTCCACCAAGGCAGGCCCTTGGTCAAACTCAGGGGTACGCAACGGATGGAGACGGGAGTAATATCACAGGCACCCCGTACAGCAATGTTGGCAGCACCGCGCTGCAATCGCATAACTCCATCGACAGACGTACGGGTACCCTCAGGAAAAATGACCAGGCTATTGCCTGACTTGACCGATGCAATGCAGTCCTGAACCAAGTCGGCCCCAACGTCGTTGCAAATGTAGTTGGTCGCTTGTACCGGCCCCCGGGTGAAGGGATTGCTTGCCAAGCTTGATTTGACGACGCAATCCGCGTTCGGTAACAGCGATATCAAGAACACAACATCAATCAGGGTTGGATGGTTGGCCAGCACCAATTGCCCACCTTGACCGAGCTTCTCTAATCCATCTATGCGGTACCGCAGTATTCCAAGCACGCGCATCAACTCGATAAAGGCGCGAAACGCATAATGAATGACCAGCCGCGCATATTTGATGCGCCGAGCCGGATTTCGCACGCCAATCTGTAGACAAGGAAATGCAATCAGCCGCAGAGCCACGCCACCAATTCCGAACACACTGAAAGCAATCGCAGTTGCAATGACTCTCCAACACCGATTTATTCTTTCACCCATGGCGACTCCATTCCCAACGGCGGGAACCCACAGTATGAAAGTAACGACTTTCAGTCGCCGAATCAAGGAATTTGAGGACAGCCACATCCGGTGGCAAGGCTGCTGTGCCAGCATCGCATTTTTCTCCCCCAAAAGCGGGCCCGGCCTGCAAACTAAAACCACCAACCTCGGTCAAACGAATGCGATAGGCGGTCGACCGCACAAATTCCAGGGAGTCGTTAAAAACATCGTACGGGACGGGCATCGGCTCGTCGTAATACACAACAAGTACTTCGGACTCACCGTCCACCAGTTGTCCAATCGCCTCCACGAAGGCAGCTTCGATTGTTTCTTCACCTGCTGCAATTGCGGTGTAAGCTCCTGTATACACAGTGGCAATAGAGTACAAGGCACCGATCGCATTGTGAACGGACATACTAAAAGCTGCGGGGGACACGGCCTCTCCCGTTGCAAGCTGATGCAGCAACTGAAGCGATCGACTGATATTGCCACGACGTGAGGCAAACACTATCGGGCACTGGTCGGAATCAACCTGCCCCCAATACGCCGCCTGCAATGCCACGCGGCCCAATCGCTCCATTCTGCGTCGAATCATGGCAGGCATTTCAGATAAGGGCGGTTCATCCTGAAGCGAGATTGCCTTGGGCTGGCACAACCAAGCGCGCCACGCTGCTTGGTCAATGAGACCAGGGGCCCAAGCAGCCCAACGTTCAACGGCGAACTGAACAGGCATGTTTCGCACAAATGGGGGAAATAGAGTCAGCGCGAAAAGATTTACGAATCAATCGAGACTTTGCATAGAGCTACCCGGCCACTATTGCAAAACCTGTCATAGACGAAAACGCCTTGTCGGACTGCACGTAGCTCAATACAAGTGTGAGTGCCAATGTATCCAGCCCCACCAATTAGGAGAACGGTCATCGAAACAACTTCGTCTTCAGGCCAAAAAACAAATAAGCCAGAGACTCCGCTCTGGCTAAATAGATGGTCGGCGTACAAGGATTCGAACCTTGGACCCCCTGCTCCCAAAGCAGGTGCGCTACCAGGCTGCGCTACACGCCGACAGCCGGTATTCTAACAGAATGTGAGGCATGCCTTTTGCACACCGTAATATATATTTGCAATAAAAATCATAATCCATGACCACGCTTTCACCATCATTACCATGGCTTGAACCAGGCGATCCATTTCCGTCAATCGAGACTGCTTGGAGGCCGGGTTCGCACGCACCAGGTTTGTTGGCAGCCGGTGGCGCTCTTGATGTCGACACTCTGAAGTGCGCCTATTCTTCGGGAATTTTTCCGTGGTTTAGTGAAGGCCAACCGATTTTATGGTGGAGCCCTGACCCACGCATGGTCTTGCAGGTTGCCGACTTTCGTCTACATCGATCAATGCGCCACGCGTTAGAAAGCTTCAGAAAAAATCAAGACTGCGTGATTCGATTTGACAGTGCCTTTGCACAAGTCATCCAATCCTGCGCCACTGCACCACGCAGGGGTCAATCAGGCACTTGGATATTGCCCGAGATGGTTGACGCCTACACAGGTCTGCACCATGCAGGGGTCGCACACTCGGTCGAAACCTGGATCAACGAAAAGTTAGTAGGTGGGCTGTATTGTGTTGCCTTGGGACGCGCTGTGTTTGGTGAATCCATGTTCGCAAATGAGACCAATACATCCAAAATTGCGTTGGCTGCTCTAGTTGCCTTTTGTCGCCACACTGGCATCGTATCCATTGACTGCCAGCAGAACACCCGACATCTTGCATCTCTGGGTGCCTCCGAGATACCGCGCAACGCCTTTATGGAGCACATCCGCATTGCCCAGACTCAACAAATGGATGATTGGCGATTCACCCCCGTATACTGGGATCAAATTTTGTCTGGCTGAAGTATGTCGTCATGACAGACCTTAAAGATTTACCGCTCCATTCTCTACAGTTCTACGTGACTGCCACCTATATGTGCAGTTATTTGCCGGAGCACATGGCGCGATCCCAAGTCGCCACGCCCAGCCATCTGATCAACAATACAGCCTATTCGCTGCTCGTCTCACAAGGATTTCGCCGCAGCGGCATGTTTACCTACCGACCCTTGTGTGATGGCTGCCAAGCCTGCACGCCACTTCGGGTAGTAGCTCAACCATTCAAGCCCAGCAGGAGCCAGCGCCGTGCCTGGAAGCAACACAGGGATCTGTCAGTGCGCGTTCTCAAGCTCGGATTTGTGGCTGAACATTACACGCTCTACTTGCGGTATCAGGCGAGCCGCCATGCAGGTGGAGGCATGGACGAAGACAGTGTCGACCAATACACGAAATTTCTGCTGCAAAGCCGTGTCAACTCGCGACTGGTCGAATTTCGTGAACCCATGGCGGACGGAACATTGGGAGCACTCAAAATGGTGTCTATTCTGGACGTTCTCGACGACGGATTGTCTGCTGTGTATACGTTTTTCGAACCGGATGAAGCAGCCAGTTTCGGAACGTTCAATGTCCTGTGGCAAATTCAACAAGCGCGCCAACTGGGGTTGAAATTCGTTTATTTGGGCTATTGGATACAAGACAGCCCCAAAATGAACTACAAAGCGCGGTTTACACCGATGGAAATTCTGGTGGATGGTCACTGGCATGCCCCGGGCGACGCTCAGCGCGATAAGATAGACGCCTAGACTCCTATGACAAAACCGATTTCAGACATCCCCAGCAAACCGACCGTTCAGGTCATTGAACGAATGTTCACCCTCATTGACGTGCTGGCGTCGCGCGAAGACTCGATGAGCCTCAAGGACATCAGTGAGCGCGCAGGCTTGCACCCTTCTACGGCCCACCGCATTCTGAACGATCTGGCCACCGGGCGCTTTGTCGATCGGACCCAACCCGGCAGCTATCGACTAGGCATGCGACTTTTGGAGTTGGGCAATCTAGTGAAAGGACGGTTAAACGTTCGCGATGCGGCCGTGGTGCCCATGCGGGAGTTGCATAAACTCACCCAACAGCCCGTGAGCCTGAGCGTGCGGCAAGGCGACGAAATTGTCTATGTAGAACGGGCCTTTAGTGAGCGCTCCGGTATGCAAGTCGTACGCGCCATTGGTGGCCGTGCACCGCTGCACCTCACGTCGGTTGGCAAGTTATTCCTTGCTGCGGACGACCAACAACGCGTTCGCGCTTACGCTACACGAACAGGTTTGCAGGGTCATACCAAGAACAGTATTACGCAAATTGAAATGCTGGAGCGGGAACTTTCAAGAGTGCGCCAGTATGGACAAGCCAGTGATAACGAAGAACTGGAACTCGGAGTTCGATGCCTTGCGGCGGGCATTTATGACGATCAAAACAGGTTGATCGCAGGCCTTTCCATTTCAGCGCCATCCGAGCGCATGGAAGACAATTGGCTGCCAAAACTGAAGGAAACTGCCCTGCAGATATCCGAGACACTCGGCCATAAACCAAACCAACACTAGTTTTTAAAGGACCCCATTGGCATCTGCCGTGGACGCCTTTACAGCACTTGCGAATGGAACCACCTTACTTGTAGTAGGAGTGAGCGCGGGATTCGATTCCAGCCAGCGCCGAACGCGCTCAGCGTCTGCAATACGCGTTAATTTTCCAGCAGAATCCAAAAAGACCATGATCAGTTTGCGTCCAGCAACCTTGGCCTGCATCACCAAACATTGCCCAGCCTCAGAGATATAGCCAGTCTTTTGCAAACCAATCTCCCACGCAGGGTTTTTAACAAGTCGATTGGTGTTGTTGTACTGCAAAGTGCGCTTGCCAACCGCAACCTGATGACCTGTTGACGTAGACAGCTCACGCAACACCGGGTCACCGTATGCGAAGTTCACCAAAGTAGCCAGATCCTTTGCACTGGACTGATTTTTACTGGACAAGCCAGTTGGCTCTGCATAGATCGTATCAAACATACCCAGCTTTTTTGCGCGGGCGTTCATCAATTCCACGAAAACTTGCAAACCACCAGGGTAACTGCGTCCCAAGGCATGTGCTGCGCGGTTTTCACTGGACATCAATGCCAAGTGCAGTAATTCACCACGTGTCAATTCAGTTCCGACCCGCAAGCGGGACGAGCTACCTTTTTCGGTATCCACATCGTCTTGCGTAATGGCAATGGATTCTTCCATCGGCAATTTTGCTTCACTGATGAGCAAACCGGTCATGAGCTTGGTGATCGATGCAATGGGCAAGACGGCCAGTTCATTTTTGCGGACAAGCACCTCTTGAGTGTCCTGGTCCACTACAAATGCGACACTGGACTTCAAGTCGAGCGCATCAACGCTTCCATGTAGACCAGCCAATTGTCCAAAAGATGGCACTACAGGCGCCACAACCGCACGAACACGTGCGCTCTTGCGAACAACTTTCACTTTGGTGACGGGCGCTCGGGTGTGCTGTTTTTTTAAGGTGGGTGAGGCCTTCACCGATGACGCATTCGCGGACCCAAAGGCCACCGCAATGAATAGGGCTAGAAAGCCAAATCGCAAGGTCATTCGTTTCATGTTTTGTCCCAAAAACAGCGTCTGATGAGCAAATTTATCAGTCCGCGTGCTGGTCTTACAGCAACGAGTGTAATCAAATTATCTCCATAAGATCAACTACTTGCACGATGAACTTCGACAAATAGCTGACCTATAAGGGCTTTCCCTGAGCTTAACCCTGTGCAGCGACGCGATCCGCTTTGCTGTGGAGCTTATTGAGCGCACTGAGGTACGCTTTTGCAGAGGCCACAACGATATCTGGGTCCGCCCCCACGCCATTGACAACGCGTCCGCTGTTTTGCAGTCGGACAGTCACTTCACCCTGGCTTTCCGTTGAACCACTGATCGCATTCACCGAGTACAGCACCATTTCCGCGCCACTTTTTACGTGGGTCTCAATGGCTTTTAATGAAGCGTCGACTGGGCCATTGCCCTCTGAAGCGCCGCTGACCTCTACACCGTCCACCGTGAAAACGATGCTGGCGCGTGGTCGCTCACCCGTTTCACTGTGCTGCGACAAAGACACAAATCCATATTGCTCATTGACGTGGGTAACGCTTTCGTCACTCACCAGCGCCAAAATGTCCTCATCAAAAATCTCGCTCTTTCGATCGGCCAGTTCTTTGAATCGAGCAAACGCGGCATTGACATCAACTTCACTCTCCAGCTGAACACCCAGCTCTTGCAAGCGCTGCTTGAAAGCATTTCGGCCGCTCAATTTGCCCAAAACAATCTTGTTGGCGGTCCAGCCAACATCCTCTGCACGCATGATTTCATAGGTGTCGCGGGCTTTCAAAACACCGTCTTGGTGAATGCCTGACGCATGTGCAAAAGCATTGGCACCAACCACCGCCTTGTTGGGCTGCACCACAAAGCCCGTTATCTGACTGACCATGCGACTGGCAGCGAGGATATGCCGCGTATCAACACCGAGGTCTAGCTGGAAATAGTCTCTGCGCGTCTTGACCGCCATGACGATTTCCTCAAGGCTGCAGTTGCCCGCGCGCTCGCCCAAGCCATTGATGGTGCACTCCACTTGACGGGCGCCGCCAATTTTGACGCCTGCCAACGAGTTTGCGACTGCCATACCCAAGTCATTATGGCAATGCACAGACCAAATCGCTTTGTCTGAATTGGGAATGCGCTCGCGCAGGGTCTTGATGAAGTTTCCGTACAACTCAGGAATTGCGTAGCCCACGGTATCGGGCACATTGATAGTGGTTGCACCTTCGTGAATGACAGCTTCAATAACCTTGCATAAAAAGTCAACGTCACTGCGATAGCCGTCTTCCGGGCTGAACTCAATATCCTCAACCAAATTACGGGCAAACCGAACCGATTGTTTGGCCTGCTCAAACACTTGATCTGGCGTCATCCGCAACTTCTTTTCCATGTGCAAAGCAGACGTCGCAATGAACGTGTGGATGCGCGCCCGATTAGCACCCTTGAGCGCTTCTGCAGCACGCGAAATGTCACGATCATTGGCGCGCGAGAGGGAGCACACCGTCGAATCTTTGATGTTGCTGGCGATAAGCTGCACGGCCTCAAAGTCGCCATTGGAGCTAGCGGCAAAACCTGCCTCGATGACGTCCACTTTCAGGCGCTCGAGCTGCCGTGCGATACGCAGCTTCTCATCCCGGGTCATGGAGGCGCCTGGCGACTGCTCGCCATCGCGCAACGTGGTGTCAAAAATAATCAATTTTTCAGTCATTGCATAACTCCTATTTGTGCAGGCCCCGCTCTTCGGGCTCATCGGTTGATGTACTGATGACACTGGTCCGCAATCCCTTTGCCTTGCGCCAACCATAGATGACATAGCCACTCAAACTGTAGGCAACAAAAATCAAGAACAGGACCGTGGGCGGATCAATGCTGACGACCGCAAAAATCAACACAATAATTACTGCCACCACGAAGGGAACAGAGCGCTTCATGTGCACCCCTTTGAAGCTATAAAAGGGCACGTTTGTCACCATGGTCAATCCGGCGAACAATGCAAGTCCAAAGGTGATCCAGCGCACATCAAAGATACCAAGCTTGTCTTCGCCGTGCACACCCAAATCTGTCATCAACCCAATGAACCCAATCACCAATGCAGCTGCAGCGGGTGACGGCAGGCCTTGAAAATACCGCTTGTCGACAACACCGGTGTTGACATTGAATCGCGCTAACCGCAGTGCTGCACAAGCGCAATAGACAAATGCAGCAATCCACCCCCAGCGCCCTAGCCCACGCAGTGTCCACTCATAGGCGATGAGGGCAGGCGCTGCGCCAAACGAGACCATATCGGACAAAGAGTCCATCTGTTCACCGAACGCGCTTTGCGTATTGGTCATGCGGGCAACCCGACCGTCCAGGCTGTCAAGCACCATCGCGCACAAGATTCCAATGGCCGCTTGGTCAAAGCGACCATTCATCGCCATCACAATGGCGTAAAACCCGCCAAACAATGCGGCAAGCGTAAACAGATTGGGTAAAACGTAGATGCCTTTTCTGCGCTTCTTTACCATCAGCCCCGCATCGTCATTCAATTCCGGCCCATCTCCATCATGCATAAATAGCCTCCAGCCCTCGTGGATAAAGCACAGGCAGCTATACAAAATATAGCATTCACTGCAATGGAATTGCAATGAACTTAAGTGCTCAAAGGGGTATGTTAGTCGTGTTCCGCCGATCCCAAAGAGAAAGGCCACCGAAGTGGCCTCCCGGCTCTCAACCCACGCGCACTAGTTGCGTGTTTGGTCGACCAGCTTGTTCTTGGCAATCCAAGGCATCATGGCGCGCAATTGACCGCCCACCTTCTCGATGGAGT
>CAYXWW010000035.1:0-25081 GCA_964468905.1 uncultured Rhodoferax sp. | reverse complement strand
CTTCAAAGAGCGCTGGTACGGTTTTGACGATGGCACCTATGCCGGCTGCCGTTTGTTGGAGATTGTGAGCCGTGTGGCCGATGCGGGTGTGATGCTCAACGACTTGCCCACAAGCTTCTCCACGCCTGAATTAAACGTAGCGTGTGCCGAGGGTGAACCACACGCGCTGGTGGCACAGCTGGTGGCACAGGCCAGTGGCCCAGGCGGATTTCCTGCGCCGGCCATCGTCAACACGATCGATGGTGTGCGTGTCGATTGGCCGGATGGATTTGGCCTGATCCGTGCGTCCAACACCACGCCTGTACTGGTGTTGCGTTTTGAGGGCCACACCCATGAGGCGCTGGAGCGCATCCAGGCGGCCATGTTGAAGCTGTTGCACACGGTTAAACCCGACGCCAGCTTTGCCGAGGCCGCGCATTGAGGATTCTGGTCGTTAAGCTGTCGTCCCTCGGTGACATCGTGCACGCCATGCCTGCCGTGCAGGACATGCGGCGCGCCATTCCCGGGGTGCAGGTTGATTGGGTTGTGGAGCGTGCCTTTGCGCCCTTGGTGCGCCGCTGCGAAGGAGTGGGCAATGTCATTGCCTGTGACCTGCGGCGCTGGCGCAAAACGCCTTTTTCAGCGCAGACCCGCGAACAATGGCGCGCGTTCAAAGTGAACTTGCAAGCGCAAGCCTATGACGCAATAGTGGATCTACAGGGCCTCAGCAAGTCAGCCCTGGTCGCGTGGTTGGCACGCACAACGGCAAAGGGCCGCCGATTCGCCATGGCCAACCAGACAGAAGGGTCGGGCTATGAGGCCCCTACCCGCTGGGTGGCAGACGTTGCCATAACGCTGGAGCCGCATGTGCATGCCGTGCAGCGCGCGCGCTTGCTGTGCGCCAGCGCCTTGGGCTTTGAACTCGTTGGGCCCGACCGTTACGGCCTCGTACCAGGCGCACAAGATGCCGTGAAGCCGGTGCCGGCCGGTGGTGCAGCCAACGCCTTTTCTCCGCGCAAAGCCTGCGTGGCCTTGGTGCATGGCAGCTCGCGCGGTGACAAGCAATGGCCGCTTGCTGATTGGATTGCATTGGGTACACGGCTCAACCACAGTGGTTTTTGTGTGGCCCTGGCCCACGGCAATGCTGCAGAAAAAGCCACCAGTGAAGCGATTGCTGCGCAATTGGATGACGCCTGGGTTTGGCCCACCATGGGGCTGGACGCTGTGACCGATACCATGGCACATTGCGCCGGTGTGGTGGGTGTCGACAGTGGGCTCAGTCACATTGCGGTAGCGTTGGGCTTGCCCCACGTGCAGATTTACAACTTTGACACCGCGTGGCGCACGGGCCCACACACTTCTAACAACCCCAAACCCGTTCCACAGGTCAGCGTGTTTGCCAGTCCCCAGCCTACGCTGGACGCGGTGTGGCAAGCGTGGGAAAGCCTGGATACGCCGGTGTTATGCCGATGATGTGCCGGTGATGTAGTGATGATCGTGCGCGCGTTGTATTCCGTTTTGATGTGGCTCTTACAGCCACTGGTGCGGGCCAAGTTGCGCAGGCGTGCGCGCAATGAGCCGCTCTACGCGCAGCACGTTGACGAGCGATTTGGACGCTATGGCGAGTCAGTCCACGCGCAGACCGCAGCCGCTGGTGACGCGCGCTTTTTCGTTTGGGTGCATGCCGTCTCGTTGGGTGAAACCCGCGCTGCGGCAGCGTTTATTGATGCATTGCGGCTGGCACTACCCGGCATGCGCTTGCTGCTGACCCACGGCACGGCAACCGGTCGCGCGCAAGGTCAAACCCTATTGCAGCCGGGCGATGTACAGGTGTGGCAACCCTGGGATACACCGGGCGCGGTCAATCGGTTTTTGACGCAGTTCCACCCGCGCATCGGCCTGTTGGTCGAAACCGAGGTTTGGCCCAATATGGTGGCCGTCTGTGCCGCACGTGGTGTGCCGCTGTGCTTGGTCAATGCCCGTATGAGCGAAAAGTCATTGACGCTCAATCGCCGCCTGGGTTGGCTCGCACGGCCTGCCTACCGTGGCCTGCATGCCGTATGGGCACAGGCGGCGGCGGATGCCCAAAGGCTCACCGCTTTGGGCGCGCAGGTACATGGCGTGATGGGCAACTTCAAGTTCGACGCCATGCCAGACACTGCACAACTGCAACGCGGACGGTCTTGGCACGGCGCGCAATTGCGCCCGGTGGTGGTCTTTGCCAATACGCGCGATGGTGAGGAAGTGCTGTTTCTCGAAGCCTTGAAGGAAAATATAGCGCGAGCCCTCGTAGAACGTGCGCAGGTAGCTACAAAAGATATAGCAAGCAATACGGTCCAATGGATGCTGGTGCCCCGGCATCCGCAACGCTTTGACGAAGTGCAGGCATTGTGTGAGGCGCATGGTTTCAGCGTGTCGCGCCGTAGCCAGTGGGGTGCAAGTCCTTTGGGAGGTGATATTTGGCTGGGCGACACCATGGGTGAAATGGCCCTGTACTACGCCATGTCCGATGTGGCTCTGCTGGGTGGCAGCTTTGCGCCGCTCGGTGGGCATAACCTGATAGAGGCCACGGCCTGCGGCTGTCCCGTAGTCATGGGGCCGCACACCTTTAATTTTGCGCAGGCAGCCGAACTGGCAGTGGCCGCAGGTGCTGCGTTTGAACGCGCAGACATGACCCAAGGTATTGAAGCTGCGCTGCGCCTGGTGCAGTCACCACCCGACCTGGCCCGCGCCCATGCCGCAGCGAGCGCTCTGGGTGCATCGCACGCCGGTGCCGCGCAGAACACCGCGCATGCGGTAAAGGGTGTCTTACTTGGCTAGCTGGCTATTGATGGGCTGCAGGTCATCCGCCTTCAGCGTACCGCTCGCCTGGCGTAATTTGAGCCCACCCACCAGCACGTCATACCGCGCCTTGGCGAGTTTGGCCTTGGTATCAAACAACTGGCTTTGCGCATTGAGCACATCGATGTTGATACGCACACCCACCTGGTAGCCCAGTTGGTTGGCTTCCAGCGCACTTTGGCTGGAGGCCTCAGCGGCCTGCAAGGCATTGACTTGCGCCAAGCCTGACTGCACGCCAAAGTAAGCCGTGCGTGTGCCCTGCGCTACGTTGCGCTTGGCGTTTTCCAGGTCGGACAACGCCTTTTCTTCCAACGCCACAGTTTCCTTGACGCGGTTTTGCGTGGCGAAACCAGCAAAGATCGGGATATTCAAATTCAAGCCGACGGTGCCCGCATTGATACGGCTGTCTGCCGACGACGTGGATGAACCGCCGCTGTTGTTGATGGCAGAGTAGCTGGCCACCAGGTCCAGCGTGGGCTTGTGGCCTGCGGTGGCCTTTTGGGTTTCCAGGCGGGCCACTTCCAGCGCCACATCAGCCTGTTGGACGCTGGGGTTTTGGGTCTGCGACAGGTTGACCCATTGGTTGACATCAGCCGGCTGCACGGGGGTTAAAACAACGGGTGCTTGCAGTGGTTTGGGTTTGACGTTTTGTTGGCCGACCAGTTGATTCAGCGCCAATGACTTCACCAACAAATCGTTTTCAGCAGCCAACTCTTGCGCCACCACCAGGTCATAGCGCGCCTGCGCTTCCCGCGAATCGGTGATGGTGGAGGTGCCCACTTCAAAGTTGCGCTTGGCAGATGCCAGTTGCTCCCCCACAGCAGTCTTTTGGGCCTTCAAAAAGGTCAGGCTGTCAGATGATGCCAGCACGTCAAAGTAGGCTTGGGTCACACGCACGATCAGGTCTTGCTCGGCCTGCGCCAGTTGCGCCTGTGCCAGGTCAACGGACTTTTTACCCTGTTCGTAGCTGGCCCAGTTGGCCGGGCGGTACAAAGGCTGCGAAGCGCTGATGGTGCCCGATTGCGTGCCGTACGTGCGGGTAGGGAAGGGCTGCAGCTCCTGGTTGGTGTTGGTGCTGGAAATCGCCAGGCCAACGGTCGGCAAGATGGCTGCTTTGGCTTGGTCAGACTTGGCAATGGTGGCGTCAAACTGGGAACGTGCGGACTGGAATGCTGCGTCGTAGCCTTGCGCCGCGGTGTACAGCTCCACCAAGCTTTGCGCTTGCGCGGGTAGCGCCATGCTTGCACCCCACACAAGCATCAGTGGCAGGAGGCGAAAGTGCTGGGCAATAGGGGTGCTGGACATTGTGTTGTTTCTCGTCAAATAAAAATCAGTAGCGGGGGACCATCGGGTCCACTTCGGCAGACCATGCATGGATGCCGCCTGCAATGTTGGCGACATGCTCATACCCACGGCTCGCCAGATAATTTGCCACTTGCATGCTGCGACCACCGTGGTGGCACAGGCAGGCGATGGGTTGTTTCGGGTCAAGCTCGGCGAGGTGGGTGGGCACCATGCCCATGGGAATCGTTAGCAGCGTAAAACCGTCAGGCGCAATGCTTGCGGTTTGAAGCTCAGACGGCTCCCGCACATCCAGCACAACGGGTGCGCCATGGGCTTGCACATCACGCAGCCAGGCGGCAAGGTCTTTGGGGCGGACTTGGGTGATCATGGCCATGGTGCTGGTGTCGATCAGAGCTTGAAGCGCGATGGCTCGGGGAAGTTGCGTAAACGGGGGGCAACTGTGTCCCAGCCTTGTACGGTGCTGAATTCGGTTTCACTGGTGCGGGTCACAACGGTTGCACGCATCACAGGCTCGTCGCCCACAATAGCGCCCAGGCGGCCACCGACCTTGAGCATGCTGAGCAAACTGTGCGGCACTTCGGTGACGGATCCGCTGAGGACGATGACGTCATAGACACCGTCTGTTGATGTCAATCGTGCGCCGTCTGCCTCGCGCACTTCTACATTTTGGATGCCCGCGTTGCGCAGGTTTGCACGGGCCAAATCTGCAAGTGCTGGAACGATCTCCAGTGTCTGCACATTGTTGGCCTGCATGGCCATCAATGCGGCCATATAGCCCGAACCGGTGCCGATTTCCAAAACACTATCGGTGGATCGAATGGACAGGTCTTGCAACAGCCGTGCTTCCAGGCGCGGCTCCAGCATGCACTGGCCCAGTGCCAGCGCCTGTTCACCCGAACCCATGAGGGGGATCTCGAGATCGGCAAACGCCAAACCTTTGTGTGCAGGCGGTACAAAGTCTTCGCGTTTGACGGTGGCCAGCAGCTTCAACACCGATGCGTCCGATACATGCCACGGGCGAATCTGCTGCTCAATCATGTTGAAACGGGCTTGTTCGATGTTCATTGCTGTGTGCTCCAAGGGGTACGGTGGTCGGTAGAGGTCAATTTTACCGGGCCGCAACAGGCGGGAGGTTTGCGGGAACACAAAGTCCGTTCAAAATTGCTTCCAGCTGAACGTCAAAGTACTTTTGCGGGTCAATGACCATGTTCGGGTCGTGGCATGCAGCCCACGATGTCTTCCAGGTGGCGAGGAACAGCATAGGAGCCAGTACCGTGTAAACGCTGTACTGCTCGTCCAAAGCACGAAATTCACCGCTGTCGACGCCGCGTTGCAATATACGGCGCAGCAACTCATGGCCGGGCGCTATGACTTCTGCACGGTAGAACGCAGCCAATTCAGGGAAATTACCCGCCTCGCTCATCATGAGTTTGATAATGCCTGCAGCCTTGGTCGAACCGATGCGCTCCCACCAGGATTGCACGGCATAGCGCAACATCTCGGTACTGCTGCCCTGGAACTGTTCGAATTCGACATTCCATTCATCAAAACGCCCCGACATATTCGCCCGAACCACCGCTTTGAACAGCTCTTCTTTGCTGGAAAAATACAAAAAGAGGGTGCCCTTGGATACCCCGGCCCGTTTGGCTACTTCTTCTGCGCGGGTGGCGGCATAGCCTTTTTCGACGAATAAATCCAATGCCGCAGCCAGCAATTCACCGGGGCGTGCTTCTTTGCGGCGTTCGCGCTTGGCGCGTACGTTGGCGGCAATGTCACACAGTGGGCAGGAAATAGACATGGAGTTAATGACTGATTGGTTATTAATATACCGTATCGACCCTCGGAGGGTCAAGCGCTCTGCGATGCGCTGCATAAAGTGCGTCATGAACGGTAGAAAACAGCGTATGGGCGCGATCGAGAGGATAGATGGATCGATGTGTTGAATTCCCATCCGGCGTGTTTCCAAGTGACCCATTGTCTATGGGGCATACTCGTCCCAAGACATCGACAGAAAATGAGAGTGTATGTATTTGGCGGATTTGGCTAAAGGCCGCGATAACAACTTAACGCTCTTGCGTGCGGTGGCCGCAATAGCAGTGCTGGTGTCACACAGTTACGTGCTCACAACGGGCAGCCCGGCCTCTGAACCCCTGCGTACCTGGATTGGCATGACACCAGGTTCGATAGCCGTCGACGTATTTTTTGTGTTGAGTGGCTTCCTGGTAACGGCAAGCATATGCAAGAGCAGGGATGTTTTGGACTTCGCGATTGCGCGGTGCTTGCGTATCTTCCCGGCACTCCTCATTGTGCTGCTCATCACGATATTTGTTGTTGGACCCATCATTACAACTGTGCCGTTGTCACAGTACTTCAGTCGCACCACACTGGCCTACTTTCTAAAGTGCGCCACGTTGGTATTGGGTGTCTCTTATGAGTTGCCGGGAATGTTCGGTGGCAATCCGTACCCAAGAGCCGTAAACGGTTCGCTGTGGACCATGCCCTGGGAGATTCGAAGCTACGTCGTTCTTGTGTGTGTGTGGTGGCTTTCTACCTTTATCAAGAAGGGGAGCGGCAGAGCATTTTTGGCTTTTGTAGCCTTGATTGCGTGCAGTCTTTTTGGCTTGCTCCAATATTTGCATTGGAAGAACGCTCCATCAGTCCACTCGGCGATGCCATTGCTGATGTTTGCGCTGGGGGCGGTTGCATGGCAAACGCGTACAAAAATCAGCCTGTCATGGCGAGGCTTTGCAGTTGCACTGGTCCTGATGGGTGCAACGGCAGGCATATCGGTAAATGCACTCTATGTGGCGTACCCGGTTGCGATGGCCTATGCAGTGATGTTTCTGGCGTTTGTCCCCGGGGGGGTCGTCCGTCAGTACAACCGAATGGGCGACTATTCCTATGGTTTGTACCTCTACGCATTTCCCATACAACAGTTGCTAGCAATGGCCTGGCCCGGCATCACCGTCGGGCAAATGATTGGCTCTTCACTTGCCTGCACTTTGCTGTTTGCCGTGTTGTCGTGGCATGTGGTGGAGGAACGTGCGCTTGCCATGAAGGCGCGCGTGGTTGCTTATCTGCGTGCATACTGGCCAAAGTTTCAGGGACGATAGTTTCCAGCGCTACACCATGCAGTTGCCCCACATCCTCCTGCTCGAAGACGACCCCGCCATCGCCCGGACCGTGGTCTATGCCATGGAGCGCGCGGGCTTGCGGGTGACGCACTGCTTGCTGGTGGCCGACGCCGTGCGTCAAATCGACGGCGCTGCGTACGACGCACTCGTGTTGGACATTGGTCTGCCGGATGGCTCGGGGCTGGACTTGCTGCGCCAGTTGCGCTCGAGCGCACAGCATGCCGCGCGCGCACAGTTGCCGGTGCTCATGCTCAGTGCGCATGGCGAAGAGGTGGACCGTGTGGTGGGCCTGGAGCTGGGGGCGGACGACTACGTGACCAAGCCGTTCAGCCCGCGCGAACTGGTTGCACGTGTGCGCGGCCTGCTGCGTCGCACCACCCTTTCAAACACCGCTGCACCTACACTGGTACCGCACGCCCCACATGGGTTTGTGTTGGATGTGGATGGCCAGCGCGCCACCTGGCAGGGCCAGGCACTGGTGCTGACCCGGCGCGAGCTCGGTCTGCTGGCCGAGCTGTTACGCCACCCGGGCCGTATCCGCAGCCGTGCAGCGCTGCTGGATGCGGTATGGGGTAATGCTTCCGAGAGCACCGACCGCACCGTCGACACCCACATCAAGACCTTACGGGCCAAGCTCATGCAGATCACGCCCGACTGCGATCCCATCACAACCCACCGTGGCTTGGGCTATTCCATCGATGCGGTGAAAGGCTGACGCATGCACCTTGGCATCCGCGTTCTCTTCGGATTCTTTTTGATTACCGGTCTGGCCGCGTTTTTTGTGCTGCGCATCTTTGTGGCCGAGATCAAACCCAGCGTGCGCGAGGTGATGGAAGACATGATGGTGGACACGGCCAACATTTTGGCCGAGGTGGCTGCCGAAGAATTACATGCCGGCGCCATGGCCCAAGGCCGCTTTGCCGCCCAAGTGAATGCCTATGCCCGCCGCCCCATTGACGCGCGCATCTGGGGCTTGGCTAAACAGTCGCTGGACTTTCGGGTCTATGTAACGGATGCACAGGGAACGGTGGTGTTTGACTCAACGCGCGTTGCGGTGGGCCAGGACTACTCACAGTGGCGTGACGTGGCCCGTACCCTGCGCGGGGAGTACGGTGCCCGCGCGACACGCGAGGTGCAGCAAGACGACCGCACGTCCATCATGTATGTAGCGGCCCCGGTCAAATATGACGACGCAGTCATTGGCGTGCTGACTGTGGCCAAGCCAATGGCTACGGTGCAGGCGTTTATTGACCGGGCGGAGCACAAGATGCTGGTCAGTGGCCTTTGGCTGCTGGGGCTGTCGGCGGCAGTGGGTCTGGTCGTAACGCTGTGGGTGGTGTGGAGTATTCGCCAACTGCGTCGCTATGCCAACGCCACCGAGGCCGGCAAAAAGCTGCCCATGCCCCGCGTGGCCGGTGAGTTGGGCGAGCTGGCCCGCGCCATGCAGGCCATGCGCCAGCGGGTGGAGGGGCGCGACTACATTGAAGGCTATGTGCGCGCCCTGACCCACGAACTCAAAAGTCCGCTGGCCGCTATCCGTGGCGCGGGCGAGCTACTGCAAGAGCCTTTGCCCGAGCCTGATCGCCAGGCGTTTGCTGCCGACGTGCTGGTGCAAGCCAGGCGCTTGCAGTCGCTGGTAGACCGTCTGCTAGAGCTCAGCAAGCTGGAGCAACGCCAGGATCTGGAACAGCCCCAAAATGTGGTTTTGGCAGAGTATGTAGCATCATTTGTGGCTTTAGCCCTCGTAGAACGTGCGTCAGTAGCTATTGATTTGGTAGCAAGTGAAGGCACTGCAATTGTCCGCGTAGAACCCGCCTTGCTGGCCCTGGCGCTCGGCAACTTGCTGGACAACGCAGCCGCCTTTGCGCCGCAGGGCAGCACCATCCGCGTGCAAGTGGTGGGCACCAGCATCGTGGTGCAAGACAGCGGCCCCGGCGTTCCCGACTACGCCCTGCCCAAGCTGGGGCAAAAGTTCTTTTCTACCGTGCGGCCCGATGGCATCACCAAAGGCTCCGGCCTAGGCTTGGCCATCGTGCAGCAAATCATGGCGCTGCACGGGGGCGGGATGCGAGTGGAGAACACGCACCCGGGATTGCGGGTGGAGTTGTGGTTTCCATCCTGACTCCAAGAAATTTCGCACCACTTCACACCCACTTCACACACTTCACCTCCCCCTCACAAGGGCCGCGCATGCTTGCGGCCATGTTCAACACGGAGGGTTTTATGAAGTCAATGCTTTTGGGAAAGCTGGGCGGTTTGATGCTGGTCGCTGTTTTGCTCGTGTTTGGGTTGGGGCAAATTACAGACGTCGTTCAGGATCGCCGAGTACGGCACATGAATGCAGTGAGCAGCGTATCGCAAAGTCTGGCTGGCAGCCAGACCCTGCTGGGGCCACTGGTACAAATGGTGTGCACGGAAGAGTGGAAAAATGACAAGCTCACCCAGCGCCGCGAATTCACCCACGTACTACCGCCATCGAATCTGGTGGTGGGCGGCACGAGCCAGGTTGAGGCCCGCGCGCGCGGCCTGCATGCCACCCAGGTGTTCACACTCAAGTCCCGCATCACGGCCCAGTGGGCCGATCTGAAAGCGCTGGAGGGTGGGCGCTTGCACGCAGGCTCCAGCGTGCAATGCGCGCCGCCTGTACTGCTGTTGGCGGTGTCCGACGCGCGTGGCATCCGCCAGGCCGAGATACAGGTCAACGGGCAACCACTAACGGTGCAAGCTGGCACGGGCCACGCCACCTACACCCGCGGTGTTCAGGCCGGCTTGCCTGCCATTGCCAACCTCAGTGCACCCATGAGCGCCGAGATTGTGTTGGAGCTGATGGGTACCGAGGGGCTCAATGTCGTGCCCTTGGGCAGTGCCACGCAGATCCAATTGACATCCAATTGGCCACACCCCAGTTTCTATGGTCAGTTTTTGCCATCGGAGCGCACCATCAGCGACAAAGGTTTTGACGCCAGTTGGCGCGTCTCGGCACTTGCTAGCACGGCACAGCAAGCGGTGTTGAACGGTAGCCCGCTGTGCAACAGTGGCAACGCACCGCACGAAGACTACCGCGAGACGTATCGCGGGCAAGATGCCGCAACAGCTGTAGGCAAGGCCGCGTGTGTAGAGACCTTGGGCGTAGGGTTTTTTGACCCGGTGAACACCTATGCGCTGTCTGACCGCGCCACCAAATATGGCCTGTTGTTCATTGTGCTTACGTTTGTGGCGGTCGGGTTGTTTGAGTTCATGCGCGGGCTGCGGGTGCACCCAATTCAGTATCTTTTGGTAGGAGCTGCCATCAGCATCTTCTTTCTGTTGCTCGTCAGCCTGTCTGAGCATTTGGCGTTTGGTGCAGCCTATTCCACGGCAGCCAGCTCCTGCGTGGTCTTGTTGGGCTACTACGCCAGTCACATGCTGCACAGCTGGAAGCGCGGCCTGCCATTTGCCAGCGGCATTGCCGCCTTGTATGGGCTGCTCTACGTGCTGCTGCAACTGGAGCAAACAGCCTTGGTGGTGGGCGCGATAGCCCTGTTCATCGTGCTGGGCACCGTGATGGGGCTGACGCGCAAGGTGGATTGGTATGCGCGGTTGCAGGTGGGGTGACGGGCAAGTGAACTGCGCAGAGCAAAGTGCTAGTTAATAGCCCTTTTGCTTTGCCCGCAGGACTAAGCGACCAAATATGGCACCGACTATTGCTCCACCTACGGATACCCCATAGATTTCGCGGTCGTTGAGGCGGACATCAATGAGGATGAATTTCAAAAGAAATGCAACAACAAAGAATCCAATCGCGGCACCAATTCCCCCAAATACACGCGAGTCGACATCGCGGGTTGATGCAGCAACTTCTGCTGAGTGCCCAATCGCTTCGTGTATAAGTGTTGTGCGACATTGCGTGCAGCGCACTGAAGTCGCAGAATTTACAAAATTGCAAACGGGACACTGCATCAAATGTTTCCTCTGGTTGAAGCTGAGGCGATGATATCTTCCACACCATTCGGCAACCCATTTGCTGCCGTGAATTTGAAATTACAAGCAGGCCATGGCAACTGAAATCGAACGCAAGTTCCTCGTCCAAGGCACCGACTGGCGCAGTGCCCAGGGTGTGCATATCTGGCAGGGCTACCTCAACCGGGACAAGCACCGCACGGTGCGCGTTCGCGTGGCAGGAGAGCAGGCCTACCTCACGGTCAAGGGGGTTTCGCACGGTGCCACGCGTTCAGAATTTGAGTACGGGATTCCCGTAGCAGATGCGGTCGAACTGCGCCTGTTGTGCGATGGGCCGATTGTTGAAAAGGTACGCAGAAAAATTTTGCATGCTGGCTTGACGTGGGAAGTGGATGAATTTTTGGGCGACAACAGTGGCCTTGTTGTGGCAGAGATCGAGTTGGAATCAGAAAGCCAGGCGTTTGCCTTGCCGGCGTGGGTGGGGCAGGAAGTAACGGACGACCCACGGTATTTCAACTCCAACCTTGCGACGCACCCCTACAACACGTGGCATGTGCGGACAGCCACATAGCATGGCCATGAACCGGCCATGAACCGACTTTTTCTACTGCTACTTGTCGTGTGTAGCGCGACCCATGCCGCCGATAGCGAGCGGCTGGCATCGGTTCAGCGGGTAAAAGTCGTTGAAGCCGGTGTTGTGGAAAGCGCAAGTGATTCCAAACTATGCCGAGGCTTCAGGTTGAGCCATGCGGCTGCTAGCAAAATCTTGAAGCACGCAGTCGTCATCACGCCTAACGAGCGCCATTACCAGTTTCTCTGGTCGCCCTGCTTTGTCAAAGGGGTGGCGACAGTCGGTGGTCGGCCTGCGCAATGGCGAATCGAGGCGTTGGGCCTCGTTTCCGTTACATTCGAGGATAGCGTTGAGGTGCTGTTGGGTGATGACAGCCAGCGGGTAAAAGGTGGGCAATAGCCTGCACTACCTGCACACCAACCCGAATAACTGGAGAACACATGACAGCATCCAACAACCCCTTGCAGACCATTACGCTTGGTGGCGGTTGTTTCTGGTGCACTGAGGCGGTTTTTGTACAAGTCAAAGGCGTGATCGATGTGGAGTCTGGCTACAGCAACGGCCATGTGCAAAGCCCGACGTATGAAGCTGTGTGCACGGGCCGCACCGGCCACAACGAAGTGGTCAAGCTGGTGTATGACCCGGCGCACATCAGCACGCGCGAAGTGCTGGAAATTTTCTTTGTCATCCACGACCCCACCACGCTCAACCGCCAGGGCAATGACAGTGGCACGCAATACCGCAGTGGCATTTATTTCTCCACGCCCGAGCAACAGGTAATAGCCCAAGCCGTGATGGGCGAAATGGCGGCCAGCGGCGTCTATAGCCGCCCCTTGGTGACGGAGGTCGCGCCGCTGACCAATTACTGGGCGGCGGAGGACTACCACCAGGACTACTTCGCGCGCAATCCGAATCAAGGCTACTGCATGGCGGTGGCAGCACCCAAGGTAGCGAAGTTTCGCAAAACGTTTGCGCGGTTGCAAAAAGACACCTGAAGCGCAGGTATAGGGGTGAAAGACGCTATTGATTTGAGAGCCAGTAAGGCATATTTGGCGAGCGCTATGCGAGAATTGCCGGCTATGCAAGCCGGATTCAAGTTCAAGACATTTGCCCTGGGGGTGCTTTTGCTGGGCGCTGCCACGGGCAGCGCTGCGCTGGGCTTGGGGCGCGCGCAAGGCACGGTGTTTATTGGCCGGTCTTTGGATATGCGCTTTCAGCTGCTCCTGGATGCCAACGAAGACCTGCAGACTGCCTGCATGGGGGCAGAAGTTTTCTACGGGGATACCCCGCTCGACGCCGGACGTATCAGCGTAACGGTCGAGCCATCAACTTCCGGTTCATCGATTGCCATGGTCAGGGTGGTGTCATCGGCGACGATTGACGAGCCCATCGTGACCATCAACCTGCGGGCAGGATGCCAGCAAAAGTCTACGAAACGCTATACGTTGTTCCCTGAGGTTTCGAGTAATCAAGTGGACCCGGCCATTGGCTCAATCCAAGGTCAAAGGGCACCGTCGGCGGCTGCGCCGGTGCTGCCGTCGGTTGGTCGCGAGGCCGTTGGTGGTGCCCCGCGCCAATCCGTTTCTGCAAATGGCGAGTCGGTTGCAAGCAAAGCGCCCAAGCGCCGCGCCGCGCCGCGGACCGATGCAGACGCGCCCGCCGCGCAGCAAACACGGCTGTCGCGCGCCGCGACATCTGCGGGCCCAGTCCAGGTGAAACCCTCCAAGTCGGCAGGCAAGGCCCGTTTGAAGCTTGATCCACTTGACCTGTTGCTTGAAGTCAACCCGGTCTTGCGCGGTTCCGATGAACTCTTGACCCAGCCACAGGAAAACCCTGAAAAGCGTGCCGAGGCTGCGGCCTATTGGCGCGCGTTGAACGCGAGCCCTGAAGATATTTTG
This sequence comes from uncultured Rhodoferax sp., assembly GCA_964468905.1. Lineage (GTDB taxonomy): Bacteria > Pseudomonadota > Gammaproteobacteria > Burkholderiales > Burkholderiaceae_C > Allorhodoferax. The sequence continues at coordinate 11,414 of CAYXWW010000035.1, read as the reverse complement.
CGTGAAGCGGCACAGGCCCAGCGTATGGAAAAAGACCTGAAGTCCTTGTATGCCATTACCGCTGAAAACCAAAAGGGTTTGACCGAACTGGTGGCAAAAATACAGCGTGCCGAGGCTGAGCGCTACTCCAACTGGTTGGTCTATACCCTGCTGTTTATTGCCTGCGTGAGTTTGGCTGGATTGGTGTGGGTCTGGCGACGTTCGGGTGCCACGCCTGCCCGTAGCTGGCAGCATGGCTGGGACGCGGGTGACAGCATCCAGTCGGAGCCCATGCTGTCGACGCAGGCAGTGGGCGCGCGCAAGAGTGAGCCAGGTCGGCGTGCCGTGGAGGAGCCTACTGGCTTGACAGAGGTGGACTTTGACTTGGGGCTATTGGAGGCCGCGCCGTCTGCGCCAGCGCCTGCGACACCCGGCCTCGCGCAGACACTGCCGCCAACTGGCCAGTCGAATGCAACATCGGATGCCCCGCCAGCGCCGGCGCAAGTGCCCACACAGCGCGCACAGTCAGTTGATTTCGCCCCCAGCACCTTTGGTGGCTTGCGTACCACTGACTCTGAAGACTTGCTGGATGTGCGACAACAGGCAGAGTTTTTTGTGTCTCTGGGAGAGCACCAGAAGGCTATTGACGTGCTGACCACCCGCATTGCGCAGTGTGGTGAGTCGAGTCCGCTGGTGTGCCTAGACTTGTTAAAAATCTACCATGCGCTGGGGCGTGAGGCTGATTTTGAATTTATGCGGACCGAGTTCAATACGTGGTTCACGGGCGTTGTTCCCGTACTTGCCCACTTTGGTGACGAAGGGCGCTCGTTAGACCATTACCCGCAGGTTTTGGATGAAATTGCCGCGCTGTGGCCCGAGCCCAGCGTGTTGGACTATATCGAAAGTTGCCTGTACCACCATGCAGCGGCCAGCGATGACCCACGTTTTGATCTGCTTGCGTACCGAGAACTGTTGCTCTTGCACGCGGTGGCAAAGCGCATTATTCGTTTGTCGGAAGGTGGTGGCGATTTCCAGGCATCAGAATTGATCCGACTGCCTGCCAGGGCGCCCACCTTGGTCTTGCACGAGGGCGAGAAGCCCGCCAGTATCAGTGATGTGATTCACCGCGCAGGTGCTGAACACCGCGGCGGCTGGAAGCGCAAAGCTGCACCGCAAGGCGAGTCGTCTGGTCCAGAATTGGGGCTGGTATCCCGCAGCGCGCCGCTGGGCGCCATGAAGGTGCCCCCCGTTGTTGCACCGCCACCATCACGCGTAGAGAGCAAGTCGGATCGAGACGATGGTCCAGAAACTGACTTTAATTTCTTGACGTTGGATTGAATCGGAACTTGTGGACCTTGCTTAGCGCAAGTCGCTCCACGACGTGGTTTCCGGTCCCATTTGGGATTCCAGAACGTTGAGTTGATCCAACAGAGCTTGCGCTTCGCGCATCAGCTCGGGATCGTTGGACTCCATGACTTCTCGTGCCATATCACGCGCAACATCCCATAGCTCTAGTGTTGCGGACTCTTGTGCCAACGCCATGGTGATGGCGAAACTAGAGGCTTCTGGTTCGTGGTGTTCGGCTTCCATAGCGGGTTCTGGTTGGGCAGCTACATCCAGATCAACGGCAAGTTGCCGTTCAACGGGTGGCTCCGCCGGGCTTTCAATTGCAACATCGGAAACCAGTTCTAACGAGACGGGGCTTTCAAATTCGTCGAAATTGAAATCCAGATGATCTGCGCTTTGCGCGTTATCCGCCTCAAGCGGTTCAAGCATATCAATCGGCGCACCGTCTGCTGCATCTATCGATGCGTCAGGCAAGGTAAATTGAATACCCAAATCAACCGGTGGAACCGAATCGCCGAACGCCGCTTCACCCGGTAAGCGCCAGGGGTCCATCTCTGCCTGCGGTGGTGGCGTGGCGATCGATTCTTTCGCACGAAGGCGTTGTCGTGCTTCCCGCTTTTGCGCCAGTGATTTGCGTACGCGAATGACCTCGCCAGCCGCAGCTTCCGAATCAAAACCGGTATCGTCCGCGTCCTTGGTGCCCCATTCATGGGGTTCGGCCAATATGTCAGACTGCGTCGAGGGTTCGGAACGAAGGCTATCGGCAGCTACTGGTGCAATGGCCGGTTGCAGCTGGTGTTGGGACTTGAAGTGCGGCACGAAATCGCTCACTGCCTCCAACTCAGGTCTGGCCGTACGAGCTGCATCAACAAATCGTGTTGCGGGCCGACGCCACAGGTACCACCAAACCACTGTCAAGCCGATTAGCAACAATGACGCGACCCCCAATATCGACGTATTGATTGTTGGCATAGACGGTAAATCCGCCTTGAATGCCGTCATAGGGTCAACCGACTCACGTGCTTGCAGCTGGCGCAGGGCCGCCTGGGTGGACAGTGCTTGTTGCTGCAGCGCCTTCACGTCTGCTTGCATGCGGTCATACGGACTCACACCGGCCACAGTTTCATGCTGTGACTGGGTTGGTGTAACCGGCAAAGATGTTGTCGAAGGCAAATTGGGTCTCGTCGGGAATTGGGCGGACTGCCATGGGCAGATGCCGCCGTCTCAATGCTGCGCAGCATGATAGACCATTGCGAACCTGGCGTGTCGACGCCCGCCGCTTTGGGTGTGGACCAAAAGTAGAATGATCCTCGCTCAGAGCGGCCGACACCGTCAAACGGTTTCACGATAATGGGGGTCGACTCTGCCTGATTGAAACGTCTCTTGTATGTTGTTCTTGCTCTCGCCCGCCAAGTCTTTGGACTACGACACGCCGCTTGGCCCTCTTAGCCCGCTTGGTCCTACAGCCCCGCTCTTTCTAAAACAGTCGCAGGCGCTTATTGCATTGCTACGCAAGCAGTCCCCCCAAGACATTGCCGCACTGATGTCGTTGAGCGACAAATTGGCAGCTCTCAATGTGGCGCGTTACCAAGCCTGGTCGCCTAAAGCAACGGTCAAGAATGCACGGCCTGCTGTGCTGGCATTTGATGGCGATGTTTACGATGGCCTGAATGCCCGGAGCCTGAGTGCCGATGACTTGGCTTGGATGCAAGACCATGTGTGCATACTCAGCGGGCTCTATGGCGTGTTGCGCCCTATGGATCTGCTGCAACCGTACCGGCTGGAGATGGGCACGCGCTTGACCCATCCACAGGGCCGCAACCTGTACGACTTCTGGGGCAGCCAGATTGCGCAATACCTGAACACCCGCTTGCAGGCCGACATCAGCCCGGTGGTGATCAACCTGGCTTCCCAAGAGTATTTCAAGGCAGTGGACACCAGGGCATTGAAGGCCCGTGTGGTGGAGTGCGTGTTTGAGGAATACAAGGGTGGTCACTACAAGATCATCAGTTTTTTTGCAAAGCGCGCACGTGGCCAGCTTGCACGCTTTGCCGTGGTGAACCAGTTGGTCAAGCCAGAGCAGTTGCGTGCATTTAGCGAAGATGGATATGCGTGGAATGCCGCGGAGTCCAGCCCGGCGCGGTATGTGTTCCGCCGCATGAATCAGACACAAAAAGGCCTGTAGCCCTCGTACTATAAGCATAAGCCGCTATGAAAATCAAAGCAAATGGGATCGACATCGAGATCGAGGATACCGCCGAGATCAATCCCCAGGACACCGACGCATACACCCGCCCCGCCGTCCTGTTGATCATGGGCTTGGGGATGCAGCTGGTGGCCTGGCCCCAGCAGCTGGTAGACGCGTTGGTCGATGCCGGGTTCCGCGTGATCCGCATGGACAACCGCGATATTGGACTGAGCCAGCACTTCGACCATCTGGGAAAGCCCAATTTGTTCCTGGCGGGTATCAAATACCAAATGGGTTTGCGGGTGAAAGCACCCTACACGCTGGAAGTCATGGCGCAGGATGCGCTTGGTGTGCTGGATACGTTGAGCATCGGCCGCGCACACATCGTGGGTGTCAGCATGGGCGGCATGATCGCCCAGCGCATGGCTATTGCCGCGCCAGCGCGCGTGCTCAGTCTCACCAGCATCATGAGCAGCAGCGGGGCCAAAGGATTGCCACAAGCAAAGCGGGAAGTGACCCAGGTGCTCTTGAGTCGCCCGGCAAGCGATTCGCACGACGCTTTGACGGACCATGGCGTGCGGGTGATGGCGGTCATTGGCAGCCCAGGCCACCCCATTCCAGAAGAACAGCTGCGTGCTGACGTTATGAGTCATGTGGCGCGTAGTTTCCATCCTGTCGGGGCGATGCGCCAAATGCTGGCCGTGATGGCCGATACCACGCGTGCAGAACAGCTGTCGGCCATCACCTGTCCCACATTGGTAGTGCATGGACGGGATGACCCTTTTGTACCCTATGCCCACGGCGAGGATACTGCGCGGCGCATCCCAGGCGCACAATTGGTTGGCATTGACGGCATGGGCCACGATCTTCCACCCGAGCCTGTGTCGCAGTTGCTGGATGCATTGGTACCCCACTTACAGGCTGCTGCACCGCTGGCACCCTATATCGCTCCTAAACTTTCAGAATGAATACTCCCGAACAGTCCCAATTGGGCAAGGCCTCGGCCTACATTGATCAATACGACGCATCACTGCTATTCCCCATTCCGCGCGCTGATAAACGGGCTGAGATTGGCATTGCGGGGGCCGCGCCATTCTTTGGCGCCGATATGTGGACCGCGTATGAGCTGAGCTGGCTCAATTTGCGTGGTAAGCCTCAGGTGGCATTGGCCCAATTCACCATTCCTTGCGAGAGTGTGAACATCATTGAGAGCAAGTCGTTCAAGCTGTATCTCAACAGTTTCAACAATACCAAGTTTGCCGATTTGGAAGCGGTGAAGGCCCGCTTGCGGTCCGACATTTTTGAAGCGGTGTGGCGCAAGACGGGCGAGCCCGTGGTGGCGCCAGCGTCCATTGGTGTGACACTGCTGGGCCCCGAACTGTTTGACCGTGAGCCGGTGCATGAACTCGATGGATTAAACCTGGACCGCCTGGACATCGAGTGCGCGCAGTACACGCCTGCGCCCGAGCTGCTGCGCGTGACACCCGACGAGGCACCCGTGTCAGAAGTGTTTGTCAGCAACCTGCTCAAGAGCAATTGCTTGGTGACCGGGCAACCTGATTGGGGTAGTGTGCAGATCAGCTACACCGGTGACCAGATCGATCAGGGCGGGTTGCTGCAATACTTGGTCAGTTTTCGCAACCACAATGAATTCCACGAGCAGTGTGTGGAGCGTATCTTCATGGACATCTGGACGCGTTGCAAACCCATGAAGCTGAGCGTCTACGCGCGCTACACACGCCGTGGCGGTTTGGACATCAATCCGTTTCGCACCAGCCATCCACAGGCGCTTCCGCGCAACGTTCGGACAGCGCGCCAGTGAGTGCAGTAGCCTCCAGTGGCCGGCCGAACAAATACCCCTGAAATGCATCACAACCGAGTGCCGCCAACTGGTTGCGTTGCTCGGCCGTTTCAACGCCCTCTGCGATGACCGTCAGGCCCAGACTGTGACCCAGTGCCACTACCGAGTGCGCCACGCTGGCTTCGCGCGGTTGGGATAAGAGTGCGTGAACAAACGAGCGGTCAATTTTGAGTTGGTCCAGTGGCAGCCGCTGCAGATGCAACAGCGACGAGTAGCCGGTTCCAAAATCGTCCAGTGAAAAGCGCACGCCCAGCGTCTTGACAGCGTTCATGGTGGACAGCGTATCGGTGGTGTTGTTCATGATCAGGTGCTCGGTCAATTCCAGCACGAGCTGTTCAGGCCGCGCGCCGCTTCTTGACAGGGCCAGACCGATATTGCGGGCAAACTCCGCACTGGCAAACTGGCTGGGGCTTACGTTGATGGCAAGTGTCCAGTTCGCGGTGACGTCCTGTAGCGCCCATTGGGCCAATTGGTTGCACGCAGTTTCCAAGACCCACTGGCCCAGTAGGGGGCCGATGTTGCTTTCTTCGGCAAGCGCGATGAACTGGTCTGGGTGAACGACGCCGCGTGACGGTTGGTTCCACCGAAGAAGCGCCTCTGCGCCAATCGGGCTACCCTGCGCATTGACCTGAAACTGGTACAGCAGCATGAATTCGCGGCGCTCCAGGCCACGGCGCATATCAATCTCCAGCGCTGCCTGGGCAATGACGGTGGCCTGCATTGCAGGGTCAAAAAACCGCGCAGTATTGCGGCCTGCGGCCTTGGCGCGGTACATGGCAACGTCGGCCTTTTTGAGCAATTCATCGGTGCTTTCATCGCCACCCATGAACAACACGATCCCGATGCTGGGCGTGCTTTCATGGTGATGACCACGCAAACGGTAGGCCTGGCCCAACACACCCAAAACCTTATGGGCCACAGCCTCTGCATGGGCGGCGCTGTCTTGGGTGGTCTGCCCAAGGCTTTCGAGCAGCATGACAAACTCATCGCCACCCAAGCGGGCTACGGTATCGCCTTCGCGCACACAGGTTTTGAGGCGGCTCGCCACCTGCTGCAGCAATGCATCGCCCATGTCGTGCCCCATGCTGTCATTGAGGAGCTTGAAATTGTCCAAGTCCAAAAACATGAGTGCACCGTGTTGTTCGGTGCGGGCAGAATTGGTCTGAGCGCGTTTGAGACGATCCATCAGCAGACGCCGGTTGGGCAGTTGCGTCAATGGGTCGAAAAATGCCAAGCGCTGAATTTCTTCTTCCTGTTGCCTGCGTTCTGTGATGTCACGCACCACGGCCACAAACGTGGGGCGCCCCACGCGGGCGATCTTGGAAATGGAAAGGCTCACGGGGAATACTGAACCATCTTTGCGCTTGCCCATCATCTCGCGCGGCTTGCCTACCAGGTAGTTGGTACCTTCGCTGCTGAACAAGGGTAGCTGGGGGTCGCGCTCGCCAATATAGGCATCGGGCGTCAAGATGCCGACATTGCGCCCCAACACCTCATCTGCCGCATAACCAAAAATGCCACTTGCCGCCTTGTTAAAGGTCTCGATCTGGCCATGGCGACTGATGGTGATGACACCATCGAGCATATTGTCCAGAATGGTGAGGGTGTGTTGTGCTGCTTCGTCCAACGCACTGCGGGCTTTTTGCTGCTCCAAAAGCGCACGTTCATAGTTGGCTGCAAGTTCATCCATTCGCGCGCAGTCACCCTCGGGTTGCCCATGTTGGCAACACAATTGTGGTGATTGCGCAGGATTCGTTGGCATGCAGAAAGTCTATGCGAGTGGTTTCAATTCGACATAACCTTTGATGAAAACACGATTGGGATACTTTGTACATCCCATGCAGATGCTGGTTTACCCTGATGGCACAGTGGGGATGGGGCTCGTTCACGGCCTTTTGGGTTTGCGTCTACTGATTGACGCACTCGTATTCATGCGGCATGATGGCATGATATTTTTCTGGGGGATATTCATGCTCAAAGAAGTCGGTGCCAGCGGCCAAATATCGCTGGGCAAAAAATACGCGGGTCAGTTGTTTGACATGCAAATTGCCGCAGACGGCGCAGTGACGCTAACGCCGGTGAAAGTGGTGCCCGTGGCTCCACCCAACGCGGTACAAGAAGAGCCTGCGGTCTACAAGGTGAATGCCACCGCCCAGGAGTGGGCAACTACACACGCCGCGGACATTGCACAGTACAACCAATGGGCCAGCCAGCGCGAGCCCTACTCGCAGCGCGTACGCCGCTGGCGCGCAGAGGCAAAAGAAGCAGGCTCTGCCACAGTCACCGCGCGCTGACCCATGGCGCGGTTCGATATTTACGCCAACCCCATTTTGGAAGACCGCGGCGACTTTCCCTACGTTTTGGAAATTCAAAGCGACCTGCTGTACCAGTTCTCTGAGCGCGTCTGTGTGCCCCTGGTTCGCAAGGGAATCATTCCTGGGCTGACTGAGCGCTTTAATCCACCCGTGCCGGTAGATGGCGAGATGTTGCAACTGCACCCCTTGGGCATATCCGTGTTTTTCGTCAACGAGTTGCTCAACACCGTAGGGTCTGCCACTGCCCATGCGCTTTCCATTGAGACGGCGCTGGACATGTTATTGCGAGGCCATTGAGACGGAGTGTTCGGCTTGATGGAGTTGGTTAACCTTTTGTCCCCCCTGAGTGAAAAACGTTCCCCCCAGAAATGCTGCCACTCAAAACAACTGATCAGTAGCTGCTTCCAAAACCATAGCGGTATCACTATGCTGTGCGAGGGCTAATGACCCAACACGCACGCCCAGCAGCCGCAGGCGTTGCTGCAGCGGCACCCGTTTCAGGCATTGCCCGGCGACTTGCCGGATGGTCTTGGCGTCTGCGGTGTAGTGGTCGATGGTGATGTCACGGGTCACGCTTTTGAAATTGTCATAGCGCAGCTTGATGCCAATGGTTTTGCCAACATAGCCCTTGCGCTGCAAATCCGCCGCCACGTGTTCGCACAGCCTGGTAAACACACTACCTAATTCGACCTTGTCGCGCACGGCATGCAGGTCGCGCTCAAACGTGGTTTCGCGGCTCATGCTGACGGGCTCGCTATCCGTCACGATAGGGCGATCATCACGCCCGTGGGCCGCATCATGCAACCACGCCCCAGTTTTGGGGCCAAAGTTTTGCACCAGCCATGGCACATCACGCTGCGCCAGCTGTCCAATGGTTTCAATTCCCAAACGCTTGAGTTTTTCGTCTGCCTTGGGGCCAATGCCGTTGATTTTTCTGCATGCCAGCGGCCAGATCAGGGTCTCGAGATCGCTTTCATGGACGATGGCAATACCTTTGGGTTTGTTGAATTCGCTGGCCATTTTTGCCAGCAATTTGTTCGGCGCTACACCCACCGAGCAAGTGAGTCCTGTTGCGTCAAAAATGCTTTTTTGAATGAGGCGCGCAAGGACCCGTCCACCTTCTCGCTGGCCACCGGGTACCTCGGTAAAGTCGATGTACACCTCATCCACACCCCGGTCCTCCATGAGCGGCGCAATGTCTGTGATGATGTTCTTGAACTGGCGTGAATAGCGCCGGTATTCTTCAAAATCTACGGGTAACAAAATGGCGTGTGGGCAGAGCTTTGCGGCCTTCATCATGCCCATGGCCGACCCAATGCCAAACTGGCGCGCCGCATAGGTAGCGGTGGTGATGACACCACGCCCGGTGTAGCCGGAAAGGCGGGCGAATGCGTCCAGCGGAATGCGGCGTAATGCGGCGCGCTGGGCTGCTGGGTCCCAAGGCGGTTCTGGCTCGGTCGGGTCGGCATTTTTCAAGTCATTTGCGCGCAAGACCTCCAATGCGGCATGAATGGCGCTGCGCCCACCACCGATAACAACCGGCAGGTCTTTGAGTTGCGGATAGCGAAGAAGCTCGACCGATGCGTAGAACGCATCCATGTCCAGATGGGCAATGCGCCGCACCCCAATCAGCCGTCGGAATTGATTTGGTGAATCAATGCGCCCAACACTTCTTCAGCCTGTTCATTGTCGACCTGGCATGTACCGGCCGCATGGTGACCGCCACCGCCGTATTCCAACATGAGCTCACCGATATTGGTCTTGCTACTGCGGTCCACGATGGATTTTCCAGTCGCAAACACCGTATTTTGCTTTTGCACACCCCACAGCATGTGGATGGAAATATTGCACTGCGGAAACAGCGCGTAAATCAGAAAACGGTTGGTGGCAAAAATGGTTTCTTCATGGCGCAGGTCCAGCACGACCAGGTTGTCGTGCACAGTGGAGCAACGGGTAATTTGTTCACGTGCACGCACCGCGTGGTCCATGTACAGCTCTATGCGCTCAACCACGTCGGGGAGTTTGAGAATGTCCTCAATGCCATGGTTGCGACAGTACTGAATCAAATCCATCATCAACTGGTAATTGCTCACCCGAAATTCCCGGAACCGGCCCAAGCCCGTGCGGGAATCCATCAGGTAGTTCAAAAGCACCCAATCCTTGGGGTTCAGAATTTCATCGTAGCTAAATTGCGCGGAGTCGGCTTTGTCGACGGCCAGCATCATGTCATCGCTGATGTTGGGAAATGCCGTGGCACCACCATAGTAGTCATAGACAACGCGGGCCGCAGAGGGCGCATCTGCCGCGATGATGTGGTTGGGGCGGTCGCCCGTATTGCGAATGGTCTCTGACTCGTGGTGGTCAAACGCGAGGTGGGCCGCAGCGACGTAGGGCAGGTTGGTGGTGATGTCGCGGCTGGTGACATCGATTTTTCCGTCCTGCATGTCCTTCGGGTGAACGAATTTGATGTCGTCTATCAAATTCAGTTCGTTCAGCAAAACCGCGCAAACCAGGCCATCAAAATCGCTCCGGGTGACGAGGCGGTACTTCTTTTGGGTCATGCGGCGGTTTCCTCACGTGGAAGGTCAAAAAATTGTCAGCGCGGGCGTATCAGTGAATCGCTTCATCGTAACGTAAAAAGCAAATCTTATCGCACACAGGTAGTGCCAACTATGTATTGCCAATGTATTGAGGCGCGGGTGCATTTACGTTGGATAACTGCCGGGTAACAAGATGCTCTTGTCCACCTGCTCGATGCGGGTCCTGCCGCAAAACGCCATCGTAATGTCCAACTCTTTGTGGATGATCTGCAAGGCCTTGGTCACACCCGCTTCGCCCATGGCGCCCAGGCCATAGACCATGGCTCGGCCTATTAACGTACCTTTGGCACCCAGCGCCCAGGCCTTGAGTACATCTTGCCCTGAGCGGATACCGCCGTCCATCCAGACTTCTATGTGTGGGCCTACTGCCGCCACGATGGCGGGCAATGCCTCGATGCTGGACTGCGCCCCGTCAAGCTGGCGTCCGCCATGGTTGCTGACCACTAGTGCATCGGCACCGCTGGCCACCGCCAGTTGGGCGTCTTCCAGATCCTGAATGCCCTTCAGAATCAGCTTTCCGCCCCATTGTTGTTTGACCCAGGCCACATCGGCCCACGACAGGCGCGGGTCAAACTGCTCGTTGGTCCAGGCGGCCAGGGAGCGCATGTCGCTCACGCCTTTGACATGGCCCACCAGGTTGCCAAAGCTGTGGCGCTTGGTGCCGGCCATACCCAAGCACCAGCGCGGCTTGGTCATCAGGTTGATGATGTTGGACAGGGTGGGGCGGGGTGGTGCGGTCAGGCCGTTTTTCAGGTCTTTGTGGCGTTGGCCAATCACTTGCAAATCGAGTGTGAGCACCAAGGCGCTCACGTTGGCCGCCTTGCAACGGTCGATCATGCGGATCATGGCATCACGGTCACGCATCATGTAAAGCTGAAACCAAAACGGCGCTTGCGTGTGGGCCGCCACGTCTTCGATGGAGCAAATGCTCATGGTCGACAAGGTGAACGGAATGCCAAACTTTTTGGCCGCCATAGCGGCGTGCATTTCGCCATCGGCGTGTTGCATGCCGGTCAGGCCCACGGGCGCAATGCAGACGGGCATTTTGGTGTCGATGCCCACCATTTTTGTGGCGAGGGTGCGGTTTTCCATGTTCACCGCCACGCGCTGGCGCAGCTTGATTT
>CAYXWW010000034.1:25203-25455 GCA_964468905.1 uncultured Rhodoferax sp. | reverse complement strand
CTGGTTGCTGCCACCGAGCAAGACTGGTTTGAAGAGTACCTGGCCCCCATCATCAGCATCAAGGTGGTGGCTGGCGTGGACGAAGCGATTGCGCACATCAACCACTATTCGTCACACCACACCGACGCCATCCTCACCACCAACCATGTGCACGCCCAAGCGTTCTTGCGTGAGGTGGATTCGGCCAGCGTGATGGTCAACACCAGTACCCGCTTTGCCGATGGGTTTGAATACGGTTTGGGTGCCGAAATC
>CAYXWW010000034.1:20497-25193 GCA_964468905.1 uncultured Rhodoferax sp. | reverse complement strand
ACGTGGTGCTGGGCGAAGGCGACGTGCGTGCGAGATCGCTGAAAATTGACGGCAGCCCTTGCAACGCCCTGTTTGGTACCCATCTGGTGTAGTTGACCCCATCCCCATCACTTTGTTGACGCAGGCCCTATGGTTCCACATCTTGTAACTGCCCTCACAGGCCCCACCAATGAGCTGGAACAGCGCATCCTCGATTCGATGGCCGCCATCGAGCGCTGGTTTCGCCTGGAGTGGATGGAACACACGCCGCCGTTCTACAGCTCAGTAGACGTGCGCAATGCCGGCTACAAGCTGGCTCCGGTCGACACCAATCTGTTCCCCGATGGCTGGAACATCCTCACGCCCGCCATGCTGCCCTTGGCGGTGCAGGCTGCACAAGCCGCAATTGAAAAGATTTGCCCCGAAGCACGCAACCTGTTGATCGTGCCGGAGAACCACACGCACAACACTTTTTACTTGAGCAACCTGGCACAGCTGCGACGCGTATTCCAGATGGCTGGCCTGAACGTGCGCATTGGCTCCATTAGCCCTGACATCAAAAAGAGCGTCACGATGGATCTGCCCAATGGGGAGACGATCACGCTGGAGCCCGTGGTGCGGACCAAGGGTCGCATTGGCGTCAAAGATTTTGATCCTTGCACCATTTTGCTCAACAACGACTTGCGCGCGGGTGTGCCCGGCATCCTGGAAGACTTGCACGAGCAGTATCTGCTTCCACCCTTGCAGGCAGGTTGGGCTACCCGCCGCAAAAGCGTGCACTTTAAGTGTTTTGAAGAAGTGTCCAAACGCTTTGGCAAGCTTATTGGCGTGGACCCCTGGCTCATCAACCCCTTGTTCGAAACCTGCGAACAGGTCGATTTTTCGAGCGAGACCGGCGTGGAGGCGTTGACTGCACGCGTTGATCTGCTGTTGACCAAGATACGCAAAAAACACAAGGAATACGGCATCAAGGAAAAGCCCTTCGTCGTTATCAAGGCCGATAACAGTGATGGACACATGGGTGTGTTGACCGTGCGCGATTCCAAAGACCTAGAGTCGGTGCGCCACCAAGTGCTGCAGCATGCGGCGCAGGCACCAACGGCTGGTAAAGGCGCTGGCAAAACGGTGTTTGACGTGCTCATTCAAGAAGGCGTGCTGACCTGCGAGCGCGTGAATGATGGCGTGGCCGAACCGGTGGTCTACATGATGGACCGCTACGTGGTGGGCGGGTTCTACCGGGTCCACGCCCAACGCAAGGTTGATCAAAACCTCAACGGCCCGGGCTCCAGCTTCGTTCCATTGGCGTTTGCGGAGAGTGCGCACTTACCCCAGCCCGGCATCAAGCCTGGTGCCAGTGCACCCAACCGCTTTTACATGTATGGTGTCATCGGCCGGTTGGCCATGCTGGCTGCCAGCTATGAGCTGGAAGCGACCGATCCCGAGGCAGAACAATACAGCTAAGACCCCCATGGTCGCCCACTGACCCGGCTGGGTCAGTTGCTGCGCTGCAACATCTGCGCAAATTCCCTTGAAATAGACCAAAAGACGTTTGCAAGCCCAAGTGGCAGGCGCAAAATAGCGATCCCAAACGGAATGGAACCCGCGCCATCAGATGCCGGGTGTTTTTGTGTCAGTTGCATCCAAATCGTCTCTCTCGGCGCTCACGTTAGGCGCCATTGGCGTCGTCTACGGTGATATCGGAACCAGCGTCTTATACGCAGTAAAAGAGGTTTTTGGCTCCGGCCACGTCCCTTTTACAACCGAAAACGTCTACGGCATTCTGTCGATTTTCTTCTGGACGCTCACGGTCATCGTATCCCTCAAGTACGTGACGCTGGTCCTGCGAGCAGACAACCACGGAGAGGGCGGTTTAGTGGCCATGCTGGCACTGGCTTCCCAATCGGTCAAAGACCGGCCCCAGTTGCGGCGCGTGCTGCTGTTGGTGGGCATCTTTGGAACCTGCCTGTTCTATGGCGACGGGGTCATTACACCGGCCATTTCCGTGCTGTCGGCTGTGGAGGGTATGGAGGTTATTTCTCCTGCACTGCACCGCTTCGTGATACCCATCACCTTGGTTATTTTGCTGTGCCTGTTCATGGTGCAAAAGCGCGGCACCAGTGGCATTGGCAAGTTCTTTGGCCCCATCACTTTGGTCTGGTTCGCCTGTATTGCTGTTTTGGGCGTGGTACACATTATCGATCGGCCCAGTATTTTGCTGGCCATCAACCCCCTGTATGCGTTGACGTTCATGTGGAACCAGCCGGGCGTCACTTTCATTATTCTGGGCGCGGTTGTCTTGTGCGTGACCGGTGGCGAGGCCCTGTATGCCGACATGGGGCACTTTGGCAAAAGGCCGATCCGCCTGGCATGGTTTGCAGTGGTCATGCCTGCCTTAACGCTGAACTATTTTGGCCAAGGTGCCTTGTTGCTGGACAACCCAGCTGCCGTCAAGAACCCGTTCTTCATGATGGCCCCAGACTGGGCGCTCATGCCCTTGGTTGCATTGGCTACGCTGGCCACCGTGATTGCTTCACAGGCTTTGATTACCGGCGCATTCTCAGTGACCAAGCAGGTGATCCAGTTAGGCTACCTACCGCGTTTGCAGGTGTTGCACACCAGTGTGAAAGATACGGGCCAAATCTACCTGCCCTTTGTCAATTGGGGCCTCTTTGTGCTGATCGTGCTGGCCGTGGTGTTGTTCAAGTCGTCCAGCAATCTCGCTGCGGCCTACGGCATTGCGGTGTGTACCGACATGCTGATTACCACCGTGCTCACGTTCTATGTGGTGCGCTACAGCTGGAAGTATCCGCTGGCACTGTGTATTGCGGCGACCGGATTCTTCTTCGTGGTGGACTTCGCGTTTTGGGCATCTAACCTGCTCAAGTTATTCGATGGTGGCTGGTTCCCCTTGGCGATTGGCGGTGCCATCTTTACCCTCATGCTCACCTGGAAGGACGGCCGTCGTTTGCTCAACGAGAAGCTGCGCGCCGATGCCATCGATTTGAAGAGCTTTCTGGAAGCGGTGTTTGTCAGCCCACCGGCCCGCGTGGAGGGTACTGCCGTGTTTTTGACGGCGGAAGTGGGAACCGTGCCCAACGCGCTCTTGCACAACCTCAAGCACAATAAGGTGCTGCACAGCAACAACCTGTTTGTGACGGTACGCAACCACGAAATCCCCTGGATTGGCCTGAGCAATCGATTGGAGATCGACTCACTGGGTCATGATTGCTGGCAAGTGGTCATTCACTACGGGTTCAAAAATGACCCCGATGTGCCCAAAGCGCTGGAACAAATCAAAGGCCGGGGTTGCGAGATGAACAGCATGACCACCAGCTACTTTCTCTCGCGCGATGTGGTGGTTCCCACCCTGGGCAAAGGCATGGCGCAGTGGCGTGAAAAGCTGTTTGCGCAAATGCACCATAACGCCAGCGGCGCGGCCGACTTCTTGAACCTGCCCAATAATTCCGTGGTGGAGCTAGGTTCCAAGATAGAGATATAGGACCCCCACGCTTCACCGCTGCGCGGGTCGCTGCCCCCCAAATTGCCCCTACGCATCGGATGACGCGCTGGTCGTCGCAGACAATGTTTGTATGCAGTTTTTCAAAGACCTGAGCCTCTCCGCCTTTACCGCCGGGTTTGTGGCAGTGCTGGTCGGCTTCACCAGTTCGGTTGCCATCGTCTTCCAGGCTGCACAGGCGCTTCATGCCACGCCAGACATGACAGCATCGTGGATGTGGGCGTTGGGCATTGGCATGGGGCTGTGCACCGTGCTTCCGTCATTGTGGCTGCGAAAGCCCGTCATGGTGGCGTGGAGTACTCCGGGGGCTGCGGTACTGGCCAGTGCGGGTGCAGTTGGCGGTTTTTCCATTCACGAGGCCATCGGGGCCTTCATGGTCTGTGCGGCGCTGATTGTGGTGGCGGGGTGGACGGGCTGGTTTGAGCGGGTGATGAACCGCATTCCACTGGCTATTGCGTCTGCCTTGCTGGCTGGGGTGCTGGCGCGGTTTGGTTTGTCGGGCTTTGCAGCGGCACAAACCGCCTTGCCACTGGTGCTGACGATGCTTGTGGCGTATCTGCTGGGCAAGCGGCTTTGGCCTCGCTATGCGGTGCCGGTGACGCTTTTGATTGCTATTGTATTTGTAGCTATTGACGCTGGATTTACGAGGGCTAACATTGCATTTGGCATTACAACTCCCGTGTTCGTTGCTCCCAGTTTCACGCTGGCGGCATTGGTCAGTTTGGCTCTACCCTTGTTCATCGTTACCATGGCATCGCAAAACCTGCCGGGTGTGGCCGCGATCCAGTCCACCGGGTATGGCGATCAGCGCGCTGTAGGTGGCGATGCGGGCATTCCCATCTCCAAGGTCATCACCCTGACGGGCCTTGCCACGCTCGTACTGGCACCCTTTGGGGCTTTTTCCCTGAACCTGAGTGCCATCACCGCCGCCATCTGCATGGGCCCAGAAGCGCACGCCAATCCCGCGCGCCGCTATACCGCCGCCGTGTGCTGTGGCATGCTGTATGTGGTGATTGGTTTGTTTGGCGCTGCGGTGGCTGGCGTGTTGACGGCGTTTCCCAAGGAACTGGTGGCGGCCATTGCGGGGCTGGCATTGTTGGGGACGATCGGCAACGCTTTGTCCACCGCACTGCAACACGAAACCCAGCGCGAAGCCGCCGTCATCACCTTTTTGGTGACGTTGAGCGGCGTGACATTGGT
>CAYXWW010000034.1:19167-20487 GCA_964468905.1 uncultured Rhodoferax sp. | reverse complement strand
GCATCACACCCATGGAAATCCTCTTCGTTAGCGATCCGCTCGAATCCTTCAAGAGCTACAAAGACACCACTTTCGCCATGATGCGCGAAGCCCAGCGCAGGGGGCACACCATTCACACATGTGAACCACAACACTTGCTGTGGGCGCGTGGCGGTGTGGTGCAAGCCCAGGTGCGCAGCATCACCTTGACAGGCGCGCCGCACGACTGGTTTGCAGAAACTGCATCGACCGTGCGCGCCATCAAGGAATTCGGTGCCGTGGTGATGCGCAAAGACCCGCCTTTTGACAGCGAGTTTTTTTACGCCACCCACTTGCTGGGACAGGCGGAGCGCGAAGGTGCCCGGGTGTTCAACAAGCCACGCGCCTTGCGCGACCACCCAGAGAAACTGGCGATTTTGGAGTTTCCGCAGTTCATTGGGCCAACGCTGGTCACGCGCGACGCCGACGCCATCAAGCGATTCCACGCCGAGCACCAGGACATCATTTTGAAACCACTCGATGGCATGGGCGGCATGGGTATCTTTCGGGTGAAGGCCGATGGCCTGAACCTCGGTGGCATCATTGAGACGCTGAACAAAGACGGTGCCCAGACGGTGATGGTGCAAAAGTTTTTGCCAGCCATTAGCGCGGGTGATAAGCGGGTGTTGGTGATTGGCGGTAAGCCCGTGCCGTTTTGCCTGGCGCGCATTCCGCAGGGCAACGAGGTGCGGGGAAACCTAGCGGTGGGCGGCAAAGGGGTGGCGCAGCCGCTGAGCGACTCGGACCGTTCCATCGCCGAAGCGTTGGGGCCTGTTTTGGCAGCGCGCGGTTTGCTGCTGGTGGGGTTGGATGTGATTGGTGACAGCCTGACCGAGATCAACGTGACTAGCCCGACGTGTTTTCAGGAAATTACCGATCAGACGGGGTTTGACGTGGCGGCTATGTTTGTGGATGCGTTGGAGGCTGCGGCCTGATTACGCCAATACCGCACCATCCACAAACACCTTGAATTCCCCGGGCTGCATGGCGACCCAGTTTTCGTTGGTGGTGAGCGGCTCGGTCACCACAATGACGAGGCGGTCTTCGGGGCTGTTGAGCTCGGCCAAGTCGACATTGACGTCTTCGTCTTTCAGCTGCACGTGGCTAAACGGGTGCTGCCGCAACACGTAGTGCAGGCGCGTCGAAGCATGGGTCCACAGCGCTTGGCCGTTGCTGAG
This sequence comes from uncultured Rhodoferax sp., assembly GCA_964468905.1. Taxonomy (GTDB): domain Bacteria; phylum Pseudomonadota; class Gammaproteobacteria; order Burkholderiales; family Burkholderiaceae_C; genus Allorhodoferax. The sequence continues at coordinate 19,291 of CAYXWW010000034.1, read as the reverse complement.
TAAAAAATTGAACGTGCCGTGTTGGGCCACGGGCGGCACCAGTTCGCGCAGTGTGTGCGTCAGCTCTTCGATGCTGGGCATACCCGAGTGGGATTTGTTCAGCTCTTGCAGAAGCCAGCAAAAG
>CAYXWW010000034.1:0-19157 GCA_964468905.1 uncultured Rhodoferax sp. | reverse complement strand
AGGCCCGTTCGCTGTCGGTTTCGCCCACTGGCTTAAAGGCGCCGTGCAATTTGGGTTGGTAGTTTTTCAGATCGCCGTTGTGGGCAAACACCCAGTAGCGCCCCCACAGTTCGCGCACAAACGGGTGGCAATTCTCCAGGCTCACTTGGCCGACCGTGGCCTTGCGCACGTGTGCGACCACGTTGTGGCTCTTGATGGGGTAGGTGCGCAGCATCTGCGCGATGGGCGAGGTGGCGGCACTTTCCTTGTCGACAAAGTAGCGGGCGGCCTTGCCGGGCTTTTCGCCATCGCTCTCAAAAAAAGCAATGCCCCAGCCGTCGGCATGGTGGTCGGTGCAGCCGCCGCGTTGCGAAAATCCGGTAAAGCTCAGCGTCAGGCTGGCAGGCAGTCGGCTGTTCATTCCAAGGAGTTGGCACATGCTAAACAGTTTACCCATTTGTTGATGGTTTGGGCATATCTGTTGGCGCATAAGTGCGGCAGATGCTCATCAAGTGTGGGTACGCTCGGCACACAAACAGTGCCACGGGTTTGTCTGTAGAGGCTTTCGCCTATGATGTATGGCGCTCGCCAAGGGTCTGTCGAATGTAGGTGCTTGCGCCGTTTCTATTGCAATCTGGAGTGGCTATGTCGTCAGTGATGTTGCGGGAACTCAAAGCGGTGATCACGTCCAAGGTGATTGCAGAGCCGACGCATTTGTGTGCCAAGTTGGCAGACCAGTTTGGCGTGAGTCGCTCGTCCATGGGTAAGTGGCTGCGGGTGCTCATCGCCGATGGGTGGCTGGTGCGTGGTGGAACACAGTCGCGCCCGGTCTACAAGCCAGGACTGGTCCGCGAGGTGAGTCGCAGCTACCCGATCAAGGGGCTGGACGAGCAAACGCCGTGGGAACGTGATTTCGCCCCCTGTTTTGCACTTGCGCCCAATATCACGCGGCTTGCCCACCATGCGTTTACCGAGTTGCTCAACAACGCGGTGGACCACAGTGGTGGCACCAAAGTGTCTATCTCCATGCGGCAGAACAAAACGCATTTGCACCTACTCATTCGGGACGACGGGTGTGGTGTGTTCCACCGCATTCAAGATGCTTTTCAAATTTCAAGTCCTCAGCTGGCCTTGCTGGAGTTGAGCAAAGGCAAGCTCACCACGCAACCAGAATTCCACAGCGGACGCGGACTGTTCTTTACCTCGCGCCTGTTTGATGTGTTTGATCTGTACGCCAACCAGCTGACCTATCAGCACAACCATTGGCAGCGCAAGGACTGGCTCAAGGCCAATCCGCTGGGCGTGAGCGGCACAGCGATATTCATGTCTTTGGCATTGAACACAACGCGTACTTTGGAAGATGTCTTTGGTGAACATGCCAAAGGCGCGCAAGACTTGAGTTTTTCGCGGACCGAAGTGGCCATGCGATTGGCCCATGCCCCAGGCGAAGCGCTCGAGTCGCGTGCCCAGGCCAAGCGCATTGCCAATCGCCTGGAAGCGTTTGAAACCGTGGTGCTGGATTTTGAGGGAGTCGACGCGATCGGTCAGGGTTTTGCCGATGAGTTGTTCCGCGTATTTGTCAGTCAGCACCCTTCGGTTCAACTGCAGCCGAGGAATATGAACACCCATGTCGCTGCCATGGTGGCCCATGTTTTAGAGGGCCAGGCTGTGCAAGTGCAAGCGCAGCCGATCTAGGTCAGCCGCGCTTGCCTTCGGCCTTATTTGCCAGCGGTTTGCGCGTCGTGCTTTTGGCGGTGAATGGCCTTGCTGCTACGGTGCGCTTCACGTTGTAGTTTGCGGCGCTCTGCAGGGGTAACCGTGCCATCGGCCTTGGCGGCTGCTTCATCGGCTGCCAGTTTGGCTTCACGCTTTTGCAGGTTGTTGGTCTCTTTTGCTGTTAGCTGACCGGAGGCTACACCTTGGTCAATCCGTTGTTGCTGCTTGGCTTCACGTTTGTCCAGATTGGGTGTTGCGGGTTGTGCCATAGCCAGGCCAGCCATGGTCAAAGCAAGCGCGGTAACAAGTGTCTTTGTCTTCATGAAAATCTCCGGTGTGTTGGAAGCATGGAACAACTCCATGGAGCTACAACGCAGCTGCGCCCCCCTGAGGTTGACCACACCAAGATACGTCTTTGTAAAAGTTTGTGAAGCGCGCCGATCACCCTCGCGGCTCGGACCAGAGCTTGCCGCCAGTAGCCCAGTTCTCGCGTTTCACGTCGGTGATCAGAATGTCCACCGAATCCGGTGATCCACCCAGCACTTCAACGGTGACACGGGTAATCTCTTCGACAAGCTTTTTCTTTTGCTCAACGGTACGGCCTTCGAGCATTTCTATGTGGTAGGTTGGCATAGGTGTTCCTTTCGGAGTTAGGGGTAAATCGAATTTAGGGAGTAGCTTGGTCGGGCACGATCGTTGCCGCACAGCGTGCGCACACGCAGGCCAAGCGGCGGGCGTGGTCGGGAATGCGTGCCAGTAGCGCCGGTGTAAACGTGGCCGTGGTACACCAGCATGGGCCTTGTTCTACGCCGGTTGTGCGCTGCACTTCATTGGCGCAGGCGTTGTCGCCGCCGCATAGCGGGCACACGCTGGGATCCATGTGGGGGTCAACGCGAAGGTCCATAGTGAGAGACGGGCAAGACAAAATTTCGAGCCCCGTAGGGGTAGTGCAAACCCCGCAGTTTAGACTGCGGGGGTTTTGGCTCTATTTGATCGTCCCTTGCGCTTCGAATCGTCTCTATTTGGTATGTCCCCCAGCACCCGCTATGTGCTGCTAGGGGTCTGCGTATTGCATTTTTGTCTGGGTGCGTTGCTGGGTTTGTCGGTTGACGAGGCGCACTACGCGCTGTATGCCGCACATCTGGACTGGAGCTATTTTGATCACCCGCCTTTGGTTGGGTGGGTGCAGTGGCCGCTGGTGGCTTTGGATGCGCCCAGTTGGGCCTTGCGGCTGGTACCCGAGCTGCTGTGGCTGGGTACCGCGGTGATGGCGCATCGACTGGCAGAGCGTTTGAATAGCAGTGCTGTCATTGCAGAGAAACCTTTGTTGGCTGCGGGCAAAGCAGGCTTTTGGACTGTGACCGTGCTGGCGTTGTCACCCCTGCTGCACGTGCTGGGCATTGGTCTGCTGCCCGACACACTGTTGATGTTTTGGACTGTTGCGCTGATGGGGTTTACCTGGGACCTGATGGAAGCGGGCGCTAGCCGGCAGCCCGTGCCATGGCTGCGCCTGGGTGTGGTGCTGGGGCTTGCGGGCTTGAGCAAATACACAGCCATACTGGCAGCGGTGGCAGTGGCGGTATGCATCGTGGCAGCGCAGGGCGTTTATGTTCTGCGCAATCGTTGGCTGTGGTGTGCGGTGGCAGTTGCCTTGCTGATGGTTATGCCGGTGGCTTACTGGAACCAGCACAACCATTGGATTTCATTCACCTACCAGGCGCAACACGGCGCGGGTGGAAACTGGCAATTCAGCCATGTGGTGCGCTTTCTGGTCACGCAAGTGCTGGTCTATGGGCCACTGCTGGCGTGGGGCTGGCTGGGGGTGCGCGGCACAGCCGGCCCTGTACGCGCCCTGCTTGGTTTTTTTATCGCTCCCTTTGTCGTGTTGGCGGCGTTGGCCGGTGGCGGTACCAGCTTGCCGCACTGGACCGCGCCTGCATGGGTCGCGCTTGCGCCGTTTGCGGGGTTCGGGCTTGCGCGCTTCATGCAAGAAGCGCAAAAGGTGCGAAAGGTACAGCGTTGGTTGATCGGCGCGTTGGCCATTGCGCAGGGGCTGATCAGTGTGACGGTGCTAGGGCTTATGCTGACTGGTGGTGCGCCTTTCTTCACCAGCGCCAGTGGCCAGGGCAATAGTGCGGCACCCTCCAACCCCTTTGCTGATGTGCATGGATGGGATGTGGCAGGTGACCGTGCGCGCAGCTTGGCGGCACAGCATGGCCTTCACAGTGTGAGCGTGCAAAACTGGACACTGGCAAGCCGTTTGGGGTGGTATGCCAAACCACTCCCTGTGCACGTGCTGGAAGACCGCTTCGACCAGTTTGACCTATGGGCAGGCGATTTGCCGGTGGGTGGCGATACGCTGTTGGTGGATTGGTCCCAGTTGGCCTACATGGTGCCGGTGGGCGCGCACGGATTTGCCAGCTGCACCCTGCTGGAAACCCAAGATGTGCGCCGCTTGGGCTCCACGATTGCGGTCTTTCGGTTTTATGCCTGCCATGGCTGGTCAGGTCAACCGCGGCCTCGACTTGAAGGGGCTAACTGATGCACGTGCCACCTGTTCCCAAATACCTGTGGTGGTTGCCGTTGGTGCTGTTCGCGCTGAGCGCACCCCTGTGGCTGCACACGTTTGAGCCCGCCATGTTTGTGTTCATCAACAGCTTGTGCGCACCGGTGGCTGCCCCTGTGTGGACGGGGTTGTCGTTGCTGGGCAATGCCTGGGGCGTGCTGGGTGTGACGGCACCGCTGCTGGTGCTGGCACCGCGCCTGATGTGGGCCTGGCTGTGTGCAGCACCGTTTGCCATAGTTTTTGCCCGGCTGGGCAAAGGCCTGATTGAAAGCCCACGCCCTGCAGCCGTGGTGGACAACACACAGATGCATGTGGTGGGGGAGTTGTTGCACAACGTGTCGATGCCATCGGGTCACACGCTCACAGCGTTCACCGTGGCATCGGCCATCTATTTCGCCTTGCCTGCGCAGGGACGCACCCGGCACCTATGGCTGTTTGTGCTGGCGGCGGGCGCAGGTTTGTCGCGCATAGCGGTGGGCGCTCACTGGCCGGGCGATGTGGCGGTGGGCATGTGCCTGGGTCTGTTGGCGGGCATGCTGGGCACGCGCCTCTTGGCGCGCATGGGCAGCCAGCATCTGCAAGCTACTGCGTGGAGCCTGCGCCTTGTGGCTGGGCTGCTGCTGGCTACGCTCTACACCCTGTTGACCGAGATGCAAGACTTTGCAGAGAACTGGCCCGCACAGTATGTGCTGGCAGCGGTGGTGGTGGTGGCCCTGGTTGGCTTTGTCCGCCAGAATGTGGTTGCGTGGCGGGCACAGAATTCGCTATAACAACGATAGCGGATTGTGCAATGTATTCGAGGGCTGGAGGCCTATTTGACTACTAATGTGTGCGCGGTTTCTGTGATTTGAGTGCCTCCATCTGCGCATCGGGCGGCCCACCCGCTGCCAGATGGCTTTTGTACCAAACCGTCAAAATACTGGTGACCACCGGACCCGGGTCCTGCAGCACTTTTTCAAAGTCCAGTCCGTTGATCTTGCAAATCAGTTGCACCAGATCCATATCCAGATCAATGGCATCGTCTGCGCAGCGGCGAATTTTGAGGTCGGCGAAGGTATAGCCTTCAGGTAATTTGAGGGTGAGCAGGGTGTCTGTTGGCATGGGAGTGTCGAGCAGCAAATTTCACAAACCCCGATTGTCGCAAGCCCAGCGGGTACATTAGCCGTCTTCTGTTGTGCATCTCAAAGATTGAAATGAAAAAACTTACCCTTCTGGCCTTGCTGGTTGCATCGACCGCCCTCCACGCTGAATCCAGCGCTGCCAAAAAAGAACTGGTGGCCCGGATTTTGGTTTTGCAGCAGCCTGCCATTGAGCAAACGGCACAAGGCTTGGTGGTGCAGCCTGCCATGCAGTTGTCGCAGTTGGCGGCGCAGACTATCCAAAACCAGGTGGCACCTGAAAAGCGCGAAGCCACCGGGAAATTGGTTCAAGAGGATCTGAAGAAGTACGTGGACGAAGTGGGCCCATTGGTGCGCCAGCAGGCTATCAAGCTGGCACCCTCCACTATCGGTGTTCTTCTGGAAGAAAAATTTACCGAAGATGAACTCAAGCAACTGATTGCCATGATCGAGTCACCGGTCAACCGCCGCTATTTACAAATGGGTGGTGAATTCCAAAAAGTTTTGGGCGAGAAGCTGGTCTTGCAGGCCAAGCCAATGGTGGAACCCAAGGTGAAAGCGCTGGAACAGACCGTCGTCAAGCATTTGGGTTTGCCTGAGGCAGCGGCATCTGGCAAGGGTAAAGCACCCAAGAAATAGCGCGTTCTCTACTGGCGCGCAGTCGCATTGTTCGCCTTGTCTTGCGCCATGCGCAGAGCAAGTGCGCTAAGCGCTTCATAGGCGGCACCCGTTGCCGCATCCCAGTGCGCCACAGCCGTCGCCTGGGTTTGAATGGCTGCTGTATCGCCCCGCGCTGCTGGGCCGGTGAGTGCAGCGTGTGGGCCTAACGCCGTGATGTTGGCGACTGCGTTGCGCAACAGGGCAGCCCGCAAATCCACGATCACTTCCGCTGGCACACCGGTGGCTTGCCACAGTTGCTCGGCGGTGGCTTGTAGCACTGGCAGAAAGTTGGTGGCGAACACTGCGGCTGCGTGGTAGAGCAACTTGTCGCTGCTGGCCACATCAAAGCATCGTGCGCCAATGGCACTGAAGGCAGGGCGCAAAGCCGTGCAGGCCGCGGCGTCGCCTTCCAGTGCGCAGGGGGTTCCCGGGAACTGCGCGATGGCGCTTGGCACCGACGCAAAGCTCAGGATGCAGTGTGCGCTGGCTACTTGCCAGCCCAGCGCCGTGAGTGGCGCGAGTGTGGCCGCACCTTGTGCACCGCTGCAGTGGAAGGCGATGGGTGTGCTCGCTTGCGAATGCGTGTGCCACGTATGCGCGTCGGTGCGCTGCACAGCGGCCAAAGCTTGTGCGCAGCTTGCCAGTTGGGCGTCTGGCACGCCAAGCAACCAGACATCGGCTGCGCGCATGTCCTGCATCTGCGACACCGCTTGCCCGCTTCCAATTGCGCTGCATGCGGACTCTGCACTGCGCATCGAAGTGGTCAGAATATCTTGCACCTCAAAGCTGCCTTGGGCGTGCCACAGGCTGGCCAGCGTCTGTGCAACCCGACCTGCGCCAACTACATTCAATGTAGGCAATGGGGCCGCAGTAGTCGTGATATCGGGCATGGCGAGCAGGTGCTTGAGGTGCTTGGCTACCGCAGTGTGCAGCTGTCGCCCACGCCATCGCGCCATACGCGCACTTGCACCAGTCCGGGTACCGCATCGGCCATGGCACGCCAGATGAAAGCGGCCAGGTTCTCCAGCGTCGCGGGGCCCAGGCCGGGCACTTCGTCCAGCAGATGGTGGTCTAGCTGCGGGCGCAGTTGCTCGATGGCCTGACGCAGCAGCCCGAGGTCTACCACCATGCCGGTGGAGCGCTCTACGGTGCCTGCTAACGTAACCTCGGCATGGTAGGTGTGGCCGTGGATGCGCAGGCTGCCTTCGGTCTCTATGTCGCGGCGCAGGGTGTGGGCTGCATCGAAGAAAAACTTCTGACTGATTTCGAAACATTGCCCCCACGCTCCGCCGCTGTGCGGGTCGCTGCCCCCCTGGGGGGCTAACCCGCCTTGGAGCGGTCCTGCGGCGTGTTGGTGTGAAGTAGCTTTCATCGGATGCCCGTGATCTTGTGGGTTTGCAGGGACAGGCGCCACGCCGGGCGCTGCAGGCACTGTGCAATGCAGGCTTGCGTGTTGGCATCGCGCTCTGGGTTGTCCATGGGTTGCAGGTAGCGGTGCGCGAAGTCTGCCGCCTCGCACTCCGTCAGGGTGATGCCTGTCTGTGGCCACACCAGCTTGAGCTCATGGCCCTGGCGTTGTACCCAGGTAGAACCGGCCTTGGGGCTCACGCAAATCCAGTCAATGCCCGGCGGTGCGGCGATCGTGCCATTGGTTTCCACGGCAATATGAAAGCCCTGCGCATGCAAGGCGTCGATCAACGCGGCGTCTACCTGCAACAGCGGTTCGCCACCGGTCATCACGACAAATCGGTGATCGGTATCGGCTGCAGGCCATTGGGCGGCGATGCGTTCGGCCAGCGCCTGCGCGGTGTCAAACTTGCCACCCAGCGTGCCATTGGTACCCACAAAATCGGTGTCGCAAAACTGGCAGATGGCACTGGCGCGGTCTTGCTCGCGGCCCGACCACAGGTTGCAGCCGGCAAAACGGCAAAACACTGCGGGGCGTCCGGCGTTAGAGCCTTCGCCTTGCAGGGTATAAAAAATCTCTTTGACCTGGTAGCTCATGGTTGATGACCACAAGAATGTGGCCTCGCATGGCTGTGCACCCCAAGCCGTGGGGGTACGAGGTTTTTGTACATGGTAGTCCTCTACATGGCTCCGAACATTGCAAAAGGCAAGGCCCGCCGGAGCAGCGGGCCTTGGACAGTATTTTACCGCCTACGGGAACGAGGAGGCGTTTTGCAATTTAACGCCCGATTTCGCCACCTCTGCGTGCGGCGGCTGCCATCACGCTCTGTGCGGTGCCAGTGTTTTGCTAAACAAGGAAGCGCCAACGAGGTCTTTCAGGGTCACGGTCATGGCTTTGGTTTTGGCGTCGATATCCACTTGGCCAAAAAACTGCATGCCGTTGGTTGGCGGTGCATTCACCGCATCGGGTGCTTTTTGGTACACCACCTGCATGCCAAAGGTGGCGTCTGGCTTGTTGGGACCAAAGCCACCGGCATTGAGCGGGCCAGAGACAAATTCCCAGAATGGGGCAAAGTCGTTGAATTTCGCCTTCTGCGGGTCAAAGAAATGTGCCGCCGTGTAGTGGACATCAGCCGTGAGCCACACCACATTGTGGATGCCGGCTTTCTTGATGCCTTGCAGCAGGCGTGCAATTTCAAGTTCACGACCCAACGGAGCGCCGTCGTCGCCATTTGCAACACCCTCCCACTTATCGCGCCCCTGTGGGTCTTTGCCATCACCGACTTGCAAACCGATGGGCATATCCGCCGCAATCACTTTCCACGTGGCTTTGGATTGCTTGAGCCCTTCCAGCAGCCACGCAATTTGTGGCTTACCCATGAACGCACTTTCGTCGTTTTCAGTGGTCTGCAAGTTGTGGCTGTTGGGGCCGCGGTAGCTGCGCATGTCCACGACAAAAAGATCCAAGAGCGGGCCTTGGGGCAGGTGGCGGTAGACGCGCTGGCTCTCCGCGTCGGCAAACCGGCGCAGTGGTGCATATTCCAGAAATGCTTTGCTGGCCCTGGCAGTGAGCAGCGGTACGTTTTTTTCGGTATAGCGCTTGTCGGCGCTGAGGTCTTTGGAGTCAGACCAGTTGTTAGTCACCTCATGGTCGTCCCACTGCCAAATCTGCGGCACCTCGGCGGCCATGCGGCGCACGTTGGCGTCCATCAGGTTGTAGCGGTAGCGGCCACGGAATTCGTTCATCGTTTCGGCCACCTTGCTGACTTCTTCGGTGACCACGTTGTTCCAGTAAGAGCCATCGGCCAGTTTGACCTGCGCAGTGATCGGGCCATCCGCGTAGATGGTGTCGCCACAGTGCAAGAAGAAATCGGGGCGCACCAAGCGCATTTGCTCATAAATCTTCATGCCGCCCCAGGCCTCATTGATGCCCCAGCCTTGGCCTGCCGTGTCGCCACTCCAGGTGAAGCGCACGTCGCGCGTTGCTTTGCCGTGCATGGTCGCTGGCAAGCGCAAATGGCCGGGCATGGCTTCGGATAGCACGCGCTCATTTTTCAAATCCTGCAAGACCACGCGGTAAAAAATATCTTGGCCAGCGGGCAACCCAGTCAAATCGACGCGGCCGGTAAAGTCGGTGTCATCCAGCAAATAGGGCCCACGCACGCGGGACGCATTGGCCATGCTTGCCACGCTGGACCATTCCAGCCACAGGCGTGCCGGGCGGTCACTGCGGGTCCAAATGATGGCGCGGTCAGATTGCGGGTCACCACTTTGGATGCCATGGGCCATTTGCGGTCGGTTGGCATCGGCGGTAACCAAGGGTGGAGCAGCCAAAACGCTGCCAGTTGCGGTCTGCGCCATGGCCAGCGGCGTAGCCAATGCAGTGCTGCCCAGCACGCTGGTCGTGGTGCTTAGAAAGTTGCGACGATCCATGGAAACGCTCCAATATGAAAGTAAAACCCCATTCTTGGAAGCGAAAATGTCAGCCGCATGACGGTGGCATCCTTCCACAAGAGGGGCGTTTCTTTGCTAGGATGCACTGTAGTCGGTAATGGTGCCAGGCACCCTCAAGGTTGCCACCTTACCGGCCTGCTATACCGAGCTTGCAAACGAGGACACGATCAGCATGGATACCCACGAGGCCTACCGAGAATTGGGCGTAGACCCCCGCGTCAGCGACGCAGACCTCAAGGCTACATGGCGACGCCTGGTGGCTGCGTGGCACCCAGACCGCAATGCACATGCTGGCGCAGGGCGGCGCATGCAACAGATCAATAAAGCCTACCAACATATCCGCCAGGTGCGTGATGAAAATCAGGATGGCACTGAAGACACCAACCCGGACTCTGGCGAGACCACAGCCGCGTCCGCATCGGCCACCGTTCCTGAAGATGCGTCACAACATACGCATGTGCGCAAGGTTGTCCTGACCATCGAAGAAGCCATTTTGGGTTGTACCCGCACCTTGCAAGGCAAGATGGTGCACAGCTGTGACGTGTGTCACGGCAAGGGCCAACGCGTGCTGGCTAAGGCCTGTAAGACGTGCCATGGAAGTGGTGCGGTGCACAGGGCCAGTTTGTTTGGCTGGATGTGGCACCAGGAGGCATGCGCGGATTGCGGTGGCGACGGGCGACAACGTGAAGCGTGTGCCCCATGCGGCGGCAGCGGTGAGTTGGCTGCTGCCTACCGGCGCCGCGTGCGTTTTCCTGCGGGTGTGCGCAGTGGTCACGTGCTGAGCGTGCCAGCTTCTCGCACTGGCGACGCTGGCGTGGCTTTGGAGTTGGAGGTTGCAATTGAAGCCCACCCGCTGTTCACACTGGACAGTGACGGCGTGTTGCGCTGTGAGATGCCCGTGAATGGCTATGCATGGATGGCGGGGCGCTGGGTGGACGTGCCCACCCCCAATGGTGTACAGCTAATGCGCCTGAACCGCGATGCATTGGCTTACCGACTCGGCGGACAGGGTTTTCCGACGTCACTGCGCGGGCCGCGTGGCGACTACATTGTGAAAGTTGTTCCTGTGTTTCCGGACCAAGACGATGCGGCACAAGAAGCGTTGTTGGACAAGCTCATTGCGCGTACCAATGCGACGATGCAACGCGAGCAATCCCAACCCATGGGGCAATGGAAGCGTCGCATGAAGCGCTGGAGCAGCGCAAACGCAAAGCCGCCGCGTGACGAGTGAGCCAGCAAGGGGTGCGTGTCTAGCGCACCCAGCGCCATGTGGCTTAGTTGGCGACTGGTGCTGGCTTTGGCGGTATGGGTTGGTTGTCCACACGTTCCAGCGCGCCATCCAGGCAGGCCCAGGCAGGTGCACTGGAAGCCCATATATTCATGGTCGGTTTGATGGACGACGGGTCGCTCAAATTGCCTGCGCGCAGCACCCGGAATTGCGGGCGTGCGGAAGACATGGCGAACAAGTGTGTGCCGCAACTGGGGCAGAACTGGCGCGTTACGTCATTGCCACTATCTGCAGGTTTGGTGTACGTGGCAAGTGCGCCGGTAACCGTGAGCGCATCTGCAGCAACGAGCAGGTTCACTGTGCCATTGGCGCCGAGGTGTTGGCAATCTCGGCACCAGCAGATGCGGGTGGCCAGTGGATCTGTTGCCAGCGTAAAGCGCACTGCGCCGCACAGGCAATTACCGGTTCTTTCAGTCATGTGATAGCTCCCTAATTGGCGTGAACGCCGCGTCCAGGAATTCGACGTTGCGCTAGCGCAGAACTATAGCCCAGTGGGTCATTCAGCGGTTTACTGTTCCTTCTTCAAACCACCAGCGGATCTTCCTGCATCGCCTCCATTTGCTCCTCCAGCATCTGCACCTGTCCCTGCCAATAGTCGCTGGAACCAAACCACGGAAAGTTGACGGGGAAGGTGGGGTCGTCCCAGCGTCGGGCGAGCCAGGCGCTGTAGTGGATCAGGCGCAGGGTGCGCAGGGGTTCGATGAGTGCCAGCTCGGCGCGGTTGAAGTCGCGGAACTTTTCGTAGCCGTCTACCAGCGCGCCCAGTTGGCGTGTGCGTTGACTGCGGTCGCCGCTGAGAAGCATCCATAAGTCTTGCACGGCGGGGCCGGTGCGGGCGTCGTCCAGGTCCACAAAGTGGGGGCCGGGGCCTGCGGCCAATGCGGCGTTGGCAGGGGTCCACAATATGTTGCCGGGGTGGCAGTCGCCATGCAGGCGCAAAACGGCTATGCCCGAATCTTCTAAGGAATTTGTGCCACTAGCCCTCGCCAATACTGCGTGAGTAGCTACCAAATCAATAGCACTTTGGCAGACCTTGGTCCAGGCAGATTGCACGTCCAGCGGCACCTTGTCGTGCTCCAGCAGCCACTGCATGGGCTCTATGCCAAAGCTCTGCACGTCCAGGCGCGGGCGGCTAGCAAAGGGTTTTTTGGCACCCACGGTGTGGATGCGGGCCAAAAAGCGGCCAATCCACTCCAGTACCTCGCCATCGTCCAGCTCGGGCGGGCGACCGCCGCGGCGCGGAGACACGCTGAAGCTGAAACCGCCGAAGTGGTGAAGCGTTTCGTTCATCAGCTTGAGCGGGCCAATGGCGGGCACCTCGGCGGCCATCAGTTCGGCGGCGAAGTCGTGCTCTTCCTGTATTTGTTCGTTAGTCCAGCGCGCGGGGCGGTAAAACTTGGCAACGACTGAGGTGCCGTCCTCTAGTTGCACCTGGTATACGCGGTTTTCATACGACGACAGCGCGGTCAGGCGGCCATCGCCGCGCAGGCCGACGCTGTCCAGCGCGTCGAGTACAACGTCTGGGGTCAGTGTTTCAAAGGGATGGCGCACTCAGTCCTTGTTGCGGTTGTTGGGCGTGAAAAACATGGCTACGCCTACGGCAATCAGGATGGCGGGCCACCAGATTCTGAACAGCTCCGCCAGGCTGACATTGACCAGTCCCAGGTTGCTCAAAAGAAAAAACGTACCGAATGCGATAAGCGCAATCGCTGCGACATTGCCCTTCATGGTGAACCCCTCTTTGCAAGTGAATGAGGGGGCATTGTCGCAAGGTTTGGAGCGACGACTGGGTCGCTAGCCCAAAGGCCCCAGATCGTCACCGTACAGTGCGGCACTGTCAGTGCCCGAGTCAGAGTAGCCCCCTATGGTCCCAGTGCCACCTGCGCGGCCATCACCCAGCAATTCAAATGGCAGCGCTTGTTTGACCAGAATGATCGTGCAAGGCGCGTCGATTGCAACCTTGATGGGCACTGTGGCGACAAAACGCTGGGTCTTAAGGCCGTGGGTGGCGGCACCCATGACGATGACGCTAACGTGGTTGCCACGCGCGTAGTCAAGCAGCGCCTGGGCCACGTCACCCGACTCCAGCACGTGAAACGATGTTTGGTGGCCCGGGTGGTCTAGCGGCTGGGCCCATTGACGTAAGGTGTTCAGGTAGCGGCGGTGTACGTTGGTCTCGCTTTTGTCTTCGTCTGTTGTGCTGGTCTGCCCTGACGAGATGACCGTCACGCAGGCCAGTCGTGCGCCGGGGCGCGTGCCCAAGGAGCGTGCGACGGCCTGGCGCAGCGAGTACAGCGTCGCGTCGGTTACGTCTTTGTGCGGCACCGCTACCATGACGATGGGCACTTCCTCAATTTGCTGTGCCGCGATGGGGCTGGGCTGGTACTGCATGCCTGCTGCCTTGATCCAGCGCTTGAAGTGGGTGCTAAAGGGCGTTCCAGTTGTGTTGTGGCCCCGCTCGGTGATGGTGACTTGCTCGGGGTGGGTCAGGTCAAACGCCAGGTGTGCTGCTGATGGATAGCGCTTGGCGGCTTCGGGTTCCAGGCAGCGCAGTACCACCTCTTGCATCCACGCGGGCAGCAGGGGCTTGAGTTTGCGCGGTGGCGTCGGGTCCATCCACAGGCGTTGGCGCAGGCCGCCGGCTGTTTGGGGTTCGCCAAAGGGCAGTTGCCCTGTGCACAGCTGGTAGAGCATGACGCCGATGGCAAACACATCGCTGCGCGGGTCGCCGCGCACGCCGACCACTTGCTCTGGTGCAATCCAGGCTGGTGAACCCACGGCTTTGCGCAACTGCTCTGCCAAGAGATCAGGGTAGTGCGCGTGGCACGACAGCCCAAAGTCCAGCAACACGGCACTACCGTCCGCGCGGATCAGCACGTTGGCCGGCTTGAGGTCCAGGTGCACTGTGTTTTGTTGGTGCAGAGCGTGCGCGGCGCGCGCCATGGCAGCTCCCAGTGCAACGACCTGGTCGAGGGTAGGCGGCGCCTCTGGTGCAAGCCAATGGTCCAGCGTCTGCCCCGTGATGTACTCCATGACAAGGTAGGGCACGCGCGACAGGTCGCCTGCCGCAACAAAGCGCGGCACGTGGCGGCCTTGCAGTACTTGCATGATCTGGCATTCGATCTCGAAGCTGACAATGTTTTCAGCACCGTCGCCGGCTGTCATGCGCGGCACCTTCATCGCCATGGCAAAGCCAGGGTCACGCTGGCCATCGGCATAGTGCACGCGGTAGATGTGCGCCATGCCACCGGAGTGGATGCACTCCGCTATGGTGAAGCCATCGAGTTCCGATCCGGGCTCCAGCAGTTTCATCGTCCGTCCTCCAGGCGCGTCGCAAAAAATTCGGGCAAGCCAGCCGCGCGAATGGCGCTGGCGGCAGCGTAATGGTCGTAGGGCACGCGGTGAAAAGTAAGTTGTGCCCGGTCCGTGTCAAAGATGCAGTACATGGCGCGAATGTTGCCATCTCGCGGTTGGCCGACGGACCCAACGGTGCATAGCCACTGCCTGTGCTTGGGCACCGGAACCGCTACGCCGGGCTGGGGTGTAAATGGCATCAGGCCATCGCTGGCACCCCGGTAGTACAGCGTTTGAAAATGAACATGGCCACCAAAAACGTAGCGTACGCCGGGCCATTGGGCTGCCGCGTCTAGGCTGGCCTTGGCGGCGCGCGCATCGTAAACATAGCGCCACAAGTGGGGCTCATTGGCGCTGGCATGCACGAACAGCACGTTGTCGTCGTGCAGGGTCAGTGGCAGGCTGGCGATCCAGTCCCGGTGGATTGGGCTGAGCTGCAGTTGGGTCCAGGCGGCGGTGCTGTCGCCTAGGGTCTTGACTTCATCCGGCGGATGGAGGGCCATCGCATCGTGATTGCCCTGAATGGCCATGGCACCTTCTTCGGTGAGTAGCATGATGCGTTCGACCACGGCGACGGGGTCAGCACCATAGCCCACCATATCGCCCAGAAAGACAAAGCGCTGGGCTTGCTGGGTGCGGGCGTGTGCCAGGCACGCGTCCAGCGCCTGGAGATTGGCATGAATATCAGACAGCAAGGCAAATCGCACGCAAACTCCCTTTAGTAATTATTTGCTATAAAAGTAATAGCTTCTTGCGCATGTTTTTCGAGGGCTGCGGCGGATAAATGCAGTGTCAAGCTGACGCAGGTATTTTGAAATGGAGAACCTGATCCAAGGGCATGGGGAACCCGATGGCGTAGCCTTGCGCATGGTGTACCCCCAGCCCTCGCAGCAGTGCCAAGATCTCCTGGCTTTCAACGAATTCCGCCACGGTTTCCTTGTTCATCAGGCATCCGATGTCATGGATGGATTTCACCATCGCCAGACTGACCGCGTCTTTGGCAATGTCCTTGACAAAGTGGCCGTCGATTTTGAGGATGTCCACCGGCAGGTTGCGCAAATAGGCAAAGGACGACATGCCACTGCCAAAATCGTCCAGGGCTAGCTTGCAGCCCTTCTCTCGCAGCGCGTGGATGAACGGCATGGCGGTATGCAGATTACCAATGGCCGCTGTTTCGGTAATCTCAAAGCACAGCTTGTGGCATGGCACACCGCAGTCGGCCAGCTGTTGCAGCGCAAAATCCATAAATGGGGCATCGCCCAGCGACTGGCCCGACAAATTGATGGCGCACACATCAATCTGGTCTTGGTGCGCTGCCAGCCATTGCAATGCATGGGCTAGCACCCACCGATCGACTCTGGCGGCCAGGTGGTAGCGCTCGACCGTGGGCATAAACTGCCCAGGCGCAATCAAGGCACCTTGCTCATCTTGCATGCGCAGCAGCAGTTCACAGTGCAGGCCCGAATGCGTGTCGACACCCAGCGGCATGATGGGCTGCGCATACAAAACAAAGCGGTCCCGGGTGAGTGCGTCTTCGATGCGGCTCACCCACTCCATGACGCCAAACCGCTGAGACAATGCCGCATCGTCTTTGGTGTAAACATGGATGCGGCCACGCCCAGACTCTTTGGCAACATAGCAGGCACTATCTGCAGCTTGCAGCAGTGCGCCCACGCTTTCACTTGCAGCATTCAGCGCCACCATGCCGATGCTCGCGCTGACGCCAAAGCCCTGGCCGTGCCACATAAACTTGAAGTCTGCCAGCGCGCTCTGGAGGCGCTTTGCGACACTGTGTGCCTGTGCGATGGAATGGTTTGTCAGTACCATTCCAAACTCGTCACCACCGATACGAAAAATGTGGTCGTCTGCACGCAGTGCCTCTTTGAACAAATGTGCAATTTGCCGCAACAGGACATCACCGGCGCTATGGCCGCAGGTGTCATTTACCACTTTGAATTCATCGAGGTCCAGGTAGCACACGACGTGTTCATGTGCTTGGCCCCGGGTTTCTTCAAAGACGTCGAGCATGGTTTTATCGAACGCACGCCGATTGCCGAGTCCGGTGAGTTCATCGTGCAGCGCCTGGAACGCCATTGCATCTTCGGCCTTTTTGCGCGCTTCCAAAAAGCGAACCCTATCCAGTGCCACCGCCACGTGCCCGGCGATGACTTGCATAAAATCAATCTGCCATGGCAACGGTGGTCGAACGCCTTCGGCATCGCCAAACGTGCCCACACCAAAGACGCCCAGGCGCATATCGGCCAGCAGCAGGGGCACGTTGACAATCGTGCGGTTGTCCAGCTGTGCTACTACGTCTTTATTGGTTCGGGGGTCGGTCCGTGCATCGTCAACCACCACCACGTGGTTGGCGGCAAGAATCTCGGTCAGCATGGCATCACCGGCAATCGGTATATCCATGGTCTGGGCTTTCAACTGCGTCTCGGCCATGGCTGCATCGGATGAAACCTGGCTAACGATGGTGACAAACCCCGGCCGATCACCGATCAATGCAAGCCATACGTGGTGGTACCCCAGCACGTCTTCAATCAGCGGTGCCATGGCGTGCAGAATGTGGGAAAGCTCTACCGCGCGCTCCAGCCGCTTGCACAATTCCAGCACGCCTTTCGTGGCAACCTGGTTATTGATTTCAAAAAACGGATTTCCCATCGGCGCAGTGTAGCGAAGGTTCTGTGATTCTCCAATCACCTCGCAATCAGGCAATAATGCCACCCCGATACCCGGCATCCTGCAGTTGATAGATGCTGGTCACACCATCAGACTTGGACCACTATGTACAAAAACTTACAGCGCCTGTTGGCCGCTTTGGCCCTGTTGGGCATGCATGCCGTATCGTTCGCTGAGATCAGCGCAGCCACTGCAGAGGCATTGATGCGCAAGTCAGGCGTTTGGGCGCAGTTGGGTGATATCGCCAAACAGGTCACGGCTGGTGTTGCACAGTCGCCGGCAGTGGCGGCGTTGGACGCTGAGCACATCAAGCGCTTAGAAGACATTGCCGCAACTGCCTATGAGCCCGCGCGTCTGCGGCAAACGTTTTTGCAAGAAGTGTCGGCCCGCATGTCGATGCCACAAAGCGTGGATGCCTTCAAGTGGTACAACAGTGCGACGGGTCAATTGATAACCCGGCTCGAAGAGTCATCGTCGGCCAGCCTGAGCGACGCGCAGCGTGCCGTGGATGTGGGCAACAAGGTGTTGGCGCAGGCATCGGCCAAACGCTACGCGCTGCTGGCGCAGGTGGTGCAGGCCACGCATGCTGCCGAGTCTTCTGTGGTTATGCAGATCAATTCAACGGTGGCCGTTGCGCAGGGTGCTGCACAGGCGTCAAGTGCGGCACCCCAAGCCAGTGAGCTGCGTAGCATGCTCGAAGCACAACGGCCGCAAATGGTGGCGCAAACCACCGGACTTATGCTGACATTGTTCGCCGCCACGTACCAAGCAGCCGATGACAAGGCGTTGCAACATTACGTCAAATTCTTGCTCTCGAAGTCAGGCAGCACACTGTCTACGGTCATGAATGATGCGCTGGACAAGTCCATGTCGGCGGCCGCCCAGCGCCTGGGAGACGCGTTGTCTGAACCGGCGGGCACTACGCGCTTGTAGTTTGCAGGCAATAAGGGCGGCGCTCCCCAAGAATTCAACAGTCCTAAAACAAGCCCTTGAACCAAGCTACCGTGACAGCAACCGTAGCCAACGTGCGTAGCTTCAAAAGTGCCCAGGTGTCGCCGTCTTGTGGGATGGCCGGCCCGCAACGGGGATCGGAGCGCTGCAGCGCTCCGGTCATGCTGCGGTCAATGGGGATCGCCTCGCAGCCGTGGCCAGTTTCGCAGACGTAATCCCACGGTTCACGAGCAGGGGCATGGCATGCCAAGCAGTTTTTGCCAAATCGGTTGTTCACTTCGGCAACCCCTCGTTTGCCAATTTTGGTGCCGTCGGTGCCAACGGAGAGTTCAAAAAACTCCCAGTCGCCCGTAGCTGGACTAAAGCCCGCCTCGCGCTTGACCATGGCCTCAGTGGGGACTAGTTGCACGACAGAGCCCACGGGGTAGATCGCGCCTTTGGCTGCATTGGCTGCCTGGATGGTCGCCATGACATCGCCTTGCAGGTTGTCGACGTAAAAGTGACGAACCTGTGCCATCTGGCGCAGGCATTTAAAGCTGTTGTCGTCGACTTTGACTAGGGCTGTTGCCGCATCGGCTGCCTGACCGATGGCTGCCAACCCTAGGCTCAAGCCCATGGCCGTGGTGAGCAAGCGCAAAAGGGCTGAAAAACGTTGGATACAGGTTACAAGACGAAAGTGCTGCGGGTAAATCATGTTCTAAATCATAGTGCAGCCATAAATTGTGCACAATTTGCGTGACTTGAAGCACTATTCGGGAAAATAGAGAATAGGCAGCCACGGCAGACTCGGCTAAGGTTTCTCCGCGCTGCAGGTCTTGCACAGGACATTTTCTACTGGAACTGACACTATGCCAGAAGGGCAGTTTGACTACATCATCGTGGGTGGCGGCTCAGCCGGTTGTGCGCTGGCTGCCAGGCTGACGGAAAACCCCGGCATGAAGGTGGCGCTCCTGGAAGCGGGCGGGTCGGACAACAGCCT
>CAYXWW010000033.1:0-25570 GCA_964468905.1 uncultured Rhodoferax sp. | reverse complement strand
TGTCTATTTCACTGAGGTACAAGCCCCATTATTTTTTGGCTGCTTTCTTGGCTGGCGCTTTTTTAGCGGCAGTTTTTGCCGCAGCTTTGGTGGTTGCCTTGGGCTTTGCTGCTGCTTTTGGCTTGGCGCCCAGTTGCGCCTCTAGCGCTGCCACACGCGTATGTAGTGCTTTGAGCTCTGCTGCGGACGGCACACCTAAGCCGTGCAGCGCCTTGGCCACACGTTCTTCAAAAATACCTTCCAGCTTTCCCCATTGGCCCGTGGCGCGTTCGCTCAGGGTGTGCGCCGCTTGCGTGGCTTTTTGTGTGGCCTCGGCCAGCTTTTCTTCGGCGGTGCTGTGCACCTTGCGCTGCATGGTGATGCCATCGCTCACCAACTTTTCAAACGCCTTGGTGCCGTCTTGTTGCGCCTTGGCAAACGCGCCTAAGCCAGCCAGCCAAATTTGCTGGGCTTGCTCTTTCACGCTGTCAGACATGCCGCTGGGGTCGAAAGGGTTTTTGGTGGACATATGTGTGCTCTCAATCGTAAATAGGCTGACTTTAACGCCGTATCAAGGCAAACGGCTTAGAAAGTTCCCTGAGAGAAAGTTTCGTTAGACTCTTTGCGTAATGACAGACTTAACCCACCAAGCTTGGTATGTGGTTCACACCAAGCCCAAGCAAGAAGCACGCGCCCTTGAAAACCTGCAAAACCAAGGCTACGTTTGCTTCTTGCCCATGATGCAAGTGCAAAAACTACGTCGCCAAAAGGTGACGTGGGTGACTGAGCCTATGTTTAGCAGGTACTTGTTTATCCAGCTCGACGATCAAAACCAAAACTGGGGCCCCATCCGCTCCACCCTGGGTGTAAGCAAGCTGGTGAGCTTTGGCCCACAGCCCGCAAAGGTGCCTGCTGAGTTGGTGGCGTTTTTGCAAGAAGCGCCACAAGAGGTGGTTGAGCGCATGTTTAACCCAGGGGATACGGTGCAAGTGGCTTCGGGCCCCCTAAAAGGGCTTGAAGGACAGTACTTGGCCAACGATGGCGAGGCGCGCGCTTTTGTGTTGATTGATCTGCTGGGTAAGCCGCAAAGGTTGCTATTGGCGGTTGAGGGCTTGCGGGTGGTGTAAAAACCTAGGGGAAGTTTGAGTCACATTAAAAACAAGATGAATTTGATAAATATTTTGTTTCTGTCATAAATATCTATTTAATCGAGACTAGAATCAAACGAATTCGAACAAACCCTTCCCATTTGAAGAGTTTGCAGCTGACGAGCTTGCCATTTGCGCCCGCTCGTGGCGGTAGCGTGTTCGAACATAAGCAATGAACAGCCGTAGATCCCAACTTCAAGAAGACACATATTTTCGTGTCTTGCGCATGTTGCAAAACAACCCAGACATGACTCAGCGTGAGATTGCTCAAAAACTAGGCATCAGCACCAGTGGTTTGAACTATTGTCTTAAGTCGCTAATCAGCAAGGGCTGGGTGAAGGTGCAAAACTTTAGCCAATCAAAAAATAAGTTTGGCTACGTTTATGTTTTGACTCCTGAGGGGCTTGCTGAGAAGGCTTTGCGGACAGGGCTGTTCCTCAATCGCAAGATGGCTGAGTACGAGGAGTTGAAAGCAGAAATTGATGCCTTAATTGCTGAGCATGGCTGTTCTAGCGCTGTGTATTCCGCTTTGGCTAAATCGGACGTTTTTTAATCTGTATATCTTCATTTACATAAATTAAGGCAAGTTCTAGCCTTACTTTGTAAATCCATGAGTTTGATTGAAGCCATCGCTGGCGTGTTCACTTCTCCTGCATTGAATGCAGCGGCTTGGGGCTTTGCCTCCAGCTTCGTTTTGTGCGTCATGCTCGTGCTCACCAAACGCTGGCATGGTGCCCTGACCATGGACCATACCGAGGGTGTGCAAAAGTTCCACACAGCACCGACGCCCCGTATTGGCGGCATCCCCATCGTCCTCGGCCTCATCGTCGTCTGGGGCAAGGCTCCCAAAGACATCCAGCACATGCTCACACCCATCCTGTTTGCTGGCATGCCCGCATTCATCTTTGGCGTGCTCGAAGACATCACCAAGCGCGTGAGCGTGATGCAGCGCCTTTTGGCCACTATGGCCTCTGGTCTGTTGGCCTGGTGGATCACAGACTATTCGCTCACTCGTGTTGACATCTGGGGTGTGGACTGGGTGCTGGGCTTTACCTTGGTTTCGGTCATCTTCACCGCATTTGCGGTCGGCGGTGTGGCGAACAGTATCAACATCATCGACGGCTTCAACGGTCTGGCCAGTACGGCTTCTACTCTGGCCTTTATTGGCTACGCCTTGCTGGCTTGGCAAGTGGGCGATGCGCAGCTGGCCGGTGTGGCCCTGGTGCTGGCAGCTTGCGTGTGGGGCTTCTTCTGGGTCAACTGGCCGCTGGGCAAAATCTTCTTGGGCGACGGTGGCTCCTACTTTGTGGGCTTCAGTCTGGCTTGGGTGGCCGTGATGCTGATCGAGCGCAACCTCAACGTGTCCGCCTTTGCCGCCTTGCTGATATGCGCTCACCCCGTGACCGAAGTGCTGTTCAGCATCTACCGCCGCAAGATCAAGAAGATGAACCCTGGCCACCCTGACCGGTTGCATTTCCACAGCCTGGTCAAGCGGCGTTATGTGCGCCGGTGGTTTCCAAACACGTCGGCAGACATCCGCAACTCCATCACTGGTGTGCTTGTCGGATTCATGACACTCACGGCCATCGCCCTAGCCAGCCTGACCTATACCAGCGCTTGGTTGTCCGCCATGGCATTCGTGGGCCTGTGCTTGGGCTATGTATCCATCTATGCGCGCATGGTCCGGCACCACTGGTGTTCGCCGATCGAGTTCTTACTTGTTAAACCTAAGGCGGTATTTGTTAACGCTTAAGCACGCGGCTTGCTGTCAAGCAGCTAGAGACTCCATATATCCAGTGTAATAAACGCCAGTTACCTATCTGAAAAACAACATGACGACTCAAAAAACCATCGCCATCATTGGCCTGGGCTATGTTGGCCTGCCACTGGCTGTTGAATTTGGCAAACAGCGGAACGTCATCGGTTTTGATATCAATGCTCGCCGCGTCGCCGAACTACAAGGCGGTCAGGACCACACACTTGAATGCAGCCCTGTAGAGCTGGCACAGGCCCAACACCTGCGTTACAGCTGCGACACGCAAGACCTGAAGGATGTGCAAGTCTTTATCGTCACCGTGCCAACCCCGGTTGACCAGGCCAACCGGCCCGACATGACGCCTCTGGTCAAGGCCAGCGAAACCGTGGGCAAAGTGCTTAAGCCAGGCGACATCGTGATTTACGAATCCACCGTGTACCCCGGCGCCACCGAAGAGATATGCGTGCCTGTTCTAGAAAAGTTCAGCGGTCTTAACTTCAACCAAGATTTTTTCTGCGGCTACAGCCCCGAGCGCATCAACCCCGGCGACAAAGAACACCGCCTGCCCACCATCAAAAAAGTCACCAGCGGCAGTAGCCCTGCTGTGGCCGAAGAGGTTGATGAGCTCTACAAACAAATCATCACGGCTGGCACCCACAAAGCCAGCTCCATCAAAGTGGCCGAAGCCGCCAAAGTGATTGAGAACACCCAGCGCGACGTCAACATCGCGCTCATGAACGAGCTCAGCCTCATCTTTCATAAGCTGGGCATCGACACGCTCGAAGTCCTTAATGCCGCAGGCACCAAGTGGAACTTTTTACCCTTCCGTCCCGGTTTGGTGGGTGGGCACTGCATTGGCGTGGACCCCTACTACCTGACGCATAAAGCGCAAGAAGTGGGCTACCACCCCGAGGTCATTTTGGCCGGCCGCCGCATCAATGACAGCATGGCCAGCCACGTGGCCGACGAAACTGTCAAACTCATGCTGCGCAAAGGTCTGCCCGTGCTGGGTAGCAAAGTGCTGGTGCTGGGCCTGACGTTCAAAGAAAACTGCCCCGACGTGCGCAATACCAAAGTGGTGGACATCGTCAAAGCCCTGCAAAACTACAACACCCAGGTGGACGTGTACGACCCCTGGATTGACCTGCAAGAGGCCGAGCACGAATACGGTCTGCAATGCTTGGCCCAAACCCCCGCAGCGGGCCAATACAGCGCAATTGTGCTGGCCGTAGGGCACCAGCAGTTCATGACATTGGGCGAGGCCGGCATCAAAGCTTGGGGTGTGCGCGGCGCGGTGGTGTTTGACGTTAAAAGTATTTTGCCGTTAGGTGCAGCAGACGGAAGGCTGTGACTATGACTCGCTACGAACAACTTCAAACCGAACTGCGCAAGACTCCCAAAACCTGGCTGGTCACTGGCGTAGCTGGTTTCATTGGCAGCAACCTGCTCGAAACCCTGCTCAAGCTTGATCAGCGCGTCGTCGGCCTAGACAACTTTGCCACTGGCCACCAGCGTAACCTGGACGAAGTGCGAAGTCTTGTTAGCTCTGAACAATGGGGCAGATTCCAGTTCATCCAGGGCGACATTCGCCAACTGCCTGACTGCCAAAAGGTCTGTGCAGGTGTTGATTACGTGCTGCACCAAGCTGCCCTGGGCAGCGTGCCACGTAGCCTAGCTGACCCGCTTACAACAAATGAAACCAACATCAGCGGTTTTTTAAACATGTTGGTAGCTGCCCGCGATGCCAAGGTGCAAAGTTTTACCTACGCCGCCAGCAGCAGCACCTATGGCGACCACCCTGCGTTGCCCAAGGTAGAAGAAAACATTGGCAATCCCCTTAGCCCCTATGCGGTGACCAAATATGTGAACGAGCTGTACGCCAACGTGTTTGCCCGCAGCTATGGGTTCAAGGCCATCGGGTTGCGTTACTTCAACGTGTTTGGCCCACGGCAAGACCCCAACGGCGCTTATGCCGCCGTTATTCCTAGATGGACAGATGCGCTGCTCAAGGGGGAACCCGTGTTCATCAACGGCGACGGCGAAACCAGTCGCGACTTCTGTTTTGTAGCCAACGCGGTGCAGGCCAATTTGTTAGCTTCATGCGCTGCAGACGTAGCCAAGGATCAGGTCTATAACGTGGCCGTGGGCGATCGCACCAGCCTGAATCAGCTGTACTTCCATCTGCACGAGAGTCTGGCTGGCCAGTTTGAGCATCTCAAGACGGCGCGGCCAATTTACCGCAACTTCCGCGCAGGAGATGTTCGCCATTCTTTGGCGGACATCAGCAAGGGGGCAAAACTGATCGGCTACTGCCCCACGCACAGGATTAGTGAAGGACTTAAAGAAGCAATGGAATGGTATGTCGAATTTTTCAAAAAAAATAGCAGATGACGATCAAATGGGTCGACACCTGATTCAGCCAGTCATCTTGTGTGGTGGGGCTGGTACTCGATTGTGGCCTTTGTCTCGTGCCGGATTCCCTAAGCAGTTCCTGTCTTTAACTGGAGACGAAAGTCTATTTCAGCAAGCAGCCCAGCGCCTATCAAATTTAAAAAGCCATACCATTCAGGTTGCACCTTTGCTCATCGTCACGGGTGAAGAGCATCGTTTTCTTGCGTCAGAGCAATTGCGTGAAGCGGGCGTTGAACTCGGCGCCGCTCTGTTGGAACCGGTCGGACGCAACACGGCACCCGCATTGACCCTTGCGGCTTTAGCTGCAACCGAAGTAGGACATGACCCCATTCTTGTGGTTACCCCTGCAGATCAAGCTGTGACTCACCCGTCAGCATTTACATCTGCTATGCAACATGCGATCACCGAAGCCGCTACTGGCAGCATCGTCATTCTAGGTGTCACTCCTGATCGAGCCGAAACTGGATACGGCTATATTAAAGCCGCCATCTCGTCTACGTGGCCTTTAGTGGTGGAGCGCTTTGTCGAAAAGCCCGATGCCACCACGGCTCAAACCTACCTGGATGAAGGCGGCTACTATTGGAACGCTGGTATGTTTGTGCTTAGAGCCTCAGTATGGCTGAAGGCGCTGAACGAGTTCCGCCCTGATATCTGTCAAGCTACCCAGGACGCTTGGGATAAACGAAGCATCGATGCTGCTTTTGTTCGTCCCGGTAAAGTAGAATTCTCCGCCATTTCTAGTGAGTCCATCGACTACGCCGTCATGGAACGTTGCCCTGGCAGCCCTTTCGCGATCAAGATGACGCCACTTGATGCAGGTTGGAATGATCTCGGGGCGTGGGATGCTGTATGGAATGTCCTGAATAAAGACGCCGAAGGCAACGCTCATTTTGGTGATGTGCTCACCACCGACACCCGTAACACACTGGTTTATGCCACCAGCCGTCTGGTAAGTCTGGTAGGTATTCAAAACCTCGTCGTTGTCGAAACTCCGGATGCGGTTCTTATCGCCGATAAATCCCGCAGTCAGGATGTGAAACAGATTGTTAATGATTTAAATATGAGTCGCCGTGAAGAACACACCCTTCACCGCAAAGTGCACCGCCCCTGGGGTTGGTATGACAGCATCGACGATGGCCATCGCTTCAAGGTCAAACGCATACAAGTTAAGCCCAAAGCCAGTCTTAGTTTGCAAAAACATCACCACAGGGCAGAGCACTGGATTGTGGTTAAAGGTACCGCTGAGATCACAATTGGAGACAAGACTCTACTCCTCACTGAGAATCAGTCCACGTACATACCTCTCGGCGAAGTCCATCGGCTCGCGAACCCCGGCACCATCCCTCTGGAAATCATTGAGGTGCAATCCGGAAGCTATCTGGGTGAGGATGATATTGTTCGCTTGGAAGATACCTATGGTAGACGGTAGTCGGATTGTTATATCAATACAGTTCTGAATTTTCAAAGTTTAATTATGAAAAAAGCATTTATTACAGGTATTACAGGTCAAGACGGCTCATATTTAGCAGAACTTCTGTTAGAGAAAAACTACGAAGTTCATGCCATAACTAGAAGAAGCTCCGTCTTTACTACCCAGCGCATCGATCATTTGCTGACACATCCGAATTTGAAAACTTACCATGGTGATTTGGCGGACTCATCTAACCTACACTCACTTTTGTCGCGCATTGAGCCAGATGAAATTTACAACCTTGGCGCACAGTCTCACGTGGCAGTTTCTTTCGAGGTGCCTGAGTACACAGCAGAAGTCGACGCTGTCGGCACAATCCGTTTACTCAATGCTATTAAGGACTTAGGGCAAAAACCACGCTTTTATCAAGCATCGACCTCAGAACTGTTTGGAGGCTTGCCTGATACTGCTCCGCAGTCAGAAAAGACACCTTTTTATCCCAAATCACCATATGGTGCAGCAAAGCTTTATGCCTATTGGGTTACTGTGAATTATCGCGAATCTTACGGTCTATTTGCTTGCAATGGCATTCTCTTCAACCATGAATCCCCACGCCGTGGTGAAACATTCGTTACCAAAAAGATTACTAAGGCCGCTGCACAAATATCTAAAGGAAAGCAGGAATCTCTAACGCTGGGTAATCTCGATGCGAAACGTGATTGGGGTTACGCCAAGGATTACGTGGAATGCATGTGGCTCATGCTGCAACAAGATCAGCCTGATGACTACGTGATTGCCTCTGGGGAGACCTATACCGTTCGCCAGTTTGCAGAATGGGCGTTCGAGGCAGTTGGCATTCAATTACGTTGGGAAGGCTCAGGCGTGGATGAGAAAGGGGTAGACGCACGCACTGGACAAGTACGTGTGACTGTTGATCCTCGCTACTTCCGACCTGCCGAGGTTGAGTTGCTTTGGGGTGACCCAACCAAGGCGCACAATCAGCTAGGCTGGCAGCCGAAAACCTCTATTCGAGATCTCGTAACAATGATGGTTAATTACGACTTGAAATACGACAACTATGGCGGGAGTGATACATGATTCTCGTAACAGGAAGCACTGGTTTTCTTGGCAAGCGAGTATGCCACTTGCTTGAGTCACAAGGTATCCCTTATCTCGGGATATCTCGTCAGGATGGACCAGACTTACGCGAACGCCGTGAGACGCTAGCCTTTTTTCAGGAGAAGCAACCTACGCAGGTCCTTAATTGCGCAGCCTTTGTGGGTGGTATTCAGTTTGGATTCAAACATCCGGCGGAGCTATTTCAAAATAACTTGCTAATGACGCTGAACTTACTAGAAGCTGCCCATATCAGTAAAGTTAAGCGACTGGTCAATCCAATCTCTAACTGCGCCTATCCCGGTAATGCCACCTTCTTCAAGGAGGATGAATTCTGGAATGGGCCATTGCATGAATCGGTGATGGTGTACGGCTTTGTTCGAAAGGCATCATGGATTGGCGCATGGGCCTATGCTAAGCAGTATGAGTTGGACGTCATTAACCTGATTCTGTCCAACATGTATGGCCCTGAAGACCATTTCGAAGAAGAGCGTTCGCATGCGCTTGGAGCCTTGATCATGAAGATCGTGCTAGCCAAAAAGACTGGACAAGAGCAAGTCATTGTCTGGGGTAGTGGCAAGCCAGTGCGGGAATGGCTGCATGTTGACGACGGCGCCGAAGCTATGGTGCGCGCCCTTGATGTGGCGCCCTATGTTGACCCCATCAACATAGGGGTTGGCAAAGGCATCTCCATCTGGGAGATGGCAACCTTAATCAAAGACCTGGTTGGCTACGAAGGCGATCTGGTCTTAGATACATCAAAACCTGATGGTGCTCCTTACAAAACAGTCGATGGCAGCCGGGGCGCGCAACTTTTCGACTGGTCGCCCAAACGCGACTTCAAGCAAGGTGTAGCAGAGGCGATCCAATGGTACGTAGAATGTGGAGAAAAGAATGTCTGAAATTGTAGAAATCAAAGAGGGGGATCTAGTGCTTGCGCGCCATATTCCTGCCTCCGTAGCGTGGAATGATGGGCTTAATTTCTTCTCCCAGGATGAAGACTTCATTCAGGTAGGTGTCTGGGGTTATGGCGCAGGCAAAGAACTAAAAGCGCACATTCATAACGAAGTAAAGCGCGAGGTGCTCTGGACGCAGGAGGTTTTATTTGTACGCAGCGGCACTCTGAGAGCCAATATTTTTGATACTAATGCAACCAAGGTGGCTGAACTCGAAGTTCAAGCTGGAGACATAATCATCTTGCTTCGAGGCGGACACGGATATGAAATATTGGCTGAGGGCACTCATGTTCTAGAAATAAAAAATGGGCCTTATGTGGGTGCTGATGCTGATAGGAGGCGTCTCTGATGGGCATTAAAGCGCACTTGGGCTGCTGGCATCGGTTCATACCAGGGTTTGTCCATGTCGATCTGTGTGACATGCCGCATATCGACCACAAGAGTGGTATTGATCAGTTACCTTTCTTCACCAACGATTCGGTCGAGTTGATTTACTGCAGTCATGCGCTTGAATATTTTGATCGAGAGCAGGCGCGTGCAGTTCTGAAAGAATGGTGGCGTGTGTTGGTCCCCGGTGGCTTGCTGCGTTTGGCGGTGCCAGACTTTAATTCGCTGGTCGAGGTGTACCGTCAGACAGGACAACTGGATAGGATTTTGGGTCCACTGTATGGACGGATGAACATCGCCACATCCGAAGGCGCTACCACGCTTTATCACAAGACTACCTACGACGAAAATTCGCTCGCCGAGTTATTGCTGGAAATGGGTTTTGTCGAACCCCAGCGTTGGAACTGGCGTGAGACAGAACACGCACACATCGACGACCACTCACAGGCTTATTTTCCTCATATGCAAAAGGACACTGGACTTCTAGTTTCTTTGAATATGCAGGCTCGCAAATCAAACTAATATCATGAACAATATTCAAGAATTCATTCCCCAAATGCGCCCGTTGTTTGGCGCAGAGGAAAAAGCCGAGCTAATGGCCTACCTTGAAGAGGATGGCTTCTTTACAGAGTTTAAGAAAACTGAGGCTTTTGAGCGACAAATTGCAGAATACGTCGGCGCTAAGCACTGCGTTGTTGTCAACAACGGCACGGTCTCATTAACCCTAGCTGCGATCGCCTTGGGCGTTGGGCCCGGTGATGAGGTAATTGTTCCCGACTATACGATGATCGCGACTCCTAATTCGGTAAAAATGCTAGGCGCAGTTCCCGTCTTCGTGGACGTTGAACCAGACACTTTGGTGATGGATGTAAAGCTTGCACGCGCTGCAATAACTCCTCGTACGAAGGCCATCCTGTTGGTTTCTGCCAATGGACGCGCGCCCCGTGCTGGCATCACCGCGTTTGAAGATTTATCGCGCGAGACAGGCATCCCGATCATCGAAGACGCCGCGCAGTCGCTAGGTTCTTTTTATTCCGACGGTCGTCACATAGGTCGGGCAGGCGCAATCGCCAGTCTGTCGTTCTCGGCGCCAAAGATTATTTCTACTGGACAGGGGGGGGCACTATTCACTGACGACGACACCTTGGCAGATAAGTTGCGCCGACTGAAGGACTTTGGTCGTGCGAGTGGAGGTACCGATATACATGACAGTATTGGGTTCAACTTCAAATTCACCGAATTGCAAGCTTGCGTAGGTTTAGCGCAGATGCGCCAGTTGCCAGATCGCATTTCGCGTAAGAAAGATATATGGCGACGATATCAAGACGGCTTGGCTGACGTTAAAGGCATTAAACTTTTCGAGCACGACTTAGAGTTATGTTCGCCTTGGTTTATCGACTGTCGAGCTGAACGCCGTGATCAGCTTGTCTCTTATTTAAAAGAGCATGGAATTGGCACGCGCACAATGTATCCACCAATTCATCAGCAAAAAGCCTATTCTTTGTCTGGAACTTATGAGGTGGCAGAGAGTATTGGTCGAGATGGCCTTTGGTTGCCATCAATGATTCAACTCCAAGACACACAGATCGAGAGAGTTTGCAACGCAATAGCTGCTTTTTACTGCGAACTTTGAGTTTGATGAGCAACGATTCACTTCGAGAATTAATACACGACATCCGAACGATCACCGCGCAGGGCGTTCGTTTGCGTCAGCTGCTGCTGCCAAACGCAGTGCTCGTAATGCTGGAGCTGGTGTCGTTGTACTTGCTGGTGCGCTTGATGGGCAGTATGCTATCTGCCTCCCAGGGCTTGCCCATCGACTTCCAGGCCGCGCTCGGCGTGGCCAGTCTGCTCGTACTCAAGAGTCTACTCAATGCAGGCTTGGGCAAGCTGATCCACCGACTGTACGCCCGAAATGAGACGCTGTTGCGCCAGAGCATCTTGGGTCGTGCCCGTGCCGCACCCAGTTCGGCACTGCGTGCGCGTAGTGTTGAGACTATCACCCATGAGGTCAACGCCTATCCGTCGAACATGACCTACGGCGTGTACCAGCAGGTCGTGAAGTTGTTCAGCGACCTCGCGGTGGCCGGTAGCATTTTCTTGGCCCTTTTGGTGCGAAATCCGAGTCTGACCTTGGTAGTTGTGGCGCTGTTCGGCGCCATGGCCGTGCTGATTGCACACTTCACGTTGCGCATCTCGGCCCGCGCCGGCCAGGTCACCGAGGCTTCCACTGTGAAGCTGGTGAACACGTTGTCGCGCTACATGGGTGCGCGCAACGAGATCGCCAGCAGCCGACTCGACCGGGTGTTCCTGGCCGAACTCGGACGCATCAACGGCGACCTGTCTACGGCCCGAGCCGACATCAGCTTTGCCGCGCAGATCCCGCGCTTCGCTTTCGATGCGGTGAGCGCGATCGGCATCGTGATGCTGGTGGGCGCCGCGGCCCTTGGCGTGACCCGCTTCGACCAGCAGGACTTGGCCTTTGGCTTGGCGGCTGCATTCAAGCTGGCTCCTTACCTGACCTCGATCCTAGGTGTGTTCATGCAGATCAGCTTCTCGCGCTCGGTGATGGATGGCTACTACCTGACCGCCGCCGCGATGGCCGAACCAAAGGTGGTGAATCCACGCATTAAGGTGAGCCTGGCCGTGGTGCCCGTGGTCGAGGTGACGGTGCTACAGGACGACGCCGAGTACTGCAGGGCAAGGTCTGGAGACGTATTGTTGATCAAGGGCCAGTCGGGCTCTGGCAAGACCACCGTCGCGGAATTACTGGCAGACCTAGCAGAGGGCCGGATCGACGGCGGACCGTTCGCCAACGCCGGAGCTGATGCTGGCGCGGGACGGTTGCTTGCCTTTTGCTCGCAGTTCCCCACCGTGCTAAATACCAGCCTGCAGGCCAATGTCGCACACGACGACGCTGCCAACGCCCCGGTGGACGATGCCCTGCTCGCCCGCTATGGCCTGCGCCATCTGGACGGCTTAGCCGAGCTGAACGAGGCCACTCTGTCCGGTGGCGAGCGCCAGCGCATCGGAATCGTCCGCACGCTGAGCCAGAAGGCTAGGGTGACCATTTTCGACGAGCCTACCGCCAGCACTGGCACTCTGTATGCGGCCACGTTCAAGCAGGATCTACGGACCCTAGCGCGTGACGGTAGCCTGGTGGTGGTGGTCACCCACGACACGCTATTCGACGACATCGCGACCTGCCGGCTGGACCTGTCATGAAGATCTACACTATCCATACCGTGGCCGACAATGGCATGTCGCTGTCGACGCGAAACTTCCGGCGCTTCTTGGCCCACATTCGCCGCACGGTGGGCTTCGCCGATCCCCAGGCGCTGGCCAGCGAAGGCCGGGCTGAGGGCGCGCTGATTACCTTCGATGACTGCTACGCCGACAACTTCTGCAACGCGTTGCCGCTGCTGGACGAGTTCGGTGCCAAGGCAATCTTCTTTTTCACACCCGGCTATTCAGGCACGGTTCGCTGGGGCAGTAGGGAACGGGGCAACTGGGCACCTGAATCTGGCGGCGGTTATGACATTCCCTTTGCTTTCATGGGCCATGAAGAACTGCGCACCCTCGTACGGCTGGGCCACGAACTTGGCTTTCACAGCCGCTCCCACCGCAACATGACCGACTGTGCGCCCGGCGAATGGGCGGACGAGGTGCACGCCGCCAAGCTTGAGTGGGAGGACCGTCTCGGCCTCGGCTTCGACACCTTTGCCTACCCGCGCGGCCGCTACTCGCCTGAAATGTTTCCCGTGGTGGCGCAGGCGGGCTACCGGTGCGCATTTTCCACCCGGCCAGGGTTGGCGGATGCCGAGGCATTCCGCACACAGCGTTTTTGCCTGCCGCGTCTGCCTGTTCAACGCCGCGGACTGTTCGGATGGTTGTGATCATCCTGCCCAGCCTCCAGTCAGGTGGGACCGAGTGGCAGGTCTACCACCTGGCGCGCTCACTTTCAGCGCGGCATGCGCTGCACATCTGGGTGTACAGCCGCTTCCAAATCGATGCCCGCCTGCACCAAGCCTTCCAGGCGCTGCCGGGCGTGTCGCTGAGCTTCGGCGTGGTCGACGGGCTGCGGACCCTGTTGGCCTGGCGGCCGCGCTTGATCCTGTCGTACGCGATCAACTACTACCTGCCGGAGATTGCGCTGCGCCTGCTGACTGGGGCTGTGCTGGTCACCGAGCGACGCAACCTGTACCACTGGTTGCAGCACCAAGTGCGCCGGCGCTGGCAGGAAGCCTGGCGCAACTGGCTGACCCAGGCGGTGGTGTGCAATTCTCAGGCAGTGGCCGATTCGGTCCGGCGCATCGAGCCAGAGGTCGCCGATCGCCTACACGTGCTGTACAACTCGGTCGAGCCCTTCGTGCCGGCCATGGCAGCCCGGCGCGATACCATCGCAGCGGTTGGCAACATCAAGCCCGGCAAAGGTGTAGAGCGGGTACTGCACATCTTTCAGGCGCTGGAGGCCCAGGCGGCCGAGCGCGGCGTGCGATTCGCGGTGTACGGCCGCTGCGACGATGCATCGCTCCTTTCCGAGTTCGATGCCGCCTTCGTGCACCGGGTCTACCGCGGCCAGATGCCCAAGGAACAGATTTTCGCTGATTGCTTCTGCTTGGTGCACCTGTCGCAGGCCGAAGGCTTCCCGAACGCGGTGCTGGAGGCCACGGCCTGCGGTGTAGTGCCCATCCTCAGCGACATTGCACCGCACCGTGAACTGTTCAGCGCATGTGCCGTCCTAGCGGACAGCGATGCGGCTGCCCTCGATGCAGTGCGCCAAGCCCTCGACTGGACTGGCCGCGAATTGGCAGCCTTCGAACGCCTGAGCGAGCGCTGCCGAGCAACCGCTGCGCAGTTCAGTGCCGAGCGTCGCGCCCAGCGCTACCAGGATCTTTTTTATGCGTGTCTCCATTAACGCCCACTACTTGCGGCGGCGGGTCTCTGGCCTGTCGCGCTACTCGTTGCAGGTCGATCAGTTCCTGCGCGACATAGGCTGGCAACAGGTCAAGCTGCGCCTGCCAGACTTGTTCTACCGCCCGGGCGGGCTCTTGGTGCAGTGGGCGCGCTTCGTCGCGCTGACGCTGCTGGAGATGGTGCTGCCCGCGCTGCTTTTGGCTCTGAGGCGGGTCGACGTCCATGTCTCGCCGGCCTTCGCGGTGCCGCTGCCCTGGCGCTCGTCGCGCATGGTGGTGGTGTTCCACGACCTGGCATTTGTCGAGTTCCCGCACCTGTACTCGCGCTTGGAGCGGCTCTACCTGCACATGAATCTGTGGCTGCTGCGGCAAGGCCGGCACCGAGTGGTCACGCCCTCCGAGTTCGTGCGCCGGCAGTTCTGCCAGCACACTGGGATCGCGCTCGAGCGGGTGCTGGTGATTTCGCCCTATTGCGAGTTCACGCCCGGCCCTCGGCCAGCACCGCCGGCGCGCCCCTACCTGCTGCTGCTGTCGAACGCCCACCCGCGCAAGAACCTAGAGGCCACTATCGAGGCCTTCGCCAGCAGCGACGCCCCCGCCCAAGGGCTGGACTTGCTGATCGTTGGCAACTTTGAACTGCCGGTGGCCAGCCGCTACCCGCAGGTTCGGGTGCGGCAGGGCGTGGGCGACGCCGAGCTGCGCGACCTGCTCGCTGGGGCCCGTGCGCTGGTGCTGTTCAGTTTGTCCGAAGGCTTTGGTTACCCGGTGGTGGAGGCGGCACAACTGGGCGTAGTATCAGTGACCTCGGAAGCTGGCAGTCTGGCAGAGTTTGTCGGCGACGGCCGACAGCCAGAAGTAGCC
This sequence comes from uncultured Rhodoferax sp., assembly GCA_964468905.1. Taxonomy (GTDB): domain Bacteria; phylum Pseudomonadota; class Gammaproteobacteria; order Burkholderiales; family Burkholderiaceae_C; genus Allorhodoferax. The sequence continues at coordinate 10,628 of CAYXWW010000033.1, read as the reverse complement.
ACCGAACGTGACCAGATTACCCAGCGTATTAACCGCTTCCTGAACGACCCAGACTACCGCGCCGCCCTGGAGCACAGCCGGTGCCATGTCTGCGCCCGCTATGGCCGGTCGATCTTCGCCGAGCAATGGAAATATTTGCTGTTGCAGCCCTGACGCCGCCTGCCGACCGACTTTGCTGAACCCGAGATGCATGCACCACTGTTGAGATTTCTGAATGCCACCGCCACGCGACTGAAGGGCGAGCCTTACCAGGTCGACCCAGACCTGCCGCTGTCGACACTGCTGGGCTATGGGCTGGAGCGCGTGACCGGCATGGCGCGCTGCCTGCTGCGAGGCGTGGTGTTTTCTTGGGACCCGCGTCGCCTGGTTTGCCTGGGCCCGGGGGTGGTGCTCAGCAACCGCCGCGGCATCCGCTTCGGCCGAGGCATCACCCTGGGCAGGGGTGTGATGATCGACGGGCTCGCTCGCGAGGGCGTGGTGCTGGGCGACGGCTGCTCGATCGGGCCCTACGGCATGGTGCGCGCAACTGGAGTGCTGAGCCAGCTCGGTAAGGGCTTTCACATGGGCCACCATTCGTCGATGGACGCCTTCGCCTTTGTAGGCGCCTCAGGCGGCGTGACGGTGGGCAACAACGTCATCATGGGCCAAAAAGTGAGCTTCCATGCCGAGGAACACCAGTTCGACGACCTGACCCAACCCATCCGCCACCAGGGCGTGCGTCAGCGTGGCATCGTCATCGAGGACGACTGCTGGATCGGCTCGAACGTCACCTTTCTCGATGGCGCCCACGTCGCACGCGGTTGCGTCGTCGGCGCAGGGGCTGTTGTGAAGGGCCGTATCCCAGCGAATGCCGTGGTTGCGGGCAATCCGGCGCGCGTGATCCGCATGCGAGGCGAGCGTCCCCATGCCCAGGTTGCCCCTATGCCATCCAATTCGCCTGGAGCTCAGCCATGAGTCGACGACCGCGCATCGGTGTTGACATGCACGTGGTCGACGGCATCTTTCAGGGTTCCCGCACCCATGTACTGGAGCTGTACGCTGCGCTGTTGCCGCTGCTGCCACAGTTCGACTTCCACCTGCTGTGCGAGCAGCCGCAGCGGCTGCTCGACTTTTCGTCGGCCTTTGCGCTGCCCCATGTTCACCATATGCACATGCCATCAGCCAACCCGGCGAAGCGGCTGTGCTGGCAGCTACCAAGCCTGCAGCGCCGCCTGGCACTGGACTTGCTGCATACGCAGTACATCCTGCCTGTGCCCTGCCTGTGCCCTGCTGTTGTGACCATCCACGACGTGCTGTTCGAGACGCACCCGCAGTACTTCGGCCGCCTGTTCCGGCTGCGGTCGATGCTGCTGATGCGCTGGTCGGCCCAACGCGCCGCCCATGTCTTCACGGTCAGTGATTACTCGCGCGACACCATCTTGCAGCGCTACTCGGTGCAGGCGGAACGCGTGTCGGTCACGCACAATGGCGCTGACCTGTGCCGCTTCTATCCGGGCCCCGAGGGGATAGAGCTGGTGCGCACGCTGGGCCTGTCGCCGCAGGGCTATTTGCTGTCGGTGGGCCGCCTGGAACCCCGCAAGAACCACGCGAACCTGCTGCGTGCCTATGCGCAGCTGGGTCACTTGGCGCCGCCGCTGGTCATCGCGGGCCAGCGCCACTTCGGTTTTGAGGAGGCGTTCACCGAGATCGACCGCCTCGGCCTGCGCGGCCGCGTGCACCTGCTCGACCACGTCGGCGACGACGTGCTGCCAGCGTTGTATCGGCACGCCCTGCTGTTTGCCTACCCAACCTGGGCTGAGGGCTTCGGCATGCCTCCACTCGAAGCCATGGCCAGCGGCGTGCCGGTGATCACCAGCTACACCACCGCGCTGCCTGAAGTCGTGGGCGAAGCTGGCCTGCTGGTCGACCCGGCCGATCCCTCGGCCTTGGCCGCGGCGCTACGCCGACTGCTGGATGAGCCGGGCCTGCGCGAGACGTTGAGCAACCGAGGCCTGGCGCAAGCGCAGCGCTTCCAGTGGCGGCGGTCGGCGCAGACCGTGGCCCAAGTGTACCGCGACCTGCTCGCACCTGCCCCGCGCGTCCGAGAGGTCAGGTCATGACCTCCCGCTGCCTAGAAGCTCGTGACGGTACTACCAGGCGCAGCGCGGCTGTGCTTGCCTTTTCTTGTAGGCCTCACTCGGGCTCAGAATGGGGGGTTGGCTGGAACTACCTGCGCCTGCTGGCAGCTAGCTTCGACCGCGTGACGCTCTATGTGCGCGATGCCGAACAGCAGGTACCTCGTATCCATGCCGAGCTGGCGCAGCTGGGCATTGGCCATGTGAAGGTGGTACCGATCGCCGACACCTTCTTCTACCCACTGTTCCGCAAGCCAGCGATACATGCGCGCTTCCTGACCGCCTACTATTGCCTGTGGCTGTGGAAAGCCTTCGCGATTCTAGCCGCAGAGCGCAGCTGGCGGAGCCACAGCTACCTGTTCCATACCACTTGGGTATCGGACTGGATCTTCTCGCCCATGTTTCTTCTTCCCTTCAGGCGCAAGGTGCTTGGTCCAATGAGTTCGCAGCCAGCCAACTTCAACGAGCGTAGTCCTGACCGTCAAGCATCTCTACTGCGGCTGGCTGTGAAGACCTCGTTGCGCTGGGTGTCGCCGAACGTTGTCAATGCCCTGCGCGCAGACGCGGCTATCGGGGTGTCCAACCGGCCCATGACCGTGTTTCCATGGGCTCTGACCCGCCACCGGCGGGTGATCACGCCGGTGCACTGTGAGATGAAGTGGAATGGCACGCGCCAGTTGCAGCGACAGTTGCTGTTCATCGGCAAGCACCTGCCATTCAAGAACCTCGACCTGTTCTTGGCCGTGGCCGCTGAACTGCTTCGCCGCGACGAGGGACTGCATGTGTGTCTGTTAGGTGATAATTTGCGGCAGGCGGGTGCCGTAGACTACCTATGCAATGCTGGACTCGACCAGCACCCCCGGGTGCGCTCGGAAGGGGTGGTGGGCCACGAACGGGTCGCCGAGCAGCTGGGCGGCCGGTGCAGCGTGCTGCTGCAAGCCTCATCGGAGGCCGGTGGCACGGTGGGCGTGGAGGCTATCAGCCTGGGCGCGCCGGTGGTCTGTGTGCGCGGCCACGGCCTGGACACGCTTTTCGACCGCGCCCCCTACCCGTTGGCCTTGCCCTACCGCCACCATGCGCAGTTCGTGGCCGATGCGGCCGACATGGTGCAGCAGGTTTTCGCCGACTACGAGACCCACTCGCGTATGGTCCTTGACCTGGCGCGACGCTTTACGCTACAAGCCAGCGAAGACCAGCTTAAGGAACTGATTGATGGTATTAATGCTTCTTATGAGTCGCGCTGAGCTTGGCTTCGCTGGTGGCGCAGCGCTGCAAGCGACTGCGGCCTACTACCAGACCCAGACACGCGAGGCTGCTCGTTGACTGCACGCTACGCTGGGTGGGTGGTGTTGAACTACCCAGTGGTCACCTCACGCAGTCGCGACAACGCTGGCGGCTACGACCATCTTATCGGCAACATCCAGACCTACCGCTATCTGGGCTTCAAGGTGCTATGCATCTGCCGCTGGTCGCCGCGCCTGGTCGACCTGCTCGAAGGCGCCCTGGTACTGAATATCGTTCCAGGGGCCGCTGTGCCGGCCTTGCCCGCACCGTCAGCCGCTACTGGCACGGTGTCTATGTTGCGGTTGGCGCCGTTCTGGCGGCGGCTAGCTCAGGCCGCAAGGGCGGGCGCGCTGACGCTGCTGGGCGCGGGTCTGCAGCGGCTGCTGCGTCCGCGGCTGCTGCACCAGCGCGCCAATCTGCGTCTGATGTTCGAGTCGCATGGTCATGGTGTCACACACCTCGTGGAACTGAACGACGAGTACGTGCCGCCCAGCACCTGCGACGCCTACCTGACAGTAGCACCCCGACCCACGTTGGCTGCGCCCCAGTTCGTGTGGCGTTGGCCGGTGCCTGAGGTCGGGCGCTTCGAGTCCGCGCGTTTCCAGCAGCGGCTGGCCAGCTTGGCCCAGCCCCAGCACCGCCTGAAGGTGCTGCTGTTTGGCATCGGCGGTACCACATCGCCCCAGGCCATCCGTCGATTTATCGGCGGACACCCTTGGTTCGACCAAGCTGACTTCGACCTGCACGTGTTCGGCGGCGACATCGGCGCTCCCGCAGTGGACGGCGTGGTGCAGCACGGCTGGTGCGATCCTGCCCAGATGGATACGCTGGACTTCGATGCCGCGGTGTTGTACTACGACCCTCATGTCTACGACGACGACCGGCTGCGCCTTGGCTCACCCACGAAACTGTGGAAGTACATCGACTGGTCGCTGCCAGTGTTCTGCAACCGGCCGCATGTTAGCGAGTACTTCCTGGGGCGCTTCGACGCCGGACGCGACGTGCTGAACGACCCAGCACAGGGACAGAGTTACGCGGCGCACCTGCAATCGCTGCGCCGCGACACCTTACCCGTCACTTATGCCGAGGGCATGGCTGGCTTCTTGGCAAGCCTGCTACATGACACGGCCGCCACTATGACCCATCCGACCCGAAAGACCCATACATGAAGATCGCTTTTGTCTACCAATGGAGCGCCTCGAACGCCCGAGCGCTGGAACGCGAGCTGGAGCACATGCGCTCGCTTGGCACCGACATCACTGGCCTCAACGTCGGGCCGCTGCTTGGCTACAAGTTCGGGGTCAGTGACCTCGACTTTCAGTATTGCCTGCGCAACCCGCAGGTCACCGAGGGACTGGCGCGAGTACGCGATGCCTGCCAAGGCTTCCAGGTCATCGTCATCTACGGCACGCTGCAAATCCCGCCCGACTTCATTCGCCAAGCCTGGGATGACCGCTTCGTCATCTATTGGGCCACGGATGATCCGGTGAACTCAACTGTAGCCACGCTTCCCTACCTGGGCGTGGCCGACCACGTCTTTTCGCAAACACCCCACTATCTCGATTCCATCCCTATGCCGCAATGGCTGCAATCAATGGGTGCGAAGTCGGCTTCCTACATGCCTGCAGGCTATTTTGAGGACTGGAAGCGCGGCCTCAGCGACCAAGAAATCCTTGGACATACCAAAGACATAGAAATTAGTTTCGTCGGCTCACCATCATGGCGCAAGGAGATGCTTCTGGATGCGAAGAGAGCATTTGGAAGTCGACTGATGATTTTCTCGCGCGATTGGTCACCATGGCGTCATTTTGCCTATGATGCAATAAAAAAAGGAGTTTTCCATATAGTTAAAAATGCAGTTGACGAGAGTTCCATTTATTTTAGATCCAAGCTTTCAATTAATTCCAACGCCTGTTCTGGCCCATCCACCTCACGGACTTTTCACATCCCAATTTGCGGGGCACTTCAACTGTGCGATTTTCCTGACGGATTGGCCGAGATATTCGATTTAAACGAACACGTAGTGCCATATGATTTCATAAGCTCGACTAGTCTATGCGAGGCGATTGAGCGGACTCTGTCAAGCGAGGCTCGACTTGAGGAATGTCGGATTGCTGGATTTTGGCATGTGCAAAAAAACTTCCGTTTCGCACAGCTCTTATCAAAGCGACTTACACAGGTGGTTTAGAAAGAGAAAATTGAGCAATATTTTTTCTTAAGAAATTAATGTTTACGTATGTTTCACATAACTACAGACTTCAGCCAAGTCCACAAAACAAAAGTGATGTTCTTCAATTGCATCGCCTAAAAGTTAATTCAACAGTTTTGGTTTGATTAAATTTTCAAATATCGCCCTCCCTTCTAATAATTTTGTGAAGTCAACGAAATGTTTTGCAACGAAGACCTAGCACGCTACGGACGCAAAGGCCTAAAACAAGCGCTGGGTGCATGGGTTATTTATCCCGGATTTGCAGTGTGCTGTTACTATAGAATAATTTCTAAACTTTACCGAAAGGGATATTTCGGCTACTGGATTTCCATGCTGCTTTGGCGGCATGTAGTAAATGCATTCTCCTGTTACATATCCCCTCTGTCCCAGATTGGGACAGGATTACAATTAGCACACGCGGCATCCGTAGTAATTGGTGAAGGAGTAGTTATTGGAAATAACGTTACAATATACCAAAATGTGACCATAGGCAAAAGTCATCACACAATACAAGGATATCCTGTCATAGAGGATGATGTGAGCATATATGCGGGTGCGACTATTATTGGCCCAGTCACAATTGGTAGAGGTGCAACCATTGCCGCACACGCTCTTGTGAATTGTGATGTTCCAGCATTTACGACCGCAATTGGTTCACCTGCGAGAATAGTTCGCAAGAAATTTCCCTCGTCTAGCAAATATAATAGCGAATTTTAGTATTAAAAACGGCCTCCTAGAATCATTATTTTTTATTCTCGCTCAAAAGAATTCAGAACCTACAGGACTAGCAAATTGGTCAAGACAGTATTTCGCCATTTCCTTTGCAACGTGCTAGGCATCGAGCGCTGGCATGCCGGCGACGAGGAGCGCCACCCCTACCGCCAAGAGATCCTACGACGGTTGCACACCCAGGCCCCCAAGTCGATGCTTGAGATTGGCTGCGGGCTTGGTGACATCCTGTGCCGTGTGCCTGCCTGCCGCCGCCTGGGTTGCGACATTTCGGCACGGGTGCTGTGGGCGGCGAGGCTGAGCCATCCCCTGCAGTGGCTGGTCCGCGGCGCCCGCTTCGCCACCCTGCGTCTGGGCGAACCAGTGCAGGGTCGCTTCGATGCCGTGGTGTGCGTGAACTTCATCCACATCATCCCACCCGCCGACCTCCAGGTAGCGCTACGGGCGCTGGTGCGCGACAATCTCACACTGGGGGGGGTGCTGGTGTTCGACGTTGTGAGCAATCCGCAGTACCGTTACAACCACGACCCTGCCTTTTTACTCAAGGACATGGAGCTGGACGCGGAGGTGGTGGGCGGCTTCGAGTTCGGCCGCTCGTTGGTTTTCGCGCACAAGGCGGCTGGCGAGTGAGTACACGTGTGGCGATCGTTGGCTGCGTGGGCGTGCCTGCCCGCTACGGGGGCTTCGAGACGCTGGCTGAGGCATTGGTGCAGCAGATGTCGGCCGCGGAGTTCTTGCTCCACGTGTACTGCCAGCGCAGCGCCTATGCCGATGTCGAGCGCCAGCCCGTGATGAACGGCCACCGGCGCATCTTTGTGCCGTTGCCGGCCAACGGCGCGGCCAGCATGCTCTACGACGCTGTGTCTCTGCTGGATGCCGTGCTGCTGCGGCGCTGTACGGTGGTACTGTGCCTGGGGGCCTCGGGCACTCTGGTGTTCCCGCTGCTGCGCCTGCTGTGCCCGTGGGTGCGCATCGTGTTCAATCTGGACGGGTTGGAGAGCCGACGCGCGAAGTGGTCGCGCTTGGGCAAGGCCGTGCTGCACGGCCTGGAGGCTATTGGCATCCGCTTCGCGCACCGTGTGGTGGCGGACAACCGGGTAATCCGCTCGCTGGTGTTCCATCGCTTCGGTCGACGTGCCAGCGTCATCGCCTATGGTGGCGACCATGCCCGGCCTGACGGACCGCAAAAGGCACCCGCTCAGCCGCTGCCGTCTCGCTATGTGCTGGCCATCAGCCGCATCGTGCCCGAGAACAACATCGACATGATCCTAGCGGCCTTCGCCACGGGCGTCGGACCGCCGCTGGTCTACGTGGGGAACTGGCAGAGTTCAGACTACGGGCGTGAGCTGTGTCAGCGTCATGCGGGCGATGCGCGCATCTACCTCCTTGACCCAGTGTACGATGCTGCCACCTTGAACCACCTGCGCGCAAGGGCGTTGGCCTGCGTGCACGGTCATAGTGTCGGTGGTACCAATCCAGCATTGGTAGAAGCCTTGTTCTGGTCTCCTCAGATCCTTGCTTTCGACTGTGGCTTCAATAGAGCTACCTTGGACGGTCAATTCAGTTACTGGCATGACAGCCAAGATTTGCAAAGACTTCTCATCGCATTTGACTCGTTGCCAGTGCTGACAGCAGAGAGATTGCAGGGTATCCGAGGGCGATACCTATGGGTACAGATTGCAAAGAGTTATTCCTTGATTTTCGATAATGTTGAGCAATGAAGCCGTTAACACGTAGCCTTCGTTTTTGGTTGCTAGGTGCCTCCATTCTGTTCAGTGGTATGACCATAGATGCCAGTACGGGGCGAGGATTTATTCTTTTGGCATTACCTGTAATTGGGTTGCTGACGCTTACGCACTTGCTAACCCACACTGGATACCGTATCCGCTGGTTGATTGGCGTTATCGGATTTATATTTCTTGGCTCTATCAACGGCTCACGACCTGGGTCGGTGTTTCTGGTTCTGATTTGCTTGGTGCTGTTTGAATCCTTGCGAGTGAGCCAACAAGGTCGTGAAATAGCCGCCATTGACCTGCGTTGGTTAGCTTTGTTTAGTGGAGCATTGGCATTGCTAGCTATGATTGACTTGCTAACTGGCAGAGTACTAGGTCTTTGGTCAATATATGCAGAGCATGAAAGCCAATTTTTAGACTTGCCACGACTGAAACTATTTTTTAGCGAACCATCCTACCTTGGTGTTTTTTCTGTAGCTGTTTTTTTTAAACTACGTGGCTATTCACGTTTTCAAAAAATTACATTACTGGTGACGTTGTTGACCCAAAGTATGTATGCAGTCGTATATTTTCTTTTTTTAAAGTTGCGCCGGAAAGCACTTTTTTTGCTGGGGGCGTTTATTTTTGCCATTGCTGTAGTGTTTTTTATTTCACTAGAGGGGGGGGGGTATTTTTTCTTAGTTCAGGACTTATCCGGCTGGTTGGTCTTTCTCTTTTGAACGATATGCACGGACTCTCTTTTTTTGTGGGGCATGGTTTGGGAGCAGGAGACCTTGCGCTGGAAGGGTTATTCAGCGAATTTGGTGTCGAGACGTTTGCCAATGGATTCTTATTCTCATTGTTTTACGATGTGGGATTGTTAGGAATGCTTTGTCTATACTTGGCATACACGCGAAGTTTGTTTGAATTCTTGATGTTTAATTTTCTATTATTGAATTTCGGAATTGGTAGTTTTCTTTTTCCAGTGTTAATGTATATGGGGGCGTCGGAAGGTAATAGTGCAAACCAGAAGATTGACTAATATATTTGGTAAGTGATAAATTATTGAGGAATCATGTGAAAAATCGTTTATTTTTTGGTGAATACGTTTGGGGCTTAGGAAGTAAATGCGATTACAGCGGGTTGTCTCTGAGTAACTTTAGCAAAGCCAAGTAGAGGTTGTGTTGGCGGTGGTTGAATCGGAACTCGGTCTCCTTAAGGTGCAGCGCAAATGTGTGTTTGGTAACCCCGTGGAACTGAGCCAAGCGATGTTTGGCGTAACTCCAAAAGGATTCAATTCCATTGACGTGTTTAGAGCCCCTGACGAACTCATTGTTGCCGTGATTAACCTGGAAATGTCTATCAACGCCAATGTCCACAAGCCCATCGTAGCCGCGCCATTCATCTGTATGGATCACGCTGTTAGGGTCGACCTTGCCGCGGATAATTGCTTGCAGCGTAGCTTTGGATGCATCTGGGACGATTTCGGTGTAAACGCAGTTGCCCCGTTTAAGAAGACCAAAGACGATTGTTTTGCCACCAGCACCGCGTCCTCGTTTACCCCGAATGCGTTTGGGGCCGAAGTAAGACTCGTCGACTTCGAGATCGCCTTGAAATGGGGGCTGAGCAGCACAGGCTTGGGTCATGCGCGTGCGGATACGTTGGTAAATGGAGTTGGTGCTGCGAAGCGACAAACTCGTCAACTCGGCTGTATCAGTGGCCGTCAAATTAAGCGCAAAAAGGCGTACCAATTGACGAAACTTAGCTTCGCTGATTTTCGAACAGTGGTAGTACCTATTTTTCCAATCAGTTCAAAAAGTTAGCATGTGTTGAACACGTGTTTGCTTCCTAAGCCCCTTTCAAAAAAACACTGGTTCAAATCTGCTAAATCTTTTAATCGGAGTTTTGTTGTTAAATTGACTAGATACAATTAATAAATTGAAATTTATTAAATAAGTGTAGAAAGAATCAACTTGAAACCAAAACATGTAGCTGTGATCATGGATGGCAACGGTCGATGGGCGCAAAAGCGTTTCATGCCTCGCACGGTGGGGCATGCCACAGGTGCGGCTCGTGTCAAGGCCATGGTTAAAAGTTGTGCGGATCATGGCATTCAATATCTGACCATTTTTGCTTTTAGTACGGAAAACTGGGGGCGACCAGAGGAAGAGGTCTCTACCTTGATGGGCCTCTTTATCAAGTACCTAGATAAAGAAATTGCAGAGATGAGCGAACAAGGTGTTCGTTTAAGGGTGTTGGGGGATATTTCTCGCTTCCCCGCGGAGTTGCAAGAAAAAATTCGTCAGGTTGAGCATAAAACCGCTAAAAACGAAGTGATTACTCTGAATGTGGCTGCCAACTACGGAGGGCGCTGGGATATTTTGCAGGCCATACAGCGTTGGCAGGAAGCGCACCCAAGCCAAAATTTAATTGCAATCTCTCCAGAGGAGGTCGGCAATTACCTCAGTACGTCGGGCATGCCCGAGCCCGACTTGTTGATACGCACGGGTGGCGAGTCGCGCATTAGCAATTTTCTGTTGTGGCAATGCGCTTATTCCGAGCTTTACTTTACAGATGTCT
>CAYXWW010000032.1:3998-26319 GCA_964468905.1 uncultured Rhodoferax sp. | reverse complement strand
GTGGTGCGCTGGGTGGACCAGGGCGTGGGCTGCTCCAAGGTGCCCGACATCAACGACATCGGCCTGATGGAAGACCGCGCCACCCTGCGCATCAGCAGCCAGCACATGGCCAACTGGTTGCACCACGGCGTGGTGACCAAAGAGCAAGTGGAAGAGACCTTTGCGCGCATGGCGGCCAAGGTGGACAAACAAAACGCGGGCGACAAGCTCTACACCCCTATGGTGGGCAACTTCAATGGTGCCGCATACCAGGCGGCTACCGAGCTGGTGTTCAAGGGCTTGGAGCAACCCAGTGGCTACACGGAGCCGCTGCTGCATGCATGGCGGTTGAAGGTGAAGGCCAATTGAGTTGCCACGCCATTACTCGAATGCTATGCGTTTGATAGCGCATTGTGTAGTATTCATGAGGGCCGCTGTCGCTTTTGACACAGGGATGGCCGCGCACTGGAAGCGCACCACTATGCGCCGCAACGACAACCTTTCAAACAATTTCTGAACGGATTTTTGCCTTTAGGCGACTCAAACTCACCGGCGTGATACCCAAGTAACTCGCAATGTAGTGCTGCGCCACGCGGCCATCTAACATGGGAAATTTTTTCTGAAAAAGTTCCCATCGTTGGGCCGCTGGCAAAGCGGCCAACTCCCATTCGCGATCCACCCGGCGCATCAGTTCTGCACGCAAGACTGCGTCTCCCCAACATTGGGCATTGGGAACCGCGCGCATGAGTGCGACAAGCGCAGGCGCGTCGAACTTGGCAACGCGTACATGTGTCAACGCTTGGCAATTGATTCTGGAATGACCGCCAAAGACTCTTGCAATGGATGGTGTCAGGATACTTGGCCCCACGCTGAAATCGAGCGTGACCTCAGCACCTTGCGCATCGCCAATCCATGAACGCAACACTCCAGCAATTAGAAAATATTCGTGATTTGCTGGCTGCCCCACACGCAACAATAATTCCTTTGGCTCTAGAACCTGAATGCGGATCGACCCCATCAGTCTTTCCAGAACGCTCGACTCCAAAGGAGCTATTGCATTTGCAATAGATGCAATACAAGACCGATCCAATGGGTTCGGTGTGTCAAGGACGGTGCCAGATTTTGGCATTCGATGCGTTATCCAATGTTATTGCCGAGGCAGATGAAAAATCGAATGATGCGGTATCCCTCTACCCACCCGGAAATTGATACCTATGCACCATCATGTCATTGTTACTATTTTTGTCGCCTGCATGAGCATGCTCACCCTTTGGGGTTGCTCTGCACCCAATGCACACCAACTGATTGTGCCTCTCACTTTGGAGCGCGATGCCTCCATCCCCCACATAAAACTCAACAACTATGTATTTCACTCCGAGCAGTTTGGAGAATCAGGAAAGCCGGTACTCATCGTGCTGCACGGCGGGCCAGGAGCGGACTATCGTTACCTTCTAGGGCTTCAAGCACTTTCAGACGCATTTCAGGTTGTGTTTTATGACCAGCGCGGTACGGGATTGTCACCCAGGGTGCCTGCAAAGGACATTACTGTGCAAACCTTTGTAGATGATTTGGATGCATTTGTAGATGCTTTTGGAAAAGGGCGCAAAGTAGATTTGCTGGGTCACTCTTGGGGCGCCATGCTTGCGTCAACGTATGTAGGTCAACACCCCAACAAAGTGCGGGCGGTCGTCATGGCCGAGCCAGCTTTTTTGGATCCGTCCACCGCAGACATCTTTACAAACAGTGGAATGCCGTCGTGGCGTCAAATCACTGGCCTCAGTGCTGCGTGGCTAGGCAAGTGGCTTGTCTCTACCAAAGACGATCCGTATGCGCGCGAAGATTGGTTCTTGCTTCAAGCACTCCCTCTGATGCAAGAGCCCACCGAATTGTGTGCAGGGGGTCTGCCAGCGCTTCAGGCGTGGCGCTTTGGCAGCCCGAACTTTGAGGCCACTATAGGCCGCATGTTGGACGATCCTGCGTTTGCAAAGACATTGGATTTTCGCAAAGGCGTAGAAGACTTCAAGGGCGCTGTACTGTTCATTACGGGCCAGTGCAATCAGCTTGATGGCGAAAAGCACCAGCGCAGACATTTGCATTACTTTCACAACGCCACACTAACGAGCATTCCCGATGCAGGACACTTCATGTTCAATGATCAACCAGAACGCAGCATCGCTTCGGTTCGTGCATTTTTGGAGCAAGGCAACTTGCGCTAAGCGCCGCATGCTAGGCCGCCATCGGGCTGATGTTCAAGGGCTTTGAGCAGCCCAGTGGCTACACAGAGCCGCTCCCGCATAGATAGCGGTCAAATGTGAAGACGACGGCGGGCAAAGTGCAACCAACCTGAACCATGCGCTTGGGTTTCCCACTCTTTGGCGGCTGGTGTACTCGCACTCCTTGCCCCCCAAAAAATACACTTGCTGAGCTGACGGCTCGCCTCTGTCTGGCCAAGTGACTCAGTCGCCAGGACCGGCATCGCGCACTCTTCGTCGGTATCGCGCCGGTGTCTCGCCCACACGACGAGCGAACATGCGTGAGAAGGTAGGCACATCCGCGTAACTCACGGCCTCGGTGATCTGCGCAATGCTCCAACTGCTGTCGTTCAGCAATTGCTTGGCCTTGTCTACCCGCGCCTGTTGCAACAGCGCCAATGGCGAGTCACCAGTTTGTGCCTTGACCCTGCGCAGCAGCGTGCGGGTGCTGACATGGAAAGCCAGGGCAAGACGCTCCAGATCGTACGACTCGGTCAATCGCCCGCCGAGCCACTGCGCCACACTTTGTGCGAACGCAGGCACGTTGGACGGGCCCAATAGCCTGCTGTCCACAAACGGGGCCTGGCTCGCCCGCGGTTGGGACAACAAGGCAAGTCGCGCGGCGGCGGTTGCGACCTCGGCGCCCCAGTGCTTTTTGACAAGATGGATTGCCAAATCAAATGCTGAGCTGACTGCGCCAGTCGTAGTGATAGCGCCGTCTTCCACGAGAACGGCGTCCGCAACCAACGTGGTTGCAGGATAGCGGGCAGCGAGTTCTGACGCGCACAGCCAAGCGGTCGTCGACTTGCGAGCAGACAGTAACCCGGCCTCACCCAGCAAGAACGAACCGACACAAACTGCTGCCACGTGTGTTCCGCTCGCAAAAACTTTGCTGACAAAAGCGATTTCGCGGCGCAAAGGCGCGAGCATGCTATCCCATTCGTCCAGTCGGCGTATCTCCAGCCCGGGGACGATCAGCAAGTCATATGTGCCCACCGGCTTGTGCACCCCTACCGTGAAGCCGCCAGCCGTAGTAACCATCCGCCCGCGCAATCCCACCACTTGTATATCGAACGGGGGCGCCGTGGTTGCGCGCCGTGCACTGGCAAAGTGGCTTGCGATGCGCAAGACGTCCGCCACGGCAAATAGCTCGGTGGCCATGCACCCTGGGTAAGCGAGGATGGCGATGCGTTGGGGACCCGATCTTTCAATCAACGACCGATTTTTAGGCATTTGGCGATATGACCCTTAAATATGGCAATAACGCCATAGTACTTGAAGGTATGCCGATTCGACAATGCAGTGGTGCAGCGCCTGGACGCACGCAAACCTACTATCCAGAAAATAGCTTGACCTAATGGAGCCACCATGCGAATTACACAGCTCAGAAACGCAACCATCATCGTCCACATCGGCGAACGCCACATTCTGGTTGACCCCATGCTGGCACCGCAAGGCGCACTGCCGCCATTGCGACTATTCGACGGCAAGCGGCTGCGCAACCCGACAGTCGATCTGCCCTCACAAGCACACGCAGCGTTGGCGCAGGTCACACACTGTCTGATTACGCATTGCCAAAAGGGCCACTTTGACCACCTCGATAGCTTTGGAAAAAAGTGGCTGCGCGATACCCAGTTGCCGGTGATTTGCACCCCACACGACGCCACTTTCCTTCGAAAGCGCGGGCTCAACACCACTCCTTTGGCCGAGGGCCACGATCAGCCTCAGCCTTTCTTTGAAGGCCGCATCAGAACGGTGCGGTGCACACACGGCGAGGGTGTGATGGGCCGACTGATGGAGCATGGCGTAGGCTACTTGATCGAGATTCCCGGCGAGCCCAGCCTATACCTGGCCGGCGACACCATACTGACGCCGCGCGTGCGCGCTTTTGTCAGTCAGCACCAGCCTGATGTCAGCGTCATACCGGCCGGTGGCGCCCGGTTTGATATCGGACAGGACATCATCATGGGCATCGCCGACGCGGTGTCCTTTACGCAACTGTCAAAGGGCACCGTGGTGGCCAACCACCTTGAAGCAATCAGCCACTGCCCCGTGACACGCACTGCGCTGCTCGCCGCCGCGAAGCAGGCGGGAGTCAGTGAGCGTCTTTTTGCTCCAACAGATGGGCAGACCCTAGACTTACCCCACCAACCGCTTCTGCTTGCTGCCTAAGCGCTTTGCGGGAAGTGTCAGTGCGAAGTAGGTGCGGACAGCTGCATCGGAGCCCGTTGCACCCGCTGCGGCCGGACGGTTGCTTTTCCCCACAACAGCCACCCCCAACTGGCACGATGCAGAAGGGCATGCCGCGCTGGTGTTCAAGGGCTTGGAGTAGCCCGGTGGCTACAGCCGCCTGCATGGCGGTTGAAGGTGAAGGCGGTGGCGTAAACTTCCAATGACACCGAACCTAAAGGATCACCTATGAAAATCACACGTGTGCTGTGCACCGCACTGGCCTTGGTATCTGGCAGTGCGATGTGCGCCCCGGTAAGCTACACCATAGACCCCGCCCACACTTACCCCAGCTTCGAAGCCGACCACATGGGTCTCTCGTATTGGCGGGGCAAGATGAACAAGAACTCTGGCGTCGTGGTGCTTGATAAGACAGCGGGGACCGGCACGGTTGAGATCGTGATTGATCTGTCATCGATCGATTTCGGACTGCCGGTCATGAATGCTTGGGCCACCGGCAAAGACTTTTTCAACGTGGAGAAGTCACCAAAGGCCACGTACAAAGGGGCCCTAGAAAAGTTTGCGGATGGCAGCCCGACACACCTGCGCGGCGAGCTGACACTTAATGGCCACACGGGTCCTGTCAACCTCACCATCCATCGTTTCAAGTGTGTCCCCCATCCGATGCTCAAGCGCGAACTGTGTGGCGCGGATGCCAGCGGCAGCTTCAAACGTGACGCATTCGGTCTGACGGCAGGCAAGGACTACGGCTTCAACATGGACGTCGCGTTGCGCATTCAGGTAGAGGCAGTGGCGGCGGAATAAGAACAGCAACGCCTTGCAACCGCCGGCCGTAACCCGCCATAAAGCAGTAAGGGTCCCGTCTAATTCGCCTCAAGAGTTTTTGACGTCTCGACCCATATAAGTTGTATATAGTTGGAAGCGTCATGCTCGAATATGCCGCAAACCTCCTCCTGGGCAATGACCCGGCAAGGAGGCTGCGCGTAGAACGCTACCTGTATGCACTGCTGGTCTATATTTTTTGTGGCGTGTTGCAGTTTTCAGCAGTTGCGGCTGGCTTGGCGGCGTTTGCCAAGGCTTTGGTATTGTTTATATTGATTTTCTTCGGGCAAGCAGCCTTCTATATTGCAATTCGAACCGGGTGGAGTAACCGCTTCAAAGACCCTGCGCTCACCATGGCGCAGATGGCATTCGCAAATGTCATCATTGGATTCGCCTTTCTTGTCAACGAGCAAGGGCACAACATGATGTCCATGCTGATGGCGTTGGTACTTGCGTTCAGTGCGTTTGTATTGACCCCGGAGAATTGTCGGCGCTTGGCGTGGCTGTGTGTTGCCACTTTGGCCGGCGCGCTGGTGATAGCTGCGGATTCATGGCGTGCTGCGTTCGCGCCCAATATCGATGCCTACCACTTCCTCCTCAGCATGGCAGTGCTGCTGACGATGGGTCATTTGATGGGGCAACTGAGCAGCCTGAGACTGCTGCTAAAGGCACAAAAGCAGGAACTTCGCACCGCGTTAGAAACGGTTCGTCAACTGGCAACATTTGACGAACTGACAGGGCTTTCCAATAGGCGTCATGCACTGGAACTCATGGAGCTTGAAGCGCGCAAGTCGGTTCGTTCAAACCGGACTTTCTGCTTGAGTTTGATCGACGTTGACCATTTCAAACACATCAATGACACGTTGGGACACCCCTCTGGCGACACAACCTTGCGGTTGTTTGCAGCCTTGTTGCGTGGCGGGTTACGCCCAGGGGATCTGTTGGCGCGGTGGGGAGGCGAGGAGTTCTTGGTGTTGTTACCAGAAACCCCGCTTGAAGAGGCTGCGCGAGTCATGGAACGTTTGCGGGAACGTTGTGCCGACCCCGCTTCGTGGATCGACCAACCTCAATTGCGCATCACATTCTCGGCAGGCCTAGCTGTGCACAAGACAGGCGAGCCAACCCATGCGGTTGTTGCACAAGCTGACAGTGCGCTCTACCGCGCCAAAGACGCTGGGCGCAACCGCATCGAGATCACCCAATAGCCCTGCGCCACATCGTTCGCTATTATTTAGATAGCTGCTTGCGCACATTCCGCGAGGGCTAGAAGCACTTTTTAACGCAAACTCACCGCTTAACCAAAGGCTGCCACTTCAGGTAAGTAGCCGATCGCCACAGCCATTCCACCGGGCCGTAGGAGAAGCGCGCCAGCCACCAGCGGCTGAAAAAGATTTGTAACGCAAAGATGACAAAGCACAGGCCAATGTTTTGTGCCGGCGTGGTTTTGCCAAACAAGCCAAATCCCACTTGGAAAAACAGGAACACACCGATGACGCTTTGCGTCAGGTAGCTCGTCAACGCCATCTTGCCAATCGCAGCAAGCGGTGCCAGGCGTTTCTGCCACGTTGCCCTGTTCATCAACAAGACCATGCCGGAAACATACATGAACGTCAGCACGGTATTCAACACACTGAACAGGGCGAACATCGGAAACTGCGCCCATTGATCTTTCTCCATATTCCACCCAGCGACCTGTGCTAACGCGCCATACGCGACGCCCGTGGCTACCAACGCCAACGCCACCTTCCACGCCTTGCGCCAGACGGATTGAAAAAATGCCGTGCCCGCTTGTGCGTTGTCAAACCAGCCCATGCGACCCACCCACATGCCCAGCAGGAAAAAGCCAAAGGTGACCAACAAGCGCCCGGTATTGATCTGGAAAACCACCTTGTCGTAGGTGCCCAGCAAATTGTCTCGGCACATCTGCCAAAAGTTGTCTTGATTGATCGTCTGGTAGTAGAGCGCAACCTCTGCATCATGGTTGCCTGCCAAGATATCGGTACTGTTGTTCAACACTAGGCCCACCCATTGCATCAGAATGGTGGGCACGTTCAAGACCAGCAGGCCACCCACGACCAGTAGCACCCTGTTGGACACCGAACGAAACAAAATCAGCAAGAAGCCCAGCGGCACATAGATCGACAAAATATCGGCCCGCCAAAACGTGTGGTGGAGTACGCCAATTACTCCCAACAAGCACAGCCTCCAGGCAAAGCGTGCAACCGGGTGATCACCGTGCTTGGACAGGCTTTGCAGCTGCAAATAGAAGCTCAAGCCGAATAGAAATGAAAAGATGGAAAAGAACTTCCCCATGAACAGGACGAAATAGCTCCCCACTGCTAGCAGGCTCAACACGCCGTAGTTGGTTTTGTAAAAGTGGTCTGGCAAAGCGCCAGCGGCGTACCAAAAGACCATGTGCGAGAACAGGATGCCAAACAAGGCAAAGCCTCGCAGCACATCCACACTGAGGATGCGTTCGCGGTAGGTCGTTGGTGCCAGCGTGTGATCTGTCTGCATGGGTAATTTCCCTTATTGGTTTTGATGCGTTGTGCAGCCGTGGACTGTACGCGCCCTACCCGCCCAATGCAGTAGTCTTGCGACCAACCGCCACTGCAGATGGACCAACTGTCGCATTGGATGGATGGCTTGCATTTGTATCTCATGCGTATCTCATGCGTACAAACCCTGCGCCCCGCTACTGTAATATGGCCCGATCTAAGAATTCACGTGAGGTCAAGAAATGCGTCTTGCATTGCAGAAAACTCTCCTGCGCCTGGCAGCGGTCACCTTTGTCGGCTGGTTAACCGCCCATGGCGCATTTGCCGCGACTTGCGAGAACCAGGGCGAGCTTGATACGCTGTACTGCGATGCCAACCGTGATTTGGTCGCCGATACGCCCAGACCTGGCTCCAATCCAAAGAAGATCGTGCTGGGAATTTCTTCCGTGGAAGACGCCTACACTGCCCGCCGCACCTATGCGCCCCTGTTCGACCATCTTGCCACCTGCCTCAAACGGGACATTGAAATGTACCCACCCACCCGCGAAGGGTTGGTACTGGAAGCGCAACGCAACAGCATCGTGCACATTGGGCAATATGCAACCGGCGGAACCATGTACGCAGTGAATTTTGCCGGCGCCATTCCCTTTGCCGGGAAAGGCCGTGAGAGCGCAGGCCGTACCGACCACTACACGTTGAAGTTGCTGGTCCGGGCTGATGCCCCTTTCAAACAACCATCGGATCTGAAGGGCAAAAAGATTGCCCACTCTACCCAGTCGTCGAACTCGGGCAATTTGGCACCCCGCGCGCTATTCCCCGAGCTGGGCCTCAAACCCGATGTTGACTACAAAGTCGAATTTTCCGGCGCGCACGACAAATCCATTGTGGGCGTGAAAGTGGGGCTTTACGATGCGGCGGCAGTTGCGTCCGACGTGCTGGATCGCTTGATTGCCAAAGGCGACATCAAAACCACAGACTTCCGCGTGCTATACGAAAGCGATCCGTTCCCCACGGATGCGTTTGCCATGTCCTCCAACTTGGATGCCAAGCTGCAGAACCAAATCCGCAACTGCTTTTTGGAGTTCAAGTTTCCCGACACCATGAGCAAGCAATTGGAAGGGACCAATCGTTTCTATCCGCTGGAATACAAACGCGACTGGAGTGTGGTGCGCCTCATCGCCAAGGCAGCTGGCAACGCGCCCAGCAAGGCCAATTACCAGAAGATACTGGACAAAAAATAGCAAGGGCGTCCATGGGACTGCCCCTTGTACTATTTCTTGGCTTGCTGCTTGTTGTACTCGTCGATGAAGTCCTGAACCTCAATGCCGCTAATAGTTTGCACTGATTTCGACAAATACAGTCTCTTTTCTTTGTCCGGCTCGACCAAGTAGGGTTGAAGAATGTCGCCGTTATACCAACCACCGGGGTTGTAGATAGTGAACCATTGCTTGCCATCCGGCTTGTGCACCTGGGTGGTCACATACTTGTAAGTGCTGCACTTCGTGTCATCGCACTTTTTGGTGTGCAGATAAATTTTTCCGTCCTGGGCATTGTCAATACCCGTCACCTTGATCAGGTATTGGCTGTCGGCTTCTGCGCCATAACGCAGCATTTTTACCTTGTAGGTGTCTGCCTGGTAGATGTTGATGTACTTGCCATGCTCGATGCCTGCGGCATATGCGCAGCTCGATGCCAGAGCCAATGAAAGCAATAATTTTTTCATAACCAATCCTTTTTATTGATGTGAGAAACGAGGTAAATGCATTGCAAGTCGCCCAATACGACACGCCACGATAGCGCTACCCCGAGCGTAGCCGGTATTCTACGGTCGCATTTGCTGCCCACTTCACACGCGTACATCGTCATCACCCACGACATCGATTCCGCTATCCGCATCGCCGACACCATCGGGGTACTGGCCCGTGATTTTGATGCACAGGGTCAGCCGATTGCCGGTGCACGCATCCAGTCCACCATCGACCTGATTGGCCTGGGCCTGGCACCAGGACATTGCATCCACCCCAGCGTTCTTTGCGTTGAGTACAGAGTTGAAAAGAACTTGCAATCATCTGTACACGTGTACTATAGTACTAGTACACATAGGTGCAAACCATAGGAACCAACCATAGGGATATCACATGAAATTAATTACTTTGCTCATGCTCAGCGCCGGCATCCTCTCGCCTGGCCTTGTGTTCTCCGCCACGCCAGCTGCCACCACAGCCCCGGCCACCCCCATCGCCCCACACAAGGGCGCCAAGATCGGTACGCTGGCTGAACCCGTGCAGGTAGCATCTGTTGAAGGCATCACCGAATACCGGCTGGGCAATGGCCTGCGCGTTTTGCTGTTTCCGGATGCCAGCAAGCCCACCATCACCACCAACATCATTTACATGGTGGGCTCGCGCCATGAGAACTACGGCGAAACCGGTATGGCGCATTTGCTGGAGCACTTGCTATTCAAGCCCAGTGCCAATTTTGGAATCAAAAAGGGCAGCAAGACGCCGGTGGAAGTGCTCAACGCCATTGGTGGCCAATTCAACGGCACCACCTGGTACGACCGCACCAATTACTACTCCACCTTTCCCGCGAATGACGACAACCTGCAGCAAATGCTGGCCGTGGAGGCCGACCGTATGGTCAATGCCGCCATTGACCAGAATGATCTGTGGAACCCCGCGACCAAAAAAGGTGAGATGACCGTGGTGCGCAACGAGTTTGAGCGGGGTGAAAGCGACCCTGTGCGGGTGACCATGCAGCGCATTCAGTCAGTGGGCTTTGACTGGCACAACTATGGAAAATCCACCATCGGCGCGCGTTCAGATATTGAACAAGTCAACATCGATCGTTTGCGTGCCTTCTACAAACAGTACTACCAGCCCGACAACGCGGTCCTGATGGTGGCTGGCCGCTTTGATGCGGCCAAAGTGCTCCCCCAAGTGAATGCATTGTTTGGAAGGATCCCCAAGCCCAGCCGCGTGATCCAGTCGACCTACACCGCAGAACCTACGCAAGATGGCGAGCGCGCCGTCACCGTGCGGCGCAGCGGCGGTACGCAATTTTTGGGGGCCGGCTACCATGTGCCGCCATCGGGCCATGCTGACGCTGCGGCAGTGTCACTGTTAAACCGTATTTTGGTGGATGCACCCAGCGGGCGTCTGCACAAGGCTTTGGTGGAAACCAAGCTCGCGACCGGCGTCTTTTCTGCCTCACCGAGCAATCTGGACCCGGGCTATCGCATCTTTGGTGCGGTGGTGGCAAAGGATACAAACGTCGACCTGACGCAAGAAGCCATGCTCAAAGTGCTGGAGGATCTCAAGTCTCAACCCATCACAGAAGCGGAGGTTGCGCGCGCCAAACAGCAAGCCAGCAAAGCGATAGACTTGGCACTGGCCGACACAGCCCAGCTAACCATCGCCCTCACCGAGTCCATGGCAGCAGGAGATTGGCGCTTGTTCTTCTTGCAACGCGATCAAATCGAAAAGACTGACCTGGCAGCAGTGCAAGCAGCCGCCGTCAAATACCTCAAACCCACCAACCGCACCCTGGGTCGCTTCATCCCCACCGACACCGTAGACCGTACCGAGGTTCCTTCCACGCCGGATGTCATGGCCATGGTCAAAGACTACAAAGGTCGGGCCGTGGTGGCGCAGGGCGAAGCGTTTGACCCCAGCCCCGCCAATGTAGAGGCCCGCACCCAGCGCTTCACACTACCAGGCGGGCTGAAGGTGGCCCTGCTGCCTAAGAAGACCAAAGGGGCAACCGCCAGCGTCATCTTGCAATTGCGAATGGGCACGGACGATGCCCTCCAGGGCAAGGCACAGGCGGGTCAGTTTGCTGCCAGCCTGCTCATGGCCGGCACCGAGCGACTGACCCGCCAGGAGATCAAGGACGCGTTCGACAAGCTCAAGGCGCAGGTCAGCGTGCATGGCAGCGCAGAGGGCGTCAACGCTTCCATCACCGCCACACGAGACAACCTGCCCGCAGCGCTGGATCTGTTGGCTGAGGTGTTGAAGCAATCGAGCTTTCCGGCCAAAGAATTTCATGAGATCCAGCTACAAGCCATCAACAACGTCGAGCGAAACATGCCAGAGCCCAACGCGCAGGCAAGCAATGCAGTCGCACGTCTGGTGGACGCATACCCCGTGGGCCATGTGCGCCATGTGAGGACCTTGCAAGACCAATTGGCCGATGTAAAAGCCATTACGCTGGACCAAGTCAAAGCATTTCATGCTGCTTTCTACGGAACGAACCACGCCAGCTTTTCTGCCGTGGGCGACTTTGACCCAGTGGCACTAAAGGCACAACTGGCCACCTTGTTTGGCAACTGGAGCGCCAAGCAACCGTATGTGCGCATCCCCAGCAAAAACAAGGCCGTAGCGGGCGCCAAGATCGCACTGGAAACACCAGACAAGAGCAATAGCGTGTTGTTTGCCGTTCATCCATTCCCAATGAAAGACAGCGCAGAGGACTACCCTGCTCTGCTGATTGCCAACCACATGCTCGGTGGTGGCGCATTGCGCAGCCGCTTGGCGGATCGCATTCGCCAAAAAGAAGGCCTGTCGTATGGGGTGGGCTCGCAACTCAATGTGCCCGCTTTGGACCCAGCAGCAAGGTGGACGGCATTTGCCATCAGCGCACCGCAAAACACCACCAAGGTGGAAGCCGCCTTGCGCGAAGAACTGCAAAGGGCCATCACCGAAGGCTTTACCAACGACGAACTCAACGAAGCAAAAAAGGGCTGGAAACAAGCCGCCGAAGTGGTGCGCACACAAGACCCCACGTTGGCACAACGTCTTACCAGCTATTTGGCCATTGAGCGGACACTGAAGTTTGACCAGGACTTGGAAGCACGGGTTGCTGCACTGACTGTGGAGCAGGTCAATGCTTCCTTACGCAACAACCTCAACGTTGCCAATGTGTCGGTGATCACTGCGGGTGACTTTGCCAAAGCTGCAAAGGATGCTGCGGCAAAGTAAGTCTGTCGACACCACGCGCACCATGCCCACCGACCTGAGCTTCAACATCAACACCGGCTCCACGGAGCCGATTTACCGCCAGTTGTTTGACCAGGTGCGCCGCCGCATTGCCAGTGGGCAGCTGCGGGCTGGGCAGGAGATTCCGTCGGTGCGGGAATTGGCGCAAACGCTGGCGGTGCACCCCATGACGGTCTCCAAGGCTTTTAGCCTGCTGGAGGCCCAAGGGCTGTTGGAGCGCCGCCGGGGCTTATCCATGGTGGTGGCGGCGCAGCACACGCAGGCCAAGTCATCGGCATCGCGTGTGGAGCTGCTGCGCCCCACACTGGAGAAAGCCGCAGCCGAGGCCCGGCAGCTGGAGCTGCCAGCGGCCCAGGTACTGAAACTGTTTCAACAACTATTGAACAAGGGAGAAAAAAAATGAATCCATCACCCTCCGGCCAAGCCACCGCAGTGTTGCGCGGCTTGGTGCTGTCGTATGGCTTTAGCGCCAGCTAGCGGCCTACCCGCAGCCGCTGCCGGTGGGGCGGTCGGCGCGGCACGCCAAATACATTGCTCCCAATTTAGGAGCTACTCACGCACATTCCACGAGGGCTACAGGCACTAAATGCATTGAGCCCTCCGTATACAAGCCTTCCACCGACTAGTGCCAGTGTGCAGCTAGCGTCTATTTACTGGTGACCGGCTTGCACGCTTTCTCCACCACCTCCACCGCAGTGGGCTCAAACACCGGCGCAGGCAAGTTGTCCATGCTGGCCCTGACTTTTTGCCGGAGTCGCGCATAGGCTTGCTGTGCGCCTTGCGCAATTTGCTCATCACTTAGGCCTTTGTATCCTGCCTCCATGCAGGTGCAATACACCTCGCGCTCCTGCGCTGCCATGGGTGGCTTGTCATCACTCCGGCATTGGGTAGTGACTACTTGCCGCATGTGCCGCGCGCTGCAGGTTGTTCCCGCTTGCACCACGGCGCGCGCCAGTGCGCCTTTCGGTATTCCCTTGTCGCTGTATTCCGACCGCAGGCGCTGAAATGCGGCCTCAACTTCTTTCGGCTGGCAATCGCATGCCAGCGCTACGCGTTGGGCAGCGGCATCTTTGGCTAGGGTGCCTTCTGTGTTCGCCAGACTGGCCTGGTGCCGCTTGGCTGCCTCGCACTGGCTTGCTGTCACGCGCTGGAATTGGGGTATCAGCTTGTTGACATCATCGTAGTCTTGTGCCCATGCCTGTGCGGGCAAAAGGGCGTGTAAGAGTCCTACAAAAACTGCTAAAACATATTGAGTCATGGTTTATGGATGGTGTTAGAAATCAAGGAGTGCGTTTTGCGGGCGCTCCAGTACCGTGAGAGCCACACTGTAGCGCGGCCTATACGGATGGCAATAGGCACCAAAGGCGCACCAAAAAGCATTGCACGGTCCGATATATTGTGGGTAGACTGCAAGAAGACATCTTCGGAGATTCGACATGATCAGTTTGAAGGCGCGCCTGATTTTATTGATTACAGGCGCTCTGGTTGCCTTGTTGGCAGTAGGTGCCATGGGTGTGCGCAGTACCCAGCAACAAGCGCAGTTTGGTGAGCAAGCCAACGTGTTGACCGATGTGTTGCGTGCGCAAATGCAAGCCGACATGATGCACGATGCCGTGCGGGGTGACGTGCTCAATGCATTGCGACTTGGCGCCGAAGCAAGCACCACCGACAGCGACCGCAAATCAGTCGAAGATGACTTGGCCGAGCACCTAGCCAGCTTTCACAAGCAAATCACCTTCCTCGGCGAGCAACATCTGCCAGCAATCGATGCACAACTGGGCGCACTGAAGGCTGACGTAGCGGCCTATGAGAAGGCTGCGCGCGAGACAGTCAGTGCCGCTTTTGCCAACAAGAAATCCAGCGCCCAGGCTTGGACAGGCTTCGAGTCTCAATTCAAGGCGCTTGAGGGCACTATGGAGAAGTTTGGCGACAGCATTCAGCACATCGCAGATGAGACCAAGAATGAGGCGGCGGCCAAGGGGCATCAAGGTCTGGTCTGGAACTGGATTGTGATTGGTGTGGCCAGTGTGCTGCTGGTTTCTACCGGAGGTGTACTGGTGCGTAACACCATGCGGCGCCTGGGTGGCGACCCCGAAGTGGCCTGGCAACTGGCGCAGGACGTGACACGTGGCAAGTTCGACACTGCAATACAACTCCAACGTGGCGACACCGACAGTTTGCTTGCCTCTATGCAGGCCCTGGGCCAACGTGTTCATGAAGTGATCGAGTCTGTACGCAGTCTGGCAGTGGCACAACAGGCCGGCCAAATGGCCAAGCGGATACAGACGCAAGACCTGGCAGGTGAGTTCCGGGTGCTCGCTGAGGAAATAAATCGTTTGGTCGATGCGCAAAATCGGGACGTTACGGAGTTGTCCGATTTGATTGGTCGTTACGCAAAACAGGACTTCTCTGCCAGTCTGCCAGACCTGCCGGGCGACAAAGCAACCATCAAAGTGCAAATGGATGCCGTGCGTGACCAAATGTTGCAGGCCGTGCAAGCAGCGAGCAGCAATTTGCGGGTCAAAATTGCCTTGGACAACGTGAGCCTGCCTGTGCGCATAGCAGCAGACGATGGAACGATTCTGTACATCAACACTGCGCTGCAACAAGTTCTGCGCAGGGACCGCGATGTTTTTGCCAAAAGCATGCCGGGCTTTGATCCAGACAAGATCGTCGGCAGCAACATTGGTGCCTTTTATACCGATGCGCGGGCAGCTTTGGAACGGCTACGGACGATGAATGGCACTACCGAGAGTCAGATGGAACTCGGCGGGCGCATGTACGGAATAACCACGACAACCGTCCGCGGCACAGGGGGCGAGCGATTGGGCACGGTAGGGCAGTGGCTGGACATTACCGACCAATTGGCCGCCGAACGAGAAGTCAATGCAGTGGTGCAGGCCGCTGCTGCGGGCGACTTCAGCCAGCGTCTGAACGCGCAGGGTAAGACGGGCTTCTTCGCAACATTGACCACAGGCATGAATGAACTGATGGACACGAGCGAACAAGGTCTCACCGATGTATCTGACGTGTTGGCTGCTTTTGCTGAAGGTGATCTGACGCGACGTATCGTCCGCGAGTACGATGGTCTCTTTGGCAAAGTCAAAGACAACGCCAATGCTACTGCGGACAACCTGACCCGTGTGTTGGGCGAAGTGCGGGCAGCCGCAGATGCCCTCTCCGGTGCCGCGAACCAAGTCTCGGCCACTGCGCAGTCTTTGAGCCAGACGGCTAGCGAGCAAGCGTCCAGCGTTGAAGAAACCAGCGCCCAAATTGAGGTGATGTCAGCCTCCATCAGCCAAAACAGCGACAACGCCAAGGTGACGGACGGCATGGCCACCAAGGCCAATAAAGAAGCAGCGGACGGTGGTCAGGCAGTCAGCCAGACCGTGGTAGCCATGAAGCAGATTGCGGCCAAGATCGGCATCGTGGATGACATCGCCTACCAGACCAACCTGTTGGCCCTGAATGCGGCCATTGAAGCTGCCCGGGCCGGGGAGCACGGCAAAGGCTTTGCAGTCGTGGCGGCCGAAGTGCGCAAACTGGCAGAGCGCAGCCAAGAGGCGGCGAAAGAGATTGGCGAACTTGCCAGCAACAGCGTCACCACGGCAGAGCGCGCTGGCGGTCTTCTGGATCAAATGGTGCCTAGCATCCAAAAGACGAGCGAATTGGTGCAGGAAATTGCTGCTGCCAGCTCCGAACAAAGCGAGTCTGTTTCGCAAATCGGCGGTGCCATGGGGCAGCTCACCAAGTCGACCCAGCAAAACGCCAGTGCCAGCGAGGAATTGGCAGCAACCAGCGAAGAACTCAGTGGGCAGGCAGAGCAGTTGCAACAAAGCGTGGCCTTCTTTAATACCGGTGTCAACACACCACAGCCACACAGTCGACACGCCCTTGCAAACCGGGCCATTTCAACCGAGCGCCGCGTGAGCACGCCGAGGCTGGCCTCGTCAGCCACGAGGCCAGCGGTGCGCGGCAGCGGCGAAAACTTCAGGCCATACTAGCCGCTTGACCAGTGAAAGGCGGTGGGCATTGCCCCTGCGCATGGAGGAGTAGCCCCCGGTAGACCACACTGTGCCCGGACGTGGACACGCCGTACTGCAAGCCTAGCGCATGCACCCTACCCGACAGCCAGTGCAGCTCCAGCGGTTTGCCGCGCTCCAAATCTTCCGACATGGAAGAGCGAAAGTTGTAAGGCATGGCTGCCAGCTTGCCCATCACATCATCGGCCAGATCGGTGCGCAGTACCTTGCCCGCGGCGCGCCCGACTGCAATGGCTTCGTCCACCAATTGGCGCTGCAGTATGCGCGTCTCGGGATTCTCCAGAATTTGCCCCATGCAAGCCCGCAAGAGCGTGGTGGTGCCCGACAACGCAGTGAGGGCAATGAACTTTTCCCACAGGGTGATGTCGATTGCGTTGCTGGGTTTGGCGTCCAGCGCAGTGGCGCGGTCACAGGCGGCAAAAAACTGCGCCATCACCGGGTCACCCTGAGCCGCATCGGCCACGATCATGTGCAAGCCACCAGGGGTGCGGATCACACCGGGCCGGTCTATCACTGCCGACACATAGATCACCCCGCCACGCACCATGGCATTGCCCACGTGGGGCGTAATCATGTCAATGCTGTCGATGCCGTTTTGCAGCGTCAGGATGCGCGTCTCAGGGCCAATCAACGGCCCCAGGCTGCGGGCTGCCGTCTCTGTATCGCCCAGCTTGACGGCGAAAATGACCAGATCCACCGGCCCCGTGGCCGCCGGCTCTGGTACCGCTTTGACCATCGGCAGATGCAGCGGGTGTGCGGGGCTTTCAATGCGTAAGCCATGTTGCTGCATAGCCTGCAAATGGGCACCACGCGCGATGAACGTCACGTCCTCGCCCGCTGCCTGCAGGCGACTACCGACATATGCGCCCACTCCTCCAGAACCCATGATGGCGATCCGCATCGTCTTTCTCCCGGTTGGTTTTCACAACATGTGAATTATCTGTTCGTCATAGAGCGCCTGTTCCTTGCATGGGCTGACACCCCTCAGCCAATCAAAGAGGTGGGTTTTGTGCGCAATCAACAAATGTAAACCGTGACTGCATGCATAGAGCTTGGGCGCAAGCCGCATCTTTTCTCAAAGGAATAGAATGGATTTATCGACCACAACGCACGCCCTATAAGGGCATGGGATTGTCACATGGCGGCACTTTGGAGAGCACGTTTGGGATCCATCCGGGCACAGCTATTGATGCTGGTGCTGTCCAGCGTCTTGGGATTTTGCACGCTGTGGTTGCAAGGTCATTACGCCTTGAATGCGCTCGAAGCCTCTACCCGTCAGATGGGTGTTGGCAAGGACATCGTGGCCGATATCTTGCCGCCGCCACTCTATCTGATTGAAGCGCACCTTCTGGCATACCAAATGCTAGATACATCCCCCGCCCAACGCGCCAGCGTTGCCCACGCGCTTGCCGCCCTGAAGCAGCACTATCAAGAGCGCAATGCCCTGTGGCTCGCCCAACGCGCAGAGCTGGAGTCAGATGTTGCAGAGTCTTTGCTGGGTGCACAAAGGAAATATGCCGATGCATATTGGGCGCTGGTTGAAAGCGAATTTCTGCCGCTTGTACTGGCGGGGCGCGATGTTGAAGCACGGCACGTGTTTACCCAACTCAACATTTTGTATGCCACGCACCGCGCAGGTGTAGATGAAACCGTCAAGGTGGCGACCCAGTGGGCCAATAGCCGCCTGGACGACCTACACCAAACCAAGCAGCGCACGCACTTGTTTCTGACCCTGGTGGTGAGTCTTTGCTGCGTGTTGGCGGTCTCACTTTTTGTACTGGTTGCACGGCGCATTGCCAATATGTTGGGCGCAGAGCCCGTGCAATTGCACCAGGAAATTGTCAAACTCACCCAACTGGATACTACGCAGCCCATACCACCCAAAGACCATGGCAGCGTGTTGCATGCGCTTTTGGCTGCGCAGGAAAGTTTGCAATTGCATATGGCCGAAACCGAACGGGCAAATGGCAACCTGCAATCCACTTTGCAGCAGCTCAATCACATGGTGGGGACAGACTTGCTGACCGGATTGTGGAGCCGTCGGCGCATGGAAGAGGCGCTAGCGAATGAGGTAGAGCGCCATCAGCGCTATGGGCAGCCGCTGAGCCTCTTGTTTCTGGACATTGACTTTTTCAAACAAGTAAATGACCAGTTCGGCCACCCGATGGGCGACCAGGTGCTGGCAACGGTGGCTCTGCAAATGCAACTGGAACAGCGCGCGACCGACACGATGGCACGCTGGGGCGGCGAGGAATTTGTGGTGGTCTGCCCCAACACCACGTTGGACACAGCCATCGGTCTAGCCCAGCGGATGCGCGAACGCGTCGGCACATACGGCTTTCCCAATGTGGGGCACGTCACACTCAGCATCGGCGTTGCCCAGTACAAGACTCCAGAATCCTGGCGCGACTGGCTCAAGCGCGCGGACGAGGCTCTATTGGTGGCAAAGGGGCACGGGCGTAATCGAGTCAGCTCTGCGGCATAGCCAGCCACACGCTGGGAGCCATTGGCAGGCGATAGCTGTTACGCGTTGTAAATCGTGTGCCCCTCAAGCCGGGCCGCGCCCACTCGAACCAGGTCATTGACCAAGGACTGAATCCAGTACGAAAAGTCGATATCCGCGAAGTGACGATGTATCTGACCAATGTACGCCGTTCCACGTGCCCAGACCACCATGCTTTCGAGTGTCTGGGATTGCTGCTCCAGTAGTTTGAATTTCAACAATACCTTGACAGCGTGTTGGATGTGCTTTTGGGGGGTGGCCTGAAATGCTTGCAATCGTGCACGGGCAGCGGCAAGGGATGCGCCGACGTCGGTGAACATTGCCCCATGACCAGGAATAACAACCGCCGGTTCCAAGGCTTCGATCAGGTCTAGGGTGTCGCCGACTGCATCAAACGCATCCACGCCATCCAACTCGGGAAACACCACGCCAAAGCCACGTTCCCACAGTGCGTCAGCGGAGATGAGGAGTCGCGATTGGGGCTCAAACAGAATAACGGAATGCATGTCGTGACCGGGTGCTGCGTGCACCTGCCACGTGCTGTCGCCCAGCGTGATTTGTGTGCCAGGCAGCAGCACCGCGTCAAAACGAAACTGAGGACAGGTTTGCCCGGTAGGGATGTAGCTCAAAGCATCCGGATTCCAGTCTTGCACCCACTGCGCCTGGCCCGGCGGAATCATCGTTTGCAACTGCGGGTAGGCGCGCTGAAGTGCTGCATTGCCCCCGCAATGGTCGCTGTGCAAGTGGGTATTGATGAGCAGATTCAGTGGACGCCCATGCAGTGAAGCATCCACCAAAGCCAGCGTCTGCGCTGCATGGGAGCTATAGCCACTGTCCACCAGTGCACAGCCGGCATCTCCACACAGCAAGATATTGTTGGATGAAAGCCAGCCCCGCTCGAAGACGGTAACGCCAGCGGGCAGGGGCGGTGTGGGTAGTGGCATGTTGCCACGAGTCTACCGGTGACTGGCGCTGTGCGCACCAGTTACCCAATTTGTCAGGCCATCTGCACCGGAATGGTCGAGCGCTCTTCTTGGATGCGATTGTCAGGATTCACAAACACCAGCTTGGGCGCAAAGCCCTTGACCTGGTCCTCATGCACCTGCGCAAAGGCCGCAATGATGACCAAGTCGCCCACCGCAGCGCGGCGCGCCGCTGATCCATTGACCGAGATAATGCGGCTACCCCGCTCGGCGCGGATGGCGTAGGTCACAAATCGCTCACCGTTGTTGATGTTCCAAATGTGGACCTGTTCGTTCTCTGCCAGGTTGGCTGCGTCCAGCAAATCTTCGTCGATGGCGCAGGAACCCTCGTAGTTAAGTTCGCAATGGGTCACGCTGGCGCGGTGAATTTTGGATTTGAGCAGGGTTCTAAACATGGCGGCTGGCCTGGTATTTGCGTGTTGAAAATATGCGTTTTCGGGCCCTTGTGTACCATTCAAGGCCACTCCAAACGACGCCGCGTAGTGTATTGCACGGCATCGCACCCGATTTGACGCCTTTTTTCTATGACAAAGTCTTTTGAATTTTCCACCCAGACACTGGCGCAACTTGCCCTGTCTGACGTTACCCGCGCTTTGGCGGAAGACGTGGGCACAGGTGACCTGACCGCTGGGCTGATTCCACCGGACCGCAAAGCCCGCGCCCGGGTGCTAGCCCGCGAGGCAGCGGTGGTTTGCGGCCAGGCATGGGTGCAAGCCGCCATTCTGGCGCTGGACCCCAAAGCTAGCATCACCTGGTATGTGCAGGATGGTGGCCGATGCGACGCCAATCAGGTGGTGTTTGAAGTAGAGGGCAACGCCCAAGCCCTGCTCACCGCAGAGCGCACGGCCCTGAACTTCTTGCAACTGCTCAGTGCTGTAGCCACCAAAACGGCTACCTATGTAGCCGTCGTAGCCGGTACGCGTGCAGCCATTGTGGACACACGCAAAACCCTGCCAGGCCTGCGCCTGGCGCAAAAATACGCGGTACGCTGCGGCGGTGGAACCAACCACCGTGTGGGCCTGTATGACGCGGTGCTGATCAAAGAGAACCACATTGCTGCGGCAGGCGGCATTCAACAGGTTTTGGAGCAAGCCGCAAAAGTTGCAGCGAGCGCCAGTTTTGTAGAGATTGAAGTGGAAACACTGGAACAGCTTCAAGAAGCGCTGGATGCTGGTGCGCGTATGGTGCTGTTGGACAATATGCGCCTGCCCACCCTCCGTGAAGCCGTGCGCATCAATGCCGAGAAAGAGAATAGAGCAATTCTTGAAATCTCAGGCGGCGTCACATTGGAAGGTTTGCGCGCGCTGGCCGAAACCGGCGTGGACCGCATATCCATCGGCACCCTGACCAAGGATGTGCAGGCCACCGACTACTCGATGCGCTTTGATACGTTTGCCGGAGCCCAATAATGCCCAACACCCAAACTGACACCATCCCTGCAGTGGTGTCCTTTCGCCCTGCTGCATCTATTGCAGTGGACTATGAACAGCCTGAAACAGGCGATGCTGGCCAAAGCGGCGTCTGCAGCACGCGCCACGCCTGGGCCCGCGTACCTGCAGAGCCCACGCAACCCGAGCGCGCCGCACTGAAAGACAAGATCCGCAAGCTATTGAAAGACAAAAATGCGGTCATGGTGTCGCACTATTACGTGCACCCTGACCTGCAAGACCTGGCCGAAGAGACCGGCGGACTGGTCAGCGATTCGCTGGAAATGGCCCGCTTTGGCCGCGACCACGCAGCGCAAACCCTTCTCGTGTCGGGTGTGAAATTCATGGGGGAAACGGCCAAGATTCTGTCGCCCGAAAAGCGCGTGCTGATGCCCGATCTAGATGCTACGTGCTCCCTGGACCTGGGCTGCCCCATCGACGCGTTCAATGCTTTCTGTGACGCCCACCCCGACCGCACCGTGGTGGTCTATGCCAACACCAGTGCAGAAGTCAAAGCGCGTGCCGACTGGCTGGTTACATCAAGCTGCGCGTTGGACATCGTGCGCGCCCTCAAAGACCAAGGCCACAAGATCTTGTGGGCACCTGACCGCCACTTAGGCGCCTACA
>CAYXWW010000032.1:0-3988 GCA_964468905.1 uncultured Rhodoferax sp. | reverse complement strand
GTTCAAGGCGTTCGAGCTGGAGTCGCTTAAAAAGGAACACCCCAAGGCCAAAGTTTTGGTGCACCCTGAATCACCCGCCGATGTGGTGGCCCTGGCCGATGCAGTGGGCTCCACCAGTGCCATCCTTAAAGCCGCCCGCGAGATGGACGCCGTAGAGTTTATTGTGGCCACCGACAACGGCATGATGCACAAATTGCGCACGCAAAACCCTGGCAAGATTTTTTATGAAGCACCCACCGCCGGCAACAGCGCCACCTGTAAGAGCTGCGCTCACTGCCCTTGGATGGCCATGAATGGCCTGGCAGGCGTGGCCCACGTACTGGAAATCGGTACCAATGAGATTCAGGTAGATCCAGCGCTCGGTCTATTGGCGCGCCGGCCCATTGACCGCATGCTGGCGTTTACTGCAGCGCTCAAAGCGGGCCAGCCGGTTGCGGGGCTGGTGCCCCATATGGGCGCAGCGTAGTTGTCCAACGCCCAATAAATGTCTTCACGGCGTGTGTCGGGCGTTCAGCCAACCAACAGCCCACCCCTTTCCTCCATTGCAGGCCCCATTTTTGGTGAGTTTGTGCTGGGTATTTCGGTGGCCATGGCCGGGCTTTGGCTGGCTTCGCACGAGTCTGATATTGCCGCCGCAAGCTTTGGCTTGACGCAACAACTGCTGGAAACCCTGTTCGTTCTGTTCCGCGTCATGGCCATTGGCGCAGGCATCGTGGTCACGCAATCCCTGGGTAGCGGCAATAGCACCAAGGTGCGGCAGACCGCTTTGGCGGCCCTCAGCGCCTGCACGTGGCTAGGGCTTGCAACAGCCGCTTGGCTGGCGTTTGCTGGCGAGCTGACACTGAATTTGCTCAACGCGCCCCAAGAGATTCATACCATGGCGCGTGCTTACATGATCTTCTTGGCACCGTCCGTGATCTTGGAGGCCTACAACCTGTGCATGGCCTCCATCTTGCGCGCCCACTTACAGGTAAAGAAATCATTTGGCGTCATGGTGGTCATGCATTCCACCCATTTGTTGCTGGCCATACCGCTCATGCGTGGCTGGGGCACCTGGAATGGTTTGGGGCTTAACGGTTTTGGCGTGGCAATGTTTGTCAGTCGAGCCATCGGGCTGGCTCTGCACGTGATGTTGTGGCGCAGTGGAATGCGTTTGGTGCCCAAGGCCCGCGACTGGTGGGCGCTGCACTGGGCGCATTTACAACCTGTGTTGCGTATTGGCTTGCCCGGTGCGGCCATGGAATTTTTCTACCGTATGTCATTCATGGTCGCCTTGTCCGCTACCGCCCGCTTGGGTGTCGCTGCACTGGCCACATCGTCCTATACCCTGCAAATTTTGAAGTTTGTTTTACTGATCAGCCTGTCCATTGGCTGGGCGTGCGAAATCATGGTGGGCCGCATGATTGGCGCCGGTGACTTGCGAGGTGCAGACCGACTGGTGCGCAAAGGTGTGCGCAATGGCATGCTGGCATCGGGTCTTCTGGCACTGTCGGCCGCCACGGGTGCGCCATGGTTGATGACAGTATTTACCAAAGACCCGCAAATAATTTCCGATGCCACAACCTTGCTGTGGATATCGGTGGTCCTGGAATTGGGACGCGTATTCAACCTGATCGTGATCGGCACGCTGCGTGCTGCAGGGGATGCACGGTACCCCGTCAAACCGGCTATCGCCTCACAGCTGCTGTTGCTGGCCGGGGGATCGTATCTGCTGGGGCGCCTATTCGGATTACCCGGGATTTGGATGGCCTATGTCCTCGACGAATGTGTACGCGGCGCATTCATGTGGTGGCGCTGGAACACATTGGGGTGGGTGCCCCGCGCGCGCCAGACCATTCACGCACTCAAACGCCGGTAGGTCATTTGTTGCCATTGCGCTGGCGTTCTATCGCCATTTGCGAGGGCATCGTGTAGAGCCTAGTAGACTCGACTTTCTGCGATGATTTCGCTGATTCGTCATTTGCAGTTGAGTTCTTTGCTCCCCATGTCTTCGGGTCCAAATTGACAGAGTTCTTCGATGTTGTGTTTGACGCTGAATTCCCGTTCGCATCTTGTGACCGGTTAGTCTGGTGCAGAGACCCAGACGAATCCACTGTCGAAACCTTGCCACCGCGCACAGCAGCCTCTTTTTTCTCCGACGAACACTGTACGTCGCTGTAGGTCACTTTGCCGTCAGCGGCAATGCATTTTTTCAATTGCGCATGTGACACCGACGTCCACAATACCATCACACACAAAATCGCGATTTTCGCTTTCATAGTCCCACACTCCTTTATTGGGTATCGCACTTATTGCGCAGTGCGCGCACCGGCCGCAGCCACTTCGGGATAGTCTGCCACAAACTTCAGCCAAGCAGTTTCAGCGTCAGTCGATGGTTTCTTTTGGTGGTTTGCAACGTCCAAAAAGTGCTGATGAAAGGTGTTCATCGGTTGAATGTTGTGCTGTACAAGATCGCGCAGGTATTTGCCATAGTAACGAAGCACATAGGCCTCTTGTTTAGAGTAGTGTGCACCCAATGACTGATCAAAACCACCCTTCAGAAAAGATGCCATGTGCATGTCTGGATAGGCCGTCTTGACTTGGGCAATTTGGCCCAAGACGTAGTCGAGTGCGGCGGCATCGCGCAGTATGCCCACGTGCGAAGCATTGAACCCGATCTGTTCGGCAGCCTGCTGCCGTGCCCGCGGATGCAACTGACTCACCAAGGGCACGATCCCGTCGCTGTCGTCGCCCACTTTCAGCAGGCCCGGGTTGCCATAGGCATATACCAGCCGATGCACAACAGTCTTCGAGAATGGCGTGCGGTACAGGTCCTTGATGAATGCGTTATCGGGATTCAGATTGCGCCACGACGGAATCACCAAGAGTGGATTTCGCTCGCCCGATGCAGCTGATGCCATTCCGCCGAAAGGTGTTGCGAGTGAAATGAACGTGGTCTGGGGAAGGCTCACACCACCCAGCTTGTTCAACGCCTCGCGCACCACCAGCCCGCCCATGCTGTGGGCGACAACGATGCGAGGCACATTTTCATCGATCGGTAGGACTTTGCCCGAGAGGAAAATCTCAAAGAAAAAAACGGCCATCTGATTCAAATCGCCGCCAGATGGATAGTAGAAGAACAAGGGCTTGAAGCGCGTCCTATCGAGCTTTTGCACAATCGCTGAAAAGTCCCGTGCACTGCCATCAATTCCGTGCACAAAGATCACGGGGATTTTGTAGGCTATGTCTTCTTCCAGTGCGTAGAACATGGTCCCCGCACGCTCAAGGAACGCGGTTGGATGGTACATACCCAGCGTAGCCGTGTCCGCGTCAAACAGGGCATCATCCAGCTCGCGAATGGTGTCCGGCGGGAAGAACAGGGACTGTTCACGGACCCTCGCCGTTTGTGCGCCCAGCGCTACGTGCCAATCGATGCGCGCAGGGCGTTCAATCGGGATATCCACTTTCCCCAGAATTTTTCGCACGCCCTTTTCTTCGTGCAAGTCGAGGCTGAGA
The DNA here is from genome assembly GCA_964468905.1 of uncultured Rhodoferax sp. Classification (GTDB taxonomy): domain Bacteria; phylum Pseudomonadota; class Gammaproteobacteria; order Burkholderiales; family Burkholderiaceae_C; genus Allorhodoferax. The sequence continues at coordinate 493 of CAYXWW010000032.1, read as the reverse complement.
CGGCCCATTGCCTCGTCCGACTCATACACGCCATTGCCATTGACATCTGCAAAGGCAATGAGGTCATAGTGCCCTGGCGGCAGGTTCAGCCCATAGTGCGTGCCAGGCACTACGTTATGCAATACATCAACCAATTCGTGCTTCTGGAATCGATCAGAAAACGCGGCTACGGTAAAGCGCGACACGGGAAATGCTGCAGGTGCCTGCCCCACCAAGCCATACACAAAGAACGTCTCCCGGTCAATCATGTGTTTCAGATTGAGCATGGATGGATCAGACGCCTGAATCCGCGCGTATTCTGCTTGCACTGCTGCGTTCTTGACGAATGTGCAGGAGGACAGAAATACCAGCAACACGACGTACACGGCAACTTTCATCAGGAAATTCCAAATGTCAGTCAGGCACCAAGGTTGTCAACGCCACCTTGTCTTTCATATAGGGGTAATCGCGGCTGAAGTGCAGGCCGCGGCTTTCCTGGCGTGACAGGGCCGAG
>CAYXWW010000031.1:20754-26586 GCA_964468905.1 uncultured Rhodoferax sp. | reverse complement strand
GAACTGTTGCGGGCGGGGTCGAGGCCGTACCGGCTGCGGTCGGCAAGGCAGACCAAATGGACACTTTGGGCAATCCAGTCGGTGCACAAGACGGTGCACGTGCACCAAAGACTTACGGGGCAGATGAGTACTACGCGCTGAGCAACGCTATGGCGGCAAATGATCGCCCGCCTGAGTTGCTGGTGGCTATGCGAGACGACAACCCCACTGCGCAAGGGCTTGCCGAGCGGGAAGTGGCCCAAGCTGTAAAACCCATAACGGGGCAGGAGCTAAAGAAGATTTTGGGCGATGTGGATTGGGATCAAATTGGAACCACCAAAATGCAGCAAGAACTGATCGATCGGCTCCAGGCTGCAATGAAGAGTGGGGATATGCCGCCCGGCACACCACTGCCAAGCGCATCCGAATTTGCGCGCGCCTATGACAATCGCATTACACATAGCGATATTTCGCGTGCGTACAACAGCCTCTCCAAGGCGGGCGAAGGCATTGCTGACAGCGATCCGTGGATCGTGCAATTGAATGGCCCCCGGGCAAATGGGAACCATAGAGGTTTTGCAGTCAACGATGCAGTAGCTATCCAAGGGCTGGAACCCTGGGCCACCACGCGTGTTGCAAAGGCCGCCCAAGAGGCGCAAGCAGTGCAAGACTTTGCAGCGCTGGCAAACGCCCAAGGGTCGTTGGATTGGAGCAGTTCTAAGACGTTATCTAAACAACTTACGAAATTGTTGGATCCAGTGATCGCTAGTTTGCCGATAGGTGCTGAGCTACCGTCGACAATCCAACTCGGGAAAGTGCTTTCGGTTAGCCCGCACGTGGTACAAAATGCCTACGACGCATTTGCGTCCCAAGGGCGACTGATACGCTCAGCAGATAGAAAAAAAGTGTCGGTGGCTGTGTCTACTGAAGAGGGTCTTGCGGTATGGATGAAACAGCAAGCAGCCAAGGCTGAGGCCGCTGCTGCATTGCTGGAGCAAAGAACTGCGAATCCGATCGTACAACCTACAGAGATACTATCGCCCGAGCGCTTGAAGCAGGTTGTGGGAGACATCAGTGGGAATGAGTTCAGTGTTTTCAGCTCAGTCATGGCAGACGAACTGGCGTCCGCAATCCGCAGTGGTAGATTGCCTCCGGGTAGTGAGCTGCCTTCGACGACAAAGCTGTCTGCCCAGTACCCCTTTGGTCATCAACCCATACAACATGCCTATGACATATTGGCAGACCAAGGCTTGTCCTTCCGCGTCTTTAGGCAAACGGTCATCGCCGATGGCCCCACGCTGCTGACCAAGACCGTTGAGGATATTGCCCAGGCAGAGCAAGGTCTTTCAAAGGCCACACAGCAAACAATGCATCTGGATGTGGTAGTACAAGAACAGCAGCTGGGCAAGCTGTATGACCCATCCCAGCTCAGCGCGTTGGTGGGTAAGGTAGACAAAGAAATCACTGTTGATAACCAGACCCAACTCACGAATCAACTGCACTACTTGATCGTGGACGGAAAGCTGCCACTCGGAGCTGCTTTGCCACAGATGAAGGTATTGGCCAACGACTATGGGATTCATGCCGATACGGTTTCCAATGTGTTTACCAGCATGGAGAAGGCCGGATACATGGAAAAGATCGGCGACGCATGGCACGTGGCCGATGTGCGCCCGCTGCTAGTACCCAAAGCCCGTGCGCATCTAGCCAAAACACTGGAACAGGCGCACGGTTTGACCGGTGCTGTGCGCAAGCAAATACAACAAAACCATGAAGCAGCGGACGTGCTCAATGAGCAGGTTACGCGGCTGGATGCGATAGCCGAGTCACTGCGGGTGCGGGATTTGCGAGAGCTGGAGGTGCCAGATGATCTTGCGCGGCTGATGGGAAAGGTCAACAAGCAAAGCGACGTTCCCTATCATGCCCAAATAATGGGCACACTGAAGCCCCTGATCGAAGACGGACAACTGCAGCAAGGGGCGCTGCTGCCTCGCCCAATCGATCTGGCGAGATTGATGTCAGACCATCTAGGACAGGTATATACAGATGCTGTTACCCAAGCTGTATCCAAAACCTACCAAAAACTGGTCGATGCAGGATATTTGGCAAAGGAGGGCAGCGGAAAAAGCAGCACCTGGCGCGTAGCCGATGTGCGCCCACCGCTCACAGACAAGGCCACCACCCTGCGCACCCAAGCCCAGGCGCTAACCGATCAGGTGGATGCGTTTGAACAAACGCTCACCGTCAGTGCAAAGCAGGCCGGGCTGAGTGCGGGCCAGTAGAAAAGTAGCTGAGAAAGTGAGTACCTGGCTAGCCGAAGAGTCGCGCAGTCTGCTGTATGAACAAATAGGCAACCAGCCCCCGAGTAACAAGCGTGAGCAGCTATATAAGTCATAGCATCGCACTTTCAACGCTGACGCACTGGGCCGGAGCTCTGGAAGTGATTTCTTATTGATTGCGCGAAGTAAGTCATGCAAATTGCCCCGCCCCCCGCCCAGCGCCAGCCCGCACAGGATCTCAACCTGGACCACCAGGCTCTGGTGGTCGAGCAGGCTGCAGCGCTGGACGCCAATAAGGCGGTGGTAGTGCCGCTGAACCACATACTGGACAACCTGCAGCGCAATACCTTCGGCCCCACTGCGCAGCAGATCCCGTTCGAAGTCCTCAAAGCCGCCGTCAACCGCCAAGGCTTTGCGATGAACGCAACCGAAGCCAAAAGCACCGGCCTACCCGACGCCACCCAACCCACGACCGTGGCCCGGTTCGAACAAATATCCCAAGAGGCCGGACGCAGCGCCTTCAAAGAAGACGTCCGCAACCTCGTCACAACCGGCACCACCCTAGCGCAAAAGTTCTATGAAGCCGTTCCGGGGGAAGTCAAGCTCGGGCTAGCCCTGGCTGCAGACCTGGGCCCAGCCTTGGTCAATACAGGCTCCCACGTACTGGCGGGTTATGCTGGCGCTGCCACTTTGGTCGTCACGCAAGACGTATCCCGGTCGGTCAAAGTCATCAACGCCTTATCCACCCATTTGGAGGGAGTTATCCCCATGCCACTACCCGTGGCAAACGCCATTGCTACGGTGGTGGCGCCGGTTGCAACCTCGATTGACGCCAACAGCGCCCCGGGCACCGCGCACGCCGTTGGCCAGGCGCTGGGAGACATTGCCACGGTGGGTGGTTTCTCGGTTATCAAAAACGCGGTAGTCCAAGTCAGCAAGACACTGGGCAAGTCTGGTGCGGCTGTGGCGACGCCGGTGGTTGGCGAAGTGGCTGCGTCGGTAGAGGCGAGTATGCCGAGCGTCCTGGATGAGGCAAATGTGCGTGCACCCCAAGTCTTTACTGCGGAACAGCATCCGCAACTCTCCGCGGCCATGGCGGCAATTGATCGCCCGCCCGAGTTGCTGGTGGCTATGAAGCGGGAGCCTCATCCGGTGGAGGATGGTGGTGGGCAGAAGGGGGCACAGCGCGACGCAGCCCTCGCAGGAGAGTCCGTGACGGCGCAAGCGCTAAAGGAAATTTTGGGTGATTTGGATTGGAATCACATCGGGGCCATGAATATGCGCCGCGAGCTGACTGATCGGCTCCAGGCTGCAATGAAGAGTGGAGCGCTGCCGCCAGGCGCACAATTGCCAACCACGGTAGAACTGGCACATGCGCTTGGCCCCCATATTTCGGATGCCAATGTTTTACAGGCTTATAACGCGCTGGCAAAGGTGAGCGAGGGCAGCATTGACAGCAAGCCGTGGCTCGTGCAATCGGGCATGTCGGGTAACGCGAAAGTCTTTGCAGTCAACGATGTCGTAACGATCAAGGGCCTGGAAACTTGGGCCAGCAGACGTGCCGCACAGGCAGCGAAGGCGGAAAACGCGGTGCAAGACTTTGTGGCGCTGGTCGGCGGACCATTGGATTTGAGCAAGGGCAAAACGTTGACCCGGCAGCTTACGGTGCTGCTGGCTCCGGCAATTGAGAAGCTCCCGCCGGGCACGCTATTGCCATCGACCACGCAACTGGCGCCACAGTATTCGGTTACCCCAATCGTGGTGCATATGGCATACGAAGCATTGGCCTGCCAGGGCCGGTTGATCCGTTCTGCGGATGGAAAAAAGGTGGCGGTGTCTGCCTCCCAAGAAGAGGGCCTTGCAGTGTGGGCCAGGCAGCAAGCCGCGCTGGCCGAGGCCGCCGCGGTGCTACAGGCAAAAAGGGCTTCACAGCCGACACTCCATCCCTCGCAGAGTCTTTCTGCTCACGATGTGCGGGGAGTTCTCGGTGACATTAGTGGAAATGACTTCAGTGACATTGGTCGTGCTGTTGCAGACAAACTGGAGCGTGAAATCCGGCGTGGGACGTTGCCACCGGGAAGCCAATTGCCATCCACTGTCACTTTGGCTGCCGAGTATTCGTTCAGCTACAAACCCATTCAAGCTGCCTATGATCGGCTGGCCGACAGTGGCCTCATAGTGCGCACCTACCGACAGGCGGTGGTAGCAGATGCGCCCACGCTGTTTGCCAAAGCCCGTGAAGGCCTCACGCAGACCGAGCAAGGTCTTGAAGTGGTCACGCGGCAGGTTTCTCACCTGGATGTGGTGGTGCAAGAGCAGCATTTAGGAAAGCGATATGCCTCGTCCCCGCTTGGGGAATTGGTAGGTGTTGTGGACCCGACCAGTGGTATCACTAAATGCACGCAGCTCATGAATCGTTTGCAGTCACGCATAGACAATGGCACTTTGCCAGCGGGATTCGAGTTTTCCACGATGAAGCAATTGGGTGTGGATTTTGGCGTGAACAAGGGAACCGTTTTGGAGGCATTCACAGGGCTGGAGCACATCGGATACCTGGAAAAAATTGGCGGTGCCTGGCACGTTGCAGATGTGCGACCGCTCTTGAGGGCAAAAGCCCGCACTCAGCTGGCAGAAGCCCATACGCAGGCCCAGAATTTGGCCGTCGCAGTGCATAAGCAAATTGATCAAAGCCATGCGCAAGCGGCGCTGGTTATGCAAAAGGTTTCACATCTGGACACGCTTGCACAGGCGCGTGCGTTGAATCCCGATTGGCGGACGCAGGGCGTACCGGACGATTTTGCGCAGCGCATGGGCAAGATCAGCAAACCCAGCGATATTCCCCAAAGCGCCCAGGTGGTAGATCGCTTGCGAAGCCTGATAGACAGTGGAGCGTTGCATGTAGGTGCGGCAGTGCCCAACACTGCTGAATTGGCGCGATCGATGTCCAACTATGCAAGACAGATGGACGCCAGCGCATCATCTGTGGCGTACCATGAGCTGGTCGAAGCCGGATATTTGGTTAGGGATGGCAACACTTGGCGCGTAGCCGATGTGCGCCCGCAGTTGACGGAGGCTGCCACCAACCTGCGCGCCCAAGCTCGGGCGCTGTCTGAGCAGGTGGACGCGTTTGAACAAGAGCTAGCTGTCAGGACTAAGCAAGCCGGTCAGCATGCCAGGGGCTAGGCGCCCTTCGTAACGCAGGACCTCTTGACCCTTGGAGTCGATCAACAAGGTCAGCGGCAGTTTGGCTGGCAGGGGTTTGCCTTCAATATAAGAGTGCGCAATTTTTTCACGGTGGATTCCTGTTGAAAGGGTGCAGGCCCCATAGGCCGGTAGCGCACCACTCTAGTCGATCAGACGACTGTATTCTTACAGCGAAAATAGCGCCATGGCCAAAAAAGATCATGTCTCCGAAACCCCTGCCACCCAATTGCTCAAGGCGCACAAAGTGGCCTACACCGAACACCCTTACGAATACCTGGAGCACGGTGGTGCCCAGCACAGCGCGCAGGTGCTGGGTTTTGATCCGTTTGCCGTGGTTAAAACCCTGGTGATGCAGGACCAGGATGCCAAG
>CAYXWW010000031.1:243-20744 GCA_964468905.1 uncultured Rhodoferax sp. | reverse complement strand
CTTGCTGGTGCTGATGCATGGCAATCGCAAGGTGTCCACCAAAAACTTGGCCCGGCAGATTGGAGCCAAGTCCGTGGAGCCTTGCGCCCCCGAGGTGGCCAACCGGCACAGCGGTTATCTGGTGGGCGGTACCTCGCCCTTTGGTACGCGCCGGGCCATGCCGGTCTATATCGAAGAGAGCATTCTGGCCCTGCCAAAAATCTTGATCAATGGTGGGCGGCGTGGCTATTTGGTGGGCATTGCGCCCGATGTGTGCGTGCAATTGCTGGCGGCAAAGCGGGTACAGTGCGCGTTGGCTGATTGAACTCTGGAGAACTGGTTGTGGAATCCCTCGTTGCTTTGTATCCCGTGCTGGCTGTTGTGGCCGCATATCTGGTGGGCTCGTTGTCGTTTGCGGTCATTGTGAGCCGCAGCATGGGTTTGAATGACCCGCGCACCTATGGCAGCAAAAACCCCGGTGCCACCAATGTGCTGCGCTCGGGCTCCAAGCCGGCGGCGGTGGTGACCCTGTTGCTGGATGCTGTGAAAGGCTGGCTGCCGGTGGTGCTGGTCAAGTGGTATGGCGCGGCCTACGGTTTGGGCGATGGCACGGTAGCGCTGGTGGGCCTGGCTGCCTTTTTGGGCCACCTGTTCCCGGTGTTCTTTCGCTTTCAGGGTGGCAAAGGGGTGGCCACAGCCTTGGGCGTGCTGGTGGCAACCAGCTGGATTTTGGGTCTGGCCACGCTGGTCACATGGGCCATCATTGCCTACTTCTTTCGCTATTCGTCACTGGCATCACTGGCAGCTGCCGTGTTTGCGCCGGTGTATTACATTTTTGGCGATGGAGTGGCATGGCCCATGGACAAGTACATCGTGTTTTCAACGGCGGTGATGTCCATGCTGTTGGTCTGGCGCCATGGTGAAAATATCTCGCGCCTGATCAAGGGCACGGAGTCCAAGCTCGGTAGCAAGAAAAAAACCTGAAACATGGCCCCCACGCTCCACCGCTGCGCGGGTCGCTGCCCCCCGAGGGGGCGCTTCACCTTGGGGCGGCCATGCGGTGAAGCTGGTCAAGCAACCGACGCACCCAGCCGCAGAATGTGAAAGTGGTTGACGCGTGCCCGAATGGCCGACACCGGCAGCGCAGTCTTTATCTTGGGTTTGGCATCTGCAGTGGCGTGCAGGCGTGGGGCGGGAATCATCTCTCCGTTCGCCTTGGCGATGCACGCTACATAGGGGTGGTTTTCCACGTCGCTGCGGCGCAAGACCACGGCGGTTTCATCGTTGTCAAGTCGCACATAGGTGCCGGGCGGGTAGAGACCCACGGCCCGCACCAGCGTATGGCCAACTTCGTCGGTCAAAGACGATGCTCCAGCAACAATCGAACGCGCAGAGTCAAAGGCACTGCGGCCTTCGCGCGAGCCGCGGGGGCTGATCATTGCCGCATAGCGGTCCACCACTTTCAGTATGCCGGTGAGCCGCGTGGTCGGCGTCGAGGTGCGCAGATCGAACTTGTTCATGGTGTCGTCGTGGTGGGCGGACACGATGTCGAGCCACATGGAGTCCAGCACGCCCAAATCGGCCAACATGCGGGAGCCTTTCACCGTATGCATGCGAATGGCGTCTTGTTGATCAGAACTGGGCTTCTCGATCTGTGTGGCCAGTGTGTCTTGCAGGGCTGTCATGCCAATATTCATGGTGAATGCTGCATGCACCAGGCTGTCACGGTCCGTCGATTCAATGTCTAGTTCTTTGGCAAGCAGATGGCTCAACACGGCGCATACCAGTGCGTGGGATGCGCTGTAGCCCACGGGTGAGTTGCTGGCCAGCTGGAACAGCAAATACAAGCCCACATCGGCATCGCGCTGCATCAGGCCTTGCATCCACCGGTCGTATTGCAGCACCCGCTGCGCAAATTGCTGCGTGCTGTCCGAGTGCCCCAGAATAATGCCCAGCCCAGATTCCAGGTCCGACCACAGCGCCTGTAGGTCTTCGTATTCGTTGGCGCTCTGGATACGCACTGTGGCCTTCTACGGTGTGAACAGCTTCGGACGATCAGTCGCGGAAGTTGTTGAAGCTCAGTGGCAAGTCCGCAATGTCTTTGCGGATCAAGGCCATGGCGGCCTGCAGGTCGTCTCGCTTGGCACCGGTGACGCGCACGGCATCGCCTTGAATGGCGGCCTGTACCTTGATCTTGCTGTCTTTGATGAGGCGCTGGATTTTCTTGGACACTTCGGTCTCAATGCCATTGCGCACCTTGATCACGACCTTTACCTTGTCGCCACCCATTTTTTTCACATCGCCAATATCCAGGAAGCGCACGTCCACTTCTTGTTTTGTCAGCTTGTTGCGCAACACGTCTTCAATCTGGTCCAGCTGAAACTCTGCATCACCAATGAGGGTGATTTCTTTGTCCTTGAGCGAGATGGCCGCCGAGGTTCCTTTGAAGTCGAAACGCGTGGAGATTTCTTTCGAGGTGTTGTCTACCCCGTTTTTGACTTTGGACAATTCTGCTTCGCAGACGGTATCAAATGAAGGCATGATTTTCTAGGCTGGTTGATGGGGGCGTCGCACCCGGGTGCGACAATCCCGCCATGTTAGTCGAGAAAAACGTCCCACTCCAGCCCTTTAACACCTTCCACATCGTTGCCAAAGCGCAGGCGCTGGTGCGCATTGCCCATGAGAGCGAGTTGCTTGCGGTGCTGGCCGACCCGCAGTACGGGCCAGCCGCCAAATTCGTGCTCGGCGGCGGTAGCAACGTTGTGTTGACCGGCGACGTGAAGCCGCTGGTGCTCAAGGTCGAGGTCAAAGGCCGCCGCCTAGTGGGCGAAACCGCAAAAGCCTTCATCGTGGAAGCCGGTGCGGGCGAGGTCTGGCACGATTTTGTGGCCTGGACGCTGGAGCAGGGTTACCCAGGCCTGGAAAACATGGCGCTGATTCCCGGCACGGTGGGGGCCGCGCCCGTGCAAAACGTGGGTGCCTATGGTGTGGAGTTGCAAGACCGGTTTGAATCGCTGGATGCGATGGACTTGCAGACTGGGCGCATATTTACCCTCAATGCCGCGCAGTGCGCCTTTGGCTACCGCGATTCTGTGTTCAAACATGGCGGCACCGTTCAGCGCGGCACGCACCAAACCCTGGGCCTCAAAGACCGTGCCCTGATTCTGCGGGTGCGTTTTGCCCTGCCCAAGGTATGGAAGCCCGTACTGGGCTATGCCGACATTGAAAAGAAAATGGCCGAGCACGCCTGTACCCATCCGACCGCACAGCAATTGTTTGACTGGGTCTGCGCGATTCGCCGCGCCAAACTACCCGACCCCAAGTTGGTGGGCAACGTGGGTAGTTTCTTCAAAAACCCCACCGTTACGCCGGAGCAGTGTGCCGACATCATCGCGCGCGACCCCAAGGTAGTGCACTACCACCTGGCCGATGGGTCCATCAAACTCGCCGCTGGCTGGCTCATTGACTCCTGCGGATGGAAAGGCAAAACCGTGGGGCAGGCAGGCGTCTACGAAAAGCAGGCGCTCGTGTTGGTCAATCGGGGTGCGGGCACCGACGGCAATGGCGCAACGGGTGGTGAAGTCATGACTCTGGCCAAGGCGATCCAGACCAGCGTGTATGAACGCTTTGGCATTCTGCTGGAGCCAGAGCCAGTGGTGGTGTAGAGGTCAACATGCCAGCAACCGAAATCACCGTGACATCTGCCGGAGCCATGGGTGAAAAAACACTGCTGGTTCCGGTGGGACAGCCTGGCACAACCTACCCCCATGTGCAAGACTGGCTGACTGCCAAGCGCAAGACCAAAACGTCAGTGAAAGATGTGAGCACGCGGGTGCTGGTCAAAGGCATCAAGCAGTGGGCCGCGTTTGAAGAAAAAGCGGGTTCGAAGACCGTGCTGACGGTCTTTAAGATTACCTAGCCCGATGAGGCTGTCATTCCCGTTAGGTTCAGATTCCCTTTTTAACCATGGCTACGAGTTGATCCAGAGCGGTGCTCCAGCCGCCTTCAAAACCCATGTCGGCGTGCTTTTGACAGCCTGCTTCGTCGGCGTGGATGACCGTGGCGGTGTAGCGGGTGCCTTGTGGGTGGTCTGCGAGTTCTACCTTGGCGGTGAACAAAAAGTTGACGTCATTCGAGCCGCTCGTCTGCGCAACGGCGTTGGGGCGAAAGCCTGGTAGCAGGGCGTTGGTCCACACCAGTTTGGCGTTGGGCAGCACTTCCAGATAGCAGCCCACATTGGGATACTCCGTGCCTTCAGGCGACATCATGGTGGTGCGAAAAATGCCACCTGGCCGCAGGTCGATTTCACAATCGACAGTTTTCCACGGCAGTGGGCAAAACCATGGCATGAGCAGTTCAGGCTCAGTCCAGGCCCGCCATACCGATGGGCGTGGCACATCGACCACCCGCGTAAAACTGAGGTCGAGTTTGGTTGTGGCGCGGTCGGCTGGATTCATTTGTTTATGCTGGTGATCACGGTTGCACGATCATGGCATCGAGCTGCAACGCCTTGATTTTTTCGGCAGCGGCTTGTGCCTCTGCCTGGGTGGCGTAAGGCCCCACCCGCACGCGAATCTGGCGGCCCTTTTTGGCCTTGAGTTCTTTCAAGACGGAAGGTAGTTGCGCCAGTTGCAGTTTGGCATGGGCATTGGCAGCGTTCTCTGGCACGGAGAACAAGCCGACGTTGATGAAATACGGTTTGTCTTCACTGGCTGGCGCGCTGGCTTTGCTGGAGGCTGCGGCAGACGGCTTGCCAGCCGAGGGCTTGCCAACGGGTGGCTTGACCGCTTCGGCTGTCTTTTTAGGATGAACAACAGTTTGTGTCGCTTCTGGTTTCGCGTGTTCAGGTTTTGCGCGTTCAGGTTTTGCTGGTAGTGCGGCTTTGCTGTCGGGCTTGGCGCTGGCTTTGGCGAGGTGGGATGCGGCCACGGCGGGGGCAGACGCTTGCTTGACCGGGGCGGGTGCTGATGCTGTGGGTGACGATGCAGCCGCAAGGGGGGCAGTGACGGGCACAGCAGAAGCGGAGGCGCCTTTTGTGTTGGCAGGCCCTGAGGCTGCCAAGGCGGGCGCTGACGCAGGTGCAGAAGCGGCAGGAGATGCTGCTGCCGATGCGGGCGCGGAGGCAGAGGATAACGCAGGGGATGAAGCCGCTGCAGAGGCTGCTGCAGAAGCCGACATGGCCGGTGCAGAGGCCATGGCAGAAGCTGCGGTGGCAGGCGCTGAAGCCGTGACGCTGGTAGACGCTGCGGCCGATGCTGCACTTGCAACCTGCGCTACGCGGGGCACCACCGCTACGTGACCGGGTTCCAGTGCCCCTTGCGGCATAACGGCCAAGTTGCTGAGTGCCGAAATTTGCACGTACAAAAATGCCGCCAGGGCGAGCAAACCACCGCTGACGCCAGCCAGCCAGACAGCGCGGCGGCGCGTGGGCGCGTGGGCAAGGAGCTGCTCACAGGCATCTGATACGTTGGTGTGGGCCGTGAGCGCAACAGACATACGCTTGCGGCAGTCTGCATGCAGCACGGCATTGCCAAACAAACCGGGCAACACAAACGCGGCCAAGCCAAACCCCAAACCCAGGGCCATCAACAGCGTGTCAGAAAACTGGAACACCAGGTGGCCAATGCCAAACACCAGCAAGCCCACCGCCACCAAAATTCCCACGTAGGCCAGTGCGGCTACCCAGAGTTTGCGAAAGGCCAGCCAATTCAGCGTTGCCAAACTGGCCGCAGTGTTCCAGCTGATGCCCGCACGGTCTGCCGCCTCAAAACGATTGAAGATCGGCATGTAATAGGCGTTGCTCACCGGCCCAATGGCCGCACGGTACAGCGCCGTGGTGACGTCTTCCTCAGGGGCCGAGCTGGCTGCAACTACAGGTGCCGGTGCCGGGGCGTCGGGTGAGAACGTGGGTTCGATCATGGCCTATTTTGACATGGCGGCGGTCACTTCCTGCCCCAGCTCTATGACCGCCAGTGCATAGTAGCTGCTCCAGTTGTAGCGGGTGATGGCGTAAAAGTTTTCCGTGCCCGCTAGGTACAGTGCTGGTTCTTCGCCATTTTGCAACTCAACCAGCGCCAGCGGGCCAATGTGTTGCTGCGCCGTTGCGTCTAGCTCACACCCTAGCGCCACCATGGTCGCTGCGCTGAAGGTTGGCAGTATGTCGGGTGCCAGCAGGGCAGCCTTCTCCAGGCCCTCGGCTTTCAGGCGTAGCGGGTAGTGCGTGGGCATGCCCGGCTTCCAGCCAAAAGCCTTGAAGTAGTTGGCCACTGAGCCAATCACATCGGCAGCGCTGTGGAACAGGTCCACACGGCCATCGCCATCAAAGTCCACCGCATACTTGTTCCAGCTCGACGGCATGAATTGCGGCAAGCCCATGGCACCCGCGTAGCTGCCGCGCAGCGCCAGCGGGTCCGTGCCAGTGCGGTGGGTTAGGCTCAAAAAGGCTTCCAGTTCCGAGCGAAAGAATGCACTGCGTTGCTGGGCGCGTGGGTGTTGGGCGGGGAAATCAAACGCCAGCGTGGTCAGTGCATCCATCACGCGGAAAGTGCCCACTTGTTGGCCGTAAATGGTTTCCACCCCCACGATGCCAACAATGATGGCCGCTGGCACGCCAGTCTGCGCTTCAGCCCGCGCCAGCGTCTCGCGGTTGTCTTGCCAGAATTTGATACCGGCCCGGATGCGCACCGGGTCTATAAAGCGGCTGCGGTACACGGCCCAGTTCTTCGGTGTGCCCACAGGGGGTGGGGCAATGGCCCGCGCAATGCCCGGCATGTAGCGCGATTGGCCGATGGCTTGGCGCACCCAACTGGGCTCCAGGCCCAAGCGCTGGGCTATGGCGTCGGCTTCCTGCAGCGCGTCGGGGCGGGTAGCGTACAACGGGCCATTGACTTCGGCCTTCAGCTTGGAAGCGGCAGAATGTTTGGTGTGCTTTTTGTGGCCAGTGATCGCCTTTTCGCTCTTTTGGCTCAGAGGCTTTTGGTCATTTTGGTCGCTAGCCCTCGCAGATATTGCACAAGCAGCTATTGAAACTATAGCAAGTAATTTGACGATAAAAGACACGGTCTTCGATGGAATCACTGAATGCATGGTGGCCAGGGCTGGGTACGGGGGGTGTATTGCAGTGTAGCCAGTTATATTGCAGTGCCCCGGCACATGCAACACGCATGCCACACAGCGCATGCCAAAGGGAGCCTGCGTGCCTGGTGAAGCGTCATCGTTGTTGCTGAAAGGACTACTGTGAACACTGCTGACTTTGCCCGATTCAAATACGATTACAGCGGCCCGGTGTGTCGCAGCAAGGCACGCGTAGTCGTATCGGCCTGTTGTGCAGTTGCAGCGGTGGTGTCCTTTGTGTTTGGTGTCATTCCTGCGGGTTTTGTGCTGACATTTGCTGCGTTGTTTGCCTGGTTTGCCGCCCCACGGATCTTGCTGGTAGGGCCACGGTATTTGCTGTGTGGCGACGCCATCTTGTATTACCGTAACGTCAAGAGCATGACCCTGTCTACGTCCAAAGGTCGATTGGGTCTGACGTGTCTGAGCGGCCAGGTCTTTGTGTTGGAGCGCGACAAGTTTCCCACCGGTGCCCGCAAGACCGACAAAATCGCCAAAAACAAAGCCCAGAAGTTTGACAAGGTGTCGGCCAAAATCATGGACAAGGTGCGCGCCGCCTCACCACAGGTGGAGATGGGTAAAGCATGAGCCGTTCCATCCACTTGCTGTATGTGCCCACGCTGTGCTGCAACCTGAGTTGCAGCTATTGCTACCTGGGCAAGCAAACTACCGAAGCCGCGCTTAAGCTGGATGCGCAGCGCGCAGTCCACACGCTGCGCCACACGCTGGATGCGTTGCAAGCGGCTGGTGTGCTGGCCTTTAATGTGTCCTTGCATGGCGGTGAGGTCACCACGCTGCCACCACACGTGCTGGAAGAGCTGTTCGGCGTGATCCGCAGCCACTACCTGGCAAACTTTGACGCACTGAACGCGCAGGGGCACAAAAAGTCCGCGCCCCACATCAAGACCAATCTTTTCAAGTTTGCGCCCTTGTACGACATGTTTGACCGGCACAAGGTCTCCATCAGCGCCAGTATTGATTTGCCGCTGGCGCTGCACGCGCGCTACCGCACGACACGCGGTGGCACCGACTGGCTACCCCGCACGCTGCAGAACATTCGTCTTCTGGCGCGCTACCCTCACGCCAAAAAAATCTCCGCAACGCTGTCTGCCGAGCACCTGCGCGACATACCGGCTTTGGTCAAAGACATCTGGTACATCCACCGGGAACTGGGCTTTGACATGAACCAGTTCAACCTCATGTTTGCCTTTGGCTCCGAGCTCAACCGCGCCGCCAAAGGCGAAGGTGCGCTGACACCCGCTACGCCCGCGCAGCAGCAGCAACTCTATGCCGCGCTGAAGGCCGAATTTACCGGGACTGAATTGGAAGAAGGCCTGCTGCGCAACTGGTTTGACGAATTCAAGCCCTCGTATTGCACCAATGCGTCCAACTGCGGTGAACGCTTCTATTTGCTGCAAAGTGACGGCGCCGTGTACTCCTGCGTGCGCGGGCAGGGCATTGCAGAGTTTCGCTACGGCAATGTTTTCACCGACCCGGTGCTGGACATACTGGACAACGGTGCGCGCAAGATCCGGCAGGTGCACCAGACCCATGGCTTTGACAAGTCGTGCCAAGGCTGCGGCCATCTGTCTACTTGCCACACTGGCTGCCCCGTGGTGAAGTACCAGACCCGCAACCCACGCTCTTACACCTGCGGCCTGCAAAAGACCATTTACGCAGACAACCCATTGTCTTACCCAGCCGACAGTGCAGATGCGCAGCTAGAGTACGTACAGCACTACGCCCACGCCATGCACCCGAGCCTGGCTTTTGCGAAAGCGGCTACAGCGCCAGCACCCATGGGCCTGATGCTGCCCAATGATCTGGGCGAGAGCAAGAACACCCTGCAAGCGCTGATAGCCAGCGACGCAGTGCTGCAAACGCTGTTTAGCCCCTCGGCATTTGTATTGCAGATAGGGGACGACACCGTGGCGCTGGATTCACAGCTCTTTAAGCAACAGCGCACCCAACACACGCTGGTGCCGGGCGACCGCGTGGTGTTGCACCTGCGCCGTGATGTGTTGCAAGCCAACTGCGACGAGGCCATTCGCAATACGCTCTACCTGCAAATGCTGCGCGACACCGCTGTGGTCTATGGCGACGAACAGCGCACCAAGCAGGAACACATCTTTACCTACCAAATATATGCCAACTGCCTGAGCCCCAGCGCACGCTGTGGGGAGGACTTTTTGCAGTGCGACCTGTCAGAACTGCTGGTGATGCACCGCGCACACTTTCTGCGTGGCGTGATGAATAACCTGTTTGTAACGACCAGCTACCTGCGTGACTACCATTACCAAAAGCAAAAGAACAACGCCTTCTACCATGTGCAAACGGCCAACTTGCCGTTTCAGAATATCGAATTCCATTACCTGCCCTGAACCGGAGCCATTGCCATGCTGCCCAACGATTTGCAACGCGCCGCCTACACCGTCGAATGCTTCTTGAACGCGCTGCGCCTGGAAGACACGGCAGAGCGCACCCAACTGGAAGAAACCCTGGTGCGCTGGTTGACCGACGACGCACGCGCAAAAGAAGACCACGTGATCTACCAGAAAGGTGTGGTGTCCTGCTACAGCCGCGGCCGCGTGGTAGCGCACCACGACGTGCCACTGGCCCGGCAAACCGCAACCCTGTGGTGCAACGCGGCCAAACTCTCGATGATTGATGGAGCGGCCTTTAGCCAGAACGCGCAGCTGGTCATGCTGGGAACGGGCGGCTTGCTGTTAACCATGCCGGGCCTCGCGGGTGCTGCCGCTCCCAAGGACAAGCAGCGCAACAGTAATAACAATAACAACAATAATAATAACAACAATAACAACAACGGATAGGCTTAGCCCTCGCAGATAGGGCGTCATAAGCTATCAAATATGTAGCAATATGTTGACGAGGAATTTTTGATGGCCGGGAATGGTTGCGCGAACAATTACGGGGTAATATGCGTGCAAATCCAAAACCATCAGGGAGGAAAGAAATGAAGATTCAGTTTTTGGGCTGCGGCCTGCGCCGCGCACTTGCTGTGGTGATGGTCACTGCCTTGGGACTTAGCAGCCAGATGGCCTTTGCGCGATCACCTGCAGCTACCACGGGCACTAGTGCCACCCCGTCCACCGAGACTCCCGCTAGCCTGGCCGCACGTATTGCGCCTGAAGTCTTTTTTGCACACCCAGGCATCATCGAGGCCGTGCTGTCGCCCTCCGGTAAATTGTTGGCAGTCACCAGCAAGCGGGGCGATGACTCTGCCGCCCGCGCCAGCTTGTTTGTGCTCAATCTGGATGCACCTGGCAAGCCGATACCGGTGGCAGCAATTAAGGATGTTGATATTCAAGGCGTGCGATGGATCAATGAGTCGCGACTCGCCTTTCAGACCGTGGATTCACTCGCGCCTAGTGGGCGACGCGATGATGTAGGTGGCCCCGGCTTGTTTGCGGTGAACCCGGATGGGACCGGAATGGTAGTGCTGATTGCGCGGGGCTTGGCACGTGCCAACGATGCAACGAATGCCATGCAAGGTGCTTTGCCAGACCATAGCTATGGTCTGTTGATGGTGCCCAAGGCGCGCGAAGGAAAACCAAACGATTCAGTTGTCGTCGGTCAAGTTCGGCGCAACGCCATGGGAAAACCCAACCGCGTGGTTCCCTATTGGTTGAACGTGAACACCGGTGCCATGCAAATCATGGAAACCAACGCGCCGCATTCAACGATAGCGTGGCGTTTCGATCGCAGCGGTGAGCCTCGCATTGCGATGACCAGAGACGGGAAAGACTACAGCATATTCTGGCGCGCACCTGCACAAACCGAGTGGAAACTTCTGGTTCAAGCTGACTATTTGAACTTGCCGTTCGTTCCGCACTCCGTGGGCGATAGCGGACAACTGTATGTGACCCATCCCGATGGGCCTGACCGCATTGACGTACTCAGTACCTTTGACTTTACCGCCAATGCCCCCTCGGCCAAGCCACTGGTGCGTGCAGCTGGATTCGATTTTCGAGGTGGACTCATTCCCGGAGATTTTGGCGAACCCATTAAAGGTGTCCGAGTCAACGCTGACGCGGAAGGCACCGTGTGGTTCGACGCCGCTATGCAAAAAATGCAAACGCTGGCAGATGCGCATTTGCCGGGTCGAGTAAACAACCTGATCTGTGGCCGGTGTGGTGCGCAAGAAACGACAGTCCTCGTGCGCTCCTACTCAGATAAGCAGCCCGGAGAGTTATGGCTCTACCGCAAGGCAGATGCCAAGTGGCAACTGTTGTTTGGCGCTAGACGCGGTATTGACGAACGCCTGATGGCCAGCGTCAACCTGCACCGTATCAAGGCCCGCGACGGGCGCGATCTGCCGGTGTGGGTGACACGTCCTATTGGCATGGGTGACGCAGTAGACGCGAGCAGCAAGCCCATGGTTGGCCCCGCTGTGGTCATGATTCATGGCGGCCCTTGGGTGCGTGATGGTTTTTGGCGCTGGCAAGCGATGGAACAATTCCTTGCATCACGCGGCTACACCATCATTTCGCCTGAATTTCGCGGTAGTGCGGGCTATGGACAAGTGCATGAACAGGCAGGCTACAAACAATGGGGCCAGGCCATGCAAAGCGACGTGGCAGATGCGCTCGCGTGGGCGCAAAAGGCTGGCCTGGTCAATGACCGTGCCTGCGTCATGGGTGCCAGTTACGGCGGTTACGCGAGCCTGATGGAACTGGCACGCCATGGCAACTTGTACCGCTGCGGCATATCGTATGCAGCCGTTACGGATCTGGACTTGTACGCAAGCGGCAGTTGGCGGGTTGATGATGATATTGACGATTTCGGCCGCCGCTACACCATTCCCGAAATGGTGGGCGACCCCAAACTAGATGCCGATATGTTGCGCGCCAATTCACCCATCCATGTGGCCGACAAGATCAAAGCCCCCGTGCTGCTGGCCTTTGGCGAGGCAGACCGCCGCGTGCCTTTGGCCCACGGTACGCGTATGCGAGAAGCGCTCATCAAAGCAGGCAATACGCCACTCTGGGTGACCTATCCCGGCGAAGGCCATGGCGGGTGGCTGCCTAAGACCAACGTGGATTTCGCGAAGCGCGTGGAGGAGTTTTTGGGGCAGCATTTGAAGTGATGGCGCATCAGCTAATATGTATTTTTCCAAGAGAACAGCCATGACAAAAAAGCCATTCGCCTGCCGCCTTCTCTCAGCAGCGGCAACATTTATGTTCTGTGCGTTAGGGCTCGGCACTGGGCAGCTTGCCCTTGCACAAACGCAGGCACCCGCCTCTGCAGATACCCCCAGCAGTCTGGCTGCGCGCATTGCCCCTGAAGTCTTTTTCTCGGACCCGACGGTGATCCAATCGGAACTCTCGCCCTCGGGCAAGTGGTTGGCCATTACTGCAAAGCGCGGGCAAGATGCCCTGGCCCGCGTGGGTTTATTTTTACTCAATCTGGACGCACCAGACAAGCTCGTTCCGGTCGCTGTGTTTTCTGATGTTGACGTAGGGAGCGTCAGTTGGGTCAACGAGTCACGCCTCATCTTCACCGCCATAGATTACTCAGATGGATACGGAAAGCCTGAAGGCGCGCGTGGACTCTTTGCCGTTAATTCAGATGGTTCACGCCTGCGCAGACTCATTGCCCGATGGGGAAAGCCTGCTATTTCAGGGCACGACACAAACAGCAATATGTTGCCTTGGAACTACAAGCTGTTGGCGGTTCCCTTGTTTCGTAAAGACAGGGCGAATGACGTGGTAGTAGTTGGGGAAATGCAATTTACTGCGTCAAATGAAATTGCCCGGATGCCGTTGTATTGGCTCAATGTGAATACTGGTGACACGGTTCCACTGGAAAGCAACGCGCCACGTGCGACCTCCAGTTGGTTTTTTGATCCCAGTGGCGAGCCACGCATCGCCTACACGCGCGAAGGAAACATGCTCAGCATGCATTGGCGCAGCCCAGGGCAAGACCAATGGAAACTCTTGAGCAAGACAGAGCTGTTTAGTGAACGGCCCACGCCCATGCATGTTGATACGGCAGGGCATTTATATGTTGGACAATCTTCAGGTCCAGACGGTTCCGGCGTGGTCAGTAGCTTTGATTTTGCAACGCTTGCGCCTTCGGTTAAGCCGCTGCTGAGCACGCCCGGGTTTGACCTCCGAGCCAGCTTTATCAGTGACAACACGGGTGCAAGTGTTTTGGGCATCAATGTTGAAACTGATGCGGCAACTACCGTGTGGTTTGATCCCACCATGCGCGAAATGCAGGCACTTGCCGATGCGCGTTTACCCGGCCGCGTCAACTCCATGACTTGTGTGCGCTGTGGTGAACCGGATATGACGGTACGGGTATTTTCCTATTCAGACAAGCAGCCTGGCCAAATTTGGATTTACCGAAAATCTGACTCTAAATGGCTTCAAGCGCTGTCGCTTATGCGTGGCATTGACGAGCAATCGATGGCCAGTGTGAACATGCACAATATCAAGGCACGAGATGGGCGCGATTTGCCAGTTTGGGTGACCCGGCCTGTCGGCATGGGCGACGGTATAGAGGCCGGCACCAAACCCATAGCAGGGCCAACAGTGGTCTTGATCCATAGCGGTCCATGGCGACGTGACGGATATTGGAAGTGGGATTCGTTTCGGCAGTTCCTTGCATCCCGTGGCTACACCGTGATTTCGCCAGAGTATCGCGGATCCAGAGGTTATGGCACTGCGCACTACGATGCAGGCGCCAAGCAGTGGGGACAAGCCATGCAAGACGATGTAGCGGACGCTTTGATTTGGGCGCAAAAGGCGGGCTTGTCCAATGATCGCGCTTGCGTGGTCGGCGCGGGCTATGGTGGCTATGCAAGTTTGATGGGATTGGCACGGCACCCACAGCTATATCGTTGTGCCGTGGCGATTTCGGCGTTTACGGATTTGGATCTATATGTCCGTGGCAACTGGAGCGTCGACGACTACATCACTGACACATTTCGCAACAGTTTGCTTCCAAAGATGGTGGGTGACCCAAAACTGGATGCCAACATGCTGCGTGCCAATTCACCCATCCATGTGGCAGAACGTATCAAAGCGCCCGTACTGCTGACTTACGGTGAATTAGATCCCGTTGTGCCGTTAGAACATGGCAAACGTATTCGCGAAGCACTGACCAAGGCTGGCAACGTTCCGATTTGGGCGACTTACCCAGCTGAAGGAGGAGGTCCTTGGTCACCCAAGGCAAATATCGATTCAGCGAAGCGTATTGATCAGTTTTTGGATCAGCATTTGAAGTGATTGTAGTTTGGACAATGTGAAAGATATGCCGCCAGCCCTCGCAGAGTATCCTTGTGCAGCTACAAATGGCATAGCGGCTGAATGGGCGGCGAGTATTTTTGGCGACTGAATGCTAGCTTCTAAGACGAAGCGGCCAACGCAATCCCCGAAACTCCCGCTGCAACGCAGTGAGCGTAAGAGCATGTCTGCTCGTTAAGTCGCCCCGCGCCGCATAGCGCCAGGCTTCCATGCGCAGCAGCCATTGAACAATAGCGGCAACGCCCACGTTGTCAGCAGATAGATGTTCTTGTAACCGCGTAGCAATCAGCCGTGGCGGCGCGGCTTCGGGTAGCACCAGCCCGGCACGCTGCAAGCGCACTGTGGCGCTGTGCAGCAGACGCAGCCAGGGGTCTTGGCGATGGCGCTCCCACAGGGTCCACAGCGCGCCCAACAGGCTCACGCCCACAATCAACATGATCAGCACATAGGCCAAGTCTTCCCAGCTAGGGGATTCAAAGCCCAGGTTGCGCAGCAGGTCGAGCTGCTTGTTTTGGGAGTAGTTCAGCACCCACTGGTTCCAGCTGTTGTTGGCGGCTTCCCACAGGGCGCGCAGTTGCACGCTGAATTGCGGGTTGACGCGGATCAGCGCCTGGGTGATCGCATTGCGTGGTGCTTCCAGCCGCGTCAGGCTGCCAATGCGCGCGGGGGCCACGGCTGATGTGGGGTCTACGCGCACCCAGCCTGTGCCCTCCATCCATACTTCGGCCCAGGCGTGCGCATCGCTTTGCCGCACGGTCCAAAAGCCGTCCACAGAGTTGATCTGACCGCCCTGGTAGCCTGTGACCACCCGGGCCGGAATGTTGAGCGCGCGCATCAGCAGCACGAAGCTCGATGCAATATGTTCGCAAAAACCCGCCTTGCGGTCGAACCAGAATTCGTCTGCCGTGTGGGTGCCATACACGCCAGGCTCCAGCGTGTAGGTGTAGCCGCCGGTGCGCAGGCGCTCCATCACGGCATCGACCATGCCTTGTGTTGTGGCACTGGCGTTGCGCGGATCGCGCCGCATGTCGCGGGCCAGTTGCAAGGTGCGAGGGTTGAAGTTGGTGGGCAGGTCCAGATAGTCTTGCAGAGCCGGTACCTTGGTGAGTGGGCCGTGGCGGAATGTGGTGTTGCTTTTGGCGGTGTAGCGCACCAGCTCGGTTACGGGGCGGTCGGCTATCCACTGCAGGTCTGGCGTCATCGTCGCACGGAAGCCACTGATGTCGGGCCGCGTGGCGGTGGCATCCAGCACCATGAGCCAGGGCCGGTTGTTGGGCTCCAGCGTCACCTGGTAGGCGATGGTCGGGCCTTGAACTTCCAGATTGGCACTGGGTTGCTGGCGCTGGAAAGGGGCAGTCAGCTGCTGCCGCCATTCTCGCCCGTCAAACCATGACAACACGGGCCCACGGAAGTAGATCTCGCTCGTCGGCGGTGGGGCACCGTTAAAGCGCACGCGCAGCGCCACGCTTTCGTCCAGCGCCAGGCTGGCAATGGTGCCCACTTGCATGCTGGCCGACAGGCCGCTGCGCGCGCCGGGTGTCTCGCCCGGTACGCCCCACAATGGCGCAACACGGGGAAACAGCACAAACAGTGCAGCCATGATAGGTGCGCCCAGCAGGGCCATCCAGCCTGCGGTCTTGGCTGCTTTCAAAAGCGGGGGACGGCCCACCGGCATGTGGCTGTTGACCAGCGCAGTTAACAAGCCCAGCAGACCGATCAACATGGCCATGGCAACCAGCAGGCTTTGCGAAACAAAAAAGTTGCTCAGCAGCGTAAAAAACCCCAAGAAGAAAATGACAAATGCATCGCGCTGGGTGCGCATCTCCAGCGTCTTGAGCGACAGCAGCACCACGATGTAGGTGGTGCCTGCCTCATAGCCCGCCAGCGTGCGGTGTGTGAAATAAGTGGCCGCGGTGGCCACCGCCAGCAGCCCCATGAGCCACCAGCGCGAGGGCAGGGCAGCGCTGCGCACCGAGAGGTAAGCCCGCCACAGCAGCAAGCCCGCCGCCATCGCGCTGCACCACACCGGCAAGTTATCCGTTTGCGGCATGATGATCCAGCCGATGACGGCCAGCAGAAACAGCGTGTCGCGCGCTTCGCGGGGCAGGTTTTGCAGCGTCTTAAACATAGGCCAGTGCCTGCAGACAGTTGCGTTTGTGGGCCTCACCAGTGCCGGGTGCGAGTTCATGCCCGGGCAGGCGCAGGCCGTACTGGAGCCCTTGCTTTTCAGCCAACAGCACCCAGGCACACAGGCGCGACAAGGCTTGCTCTAGCGCCGCGCCATCCGCCGCGCCTGCACCCACCGCCAAGCCCGTATGGGCTAGATCCAGCCACAGCTCAAAGCGCTGCACCTGTTGTGCATCGCGGCTCACCAGTTCGTCGGTCTTGGCGGTCTTCTTCCACACCACCAGCTTGAGCGGGTCGCCCCGGCGGTAGGGGCGAATGCCGTCAAATTCACCCGTGCTGTGGCGCTGCACCGTGGCCTGGCCACCCGCACGCGGCTCGCCGGGTGGCAGTGGTGGCGGATGCACCTCGGGCGCGGGGTAGACCAACACTTGGGCGGCGGGGCGCCACACGGTCCACACACGAAAGGTGCCCAGCGGAAAGCGGGTTTCTGCGGTAAGCGTGGGCACCGGATGCAGACCCCTGCGCTGTGGCTGAAACGCAACCTGCACCTTGGAGCTACCGTGGGCAGGGACATCCGTCCAGCTCCAGTGCTGTGTGCCCAGAACGGCCAGCCCAATGCCATAGCGCACAGTGCGCCGGTTGCTCACAATGTTTACGCCAATTGCGACGTTAGCCCCCGCGAATTGTGCGTCAGGCGCTATCAAATTCATAGTTATGCCACGCAGTGTGTTGTGGCACACCTGCATGCCTACCACGGCACTGCCAGTGAGCAAAAAGGTCAACACATAGCCCAGGTTGAGCTGAAAGTTGATCGACGCCACCAGCAGCACCAGTAGCGTCGCGCCCATCATGAAGCCGGGGCCGGTGGGCAATATGTAGACGTTGCGCTGGGTCAGCGTGACGGTGTCGCGCGGCGTGATGCGGTTGAGGAACCACTGATTGACGCGTGCCCGTACCCGTGCCAAGGGATTCCACATAAGAGTCATCAGGGCAATGGCACTGCGGCCACCATGGCGCGCACCTGCTCTACTGCGCCGCGCCCCGAGTCGCCCACAGGAATCATGCGGTGCGCAATGGTTTGGGGCAGGATGGCTTGCACATCATCAGGGGCCACGTAGTCGCGACCACTGAGCAGGGCTTGGGCTTTGGCAGCCCGCACTACCGCAATACCTGCGCGCGGGCTTAGCCCCTGCAGAAACCATTGCCCCGAGCGTGTGGCGGCGATCAGGTCTTGCACATAGTCCAGCAGGGGTGCTGAGGCATGTACGGCCAATACGTTTTGCTGAAGTTGCTGCAGCTCGGCAAGCGACAACAGGCTGGGCAGGCGCTCCACAATGTCGCGGCGGTCATGCCCGGCCAGTAGCTCGCGCTCGGCGAGGCGGTCGGGGTAGCCCAGCGATATGCGCATCAAAAAGCGGTCCATCTGCGATTCGGGCAGCGCGTAGGTGCCCAATTGGTCCAACGGGTTTTGTGTGGCGATCACGAAGAACGGCTGTGGCAGCGGACGGGTTTCGCCCTCTATGGTGACTTGCTTTTCTTCCATGGCCTCTAGCAGCGCGCTTTGGGTTTTGGGGCTGGCGCGGTTGATCTCGTCGGCCAGCAGGACCTGGGCGAATATGGGTCCGGGGTGGAACACAAAGGCCTCTTTGCCGCGCTCATAAATGGATACGCCAGATAGGTCGCTGGGCATCAGATCAGACGTGAACTGTACGCGCGAGAATTGCAGGCCAAAGGTGCGGGCCAGTGCGTGTGCCAGGGTGGTCTTGCCGACACCGGGTACATCGTCGATCAACAAGTGCCCACCGGCCAACAGGCAGGCTACGCAGTCTTGTATTTGGGAAGATTTGCCGACAATCACCGTGTTAAGCTGATCGAGCAACGATTTGAGTTTGTGTTGTGCGTCCATGGCTGGACGTTACCTGAATTTTTTAATCCATGACAAGTCCGATGAAAATTTCTGCCCCCGTGCCCATTGACGATCTGGGCGGTTGGCTCGCCGCCTTTGCGCAGCCTACGGTGTTGATTGAGCTTTTGGTGTTGGCCCTTTGTGTGGGGTTGGCCTGGGGCCTCGTGGCGCTGCTGCGCAGGGGGTTGGGTGCCTATGACGGACGCTCGATATTGTTTGGCCAGCGTGCGGTAGACGGCGTGCTGTTTCCCCTGGTGCTGCTGTGTTTGGGCACCGTTGCCATGAAGGTGTTGGCCGCACTGGTGGGTGTGGTGGTTTTCAAGGTGGCGATACCGGTGCTCGTTGCGCTGGTGGCCATACGGGTGGGTGTGAAGGTGCTGCGCGTGGCGTTTGAAGAGGCGCGCTGGGCGCGGTCGCTGGAGCACACCATATCCTGGGTGGCATGGTTGGCCATGGTGCTGTGGGTCAGCGGCTTGTTGCCCGTGATCTTGAAGGAACTGGAGCAAATCACCTGGAAGGTCGGTGCCTCCACGCTATCGGTGCGCAACATTATCGAAGGCCTGCTGACGGCCAGTGTGGTGTTGATCCTCACACTATGGATTTCAGCCGCTATAGAGGCGCGACTGCTGCGCGCGGCAACCGGCGGCGAGCTCTCATTGCGCAAGGCGGTCAGCAATGCGACGCGCGCTTTGTTGATGTTTGTGGGTCTCATGTTGGCCTTGTCAGCTGTCGGTATTGACCTGACCGCGCTCTCCGTTTTAGGTGGCGCGGTGGGTGTGGGTATTGGCTTTGGCTTGCAGAAGCTGGCGGCTAACTACATCAGTGGCTTTGTCATTTTGGCCGAGCGCAGCATGCGTATAGGGGATACGGTGCGGGTCGATGGCTTTGAAGGCATCATCACCCAGATCAACGCGCGCTACACCGTGGTGCGATCCCCGGTAGGGCGCGAGTCCATCGTTCCCAATGAACTGCTCATTACCAGCCGTGTAGAAAACTTGTCGTTGAGCGACAGCAATCTCCACCAAAACACCCACGTAACTGTCGGCTATGACACCGATGTCGAGCAGGTTACCGCGCTGCTGATGCAAGCCGCACTGGCCCAAGAGCGGGTGCTTCGGGAGCCCGCACCGGTGGTTCACCTTGCGGCTTTTGGGGCCGACGGGCTGGAGTTTGTGGTGGGCTATTGGGTGCGCGATGTGGAGAGTGTCTCCATGAGTCTGCGCTCCGATGTGAACCGCGCCATCCTCGCAGCACTGCGTGCCCACAACATCGACATTCCGTACCCGCAGCGGGTGGTGCATAGCCGCTAGAGTGACCTCTCAAAAGAAGGAATAGCGCCGATTCAATAATGTCGGGCTATAATTCAAAAAAGCACGACCGTTCTATTTTGTATATGGATCGCTTGCAAGGCCTGTTGAATGGTCTATTGCGAGCGCACAGCGGCATAGAATCCATGCGATGACTTGTACGTCAAGTCGATAAACCAATTTGTAACCCTCTGGAGTGCCAAGCAAATGAAAGTCCTCGTCAGCGTCAAACGCGTGGTCGATTACAACGTCAAGGTACGGGTCAAGTCAGACGGCACAGGCGTAGACATCGCCAACGTCAAGATGAGCATGAACCCGTTTGACGAAATTGCCATTGAAGAGGCTGTGCGCCTGAAAGAAAAAGGCATTGCCACAGAGATCGTCGCTGTATCGTGCGGCGTAACCCAGTGCCAGGAAACCCTGCGCACGGCCATGGCCATCGGTGCAGACCGAGCCATTTTGGTGGAAACCGCTGTTGAGCTGCAGCCACTGGCCGTAGCCAAGCTGCTCAAGGCGATCGTCGACAAAGAGCAGCCCGGCCTCATCATTCTCGGCAAGCAGGCCATTGATGATGATTGCAACCAGACCGGTCAAATGCTGGCTGCACTGGCGGACCTGCCCCAGGGCACCTTTGCCAGCAAGGTAGAAGTGGTGGACGGCAAAGCCCACATCACCCGCGAAGTGGATGGCGGTTTGGAGACGGTGTCGTTGACACTGCCCGCCGTCGTGACGACCGATTTGCGCCTGAACGAACCCCGCTACGTGACCCTGCCCAACATCATGAAGGCCAAGAAAAAGCAG
>CAYXWW010000031.1:0-233 GCA_964468905.1 uncultured Rhodoferax sp. | reverse complement strand
CCACTGTGGCCGAGCCACCCAAGCGCAGCGCAGGTATCAAAGTGCCAGACGTGGCCACGCTGGTTGCCAAATTGAAAACTGAAGCGAAGGTAATCTGATCATGACCGCTCTTGTTATTGCCGAACACGACAACGCATCCATCAAGGGTGCAACCCTCAATACCATCACGGCCGCCCTGCTATGCGGTGGCGATGTGCATGTGCTGGTGGCTGGCAGCAATGCCGGTGCAGCCG